>CAMAYN010000022.1 GCA_945862285.1 Akkermansia muciniphila | reverse complement strand
TTGCCGAAACCGAGGCGGTAGCAAACGTTGTCGAGGCGGAGTTCCAAAAGTTGCAGCATGGTTTCACCAGTAACACCGCGGCGACGAGCGGCTTCTTGGTAGTAACCACGGAATTGTCCTTCAAGAATGCCGTATTGGAAGCGAAGTTTTTGTTTTTCACCAAGAGCGACAGAGTATTCGCTTTTCTTCTTACGTCCAGCGCGGATGCCGTGCTGACCGGGTGGGAAATTACGTCGCTCAAGAGATTTATTTGAGCCGAAAAGAGGCACACCGAAGCGGCGGCTGATGCGGGTGCGTGGTCCTGTGTAACGAGCCATGATAGATTAGGAGTAGAGTGTAGAATTTGTTAAATATTAGACGCGGCGAGCTTTCTTAGGGCGGCAGCCGTTGTGGGGAACGGGCGTCACATCGACGATGGAAAGGATTTCCAAACCGATTGCTTGGACGGCGCGGACAGCGGATTCACGACCTGAACCTGGGCCTTTGACGCGAACTTCTGCTTCCTTGAGACCGTGTCCCATGGCTTGGCGGCAAGCATCTTGGCAAACGACTTGAGCCGCGTAGGCTGTGCTTTTGCGTGAACCTTTAAAGCCCATTTTACCAGCACTTGACCAGCCGAGGGCATTGCCGAGAGCATCCGTAACGGAAACGAGGGTATTATTGAATGTTGAAGTGACGTGCACAATGCCTTTCGCGATGTTTTTCGATCCTTTGGCTTTGTGAATTTTTACGATTTGCTCTTCTCCGCCGGCGATTTCGGCGAAAATATCACGCTTTTCCTCTTTTTTAGGAGCGGCGATCTCTGGCGCAGGAGCGGCAACTGCTTCGAGTGCCTCAGTTGGAGTAGTATTTTCCTCGGACATGGTAGTTTATTTCAAATTGAGACTATTTTTTCACACCCACAGTTTTTTTCTTCCCTTTGCGGGTGCGGGCGTTGGTGCGTGTGCGCTGTCCACGAACGGGCAAACCGCGCTTGTGACGTTGACCGCGGTAGCAGTTGATGGAGGTTAAGCGCTTTAGAGAGACTTGGCGCTCACGGCGGAGGTCGCCTTCGATGGCGATTCCGTTCGTTTGAATGGCTTGTGCGATACGAACAAGTTGCTCTTCCGATAATTGTCCAGTGCGGATGTTCGGATCAATGCCGGCTTGCTCAAGGATTTTCGTGGCGGTCGGGCGTCCGATGCCATAAATGAAGGGAAGAGAAGCTTCAATGCGCTTCTCATTAGGAATTTCGATACCGAAAATACGGGCCATGGTGCTAAATGTTCGTGTTGTGCTTAAATAAATTGTCGCCTAGTCAATTACAAAAGTGATCGTGATGAATCTCGATGCAAATCAACTGCGGGGCGGCGTTGATATCAGAGTTTGAACTAGTGGCAAGCATGAAATGAAAAAAAATATGATTTTTTTAAAATTTTTTCTATCACGCCTGAAAAAGAAGAATCATCGACAGGTTTCTTAGGGGATTACTAGGGTTTTTCCGATTTGCAGCACCGTGCTGCGCAGTCCATTGGCGCGCTGAATTGCGGTGACGGATGAGCGGTATTTGCTGGCAAGCCCCGAAAGTGTGTCGCCTTTTTTGACGGTAATTCTGCGGGATGTCGTTTTTGGCTTTGTTTTGGATGCCGTGGATGAAACGCGTGGTTTTGTCGTGGTGCTTTTCACCACTGCGGTGCTTTTCGGCTTGGTGGTGGTTGTTGGCTTGCGAGATGTCGTCCCCGTCGTGCGAGTTGTGGTTACGGGCGGCGGTGTTTCATGCATTTGGCTAGGTAAGGGCGTGGTGTTCGAGGCAACAAGATCGGCATCGACATCGGACACTGGTGGTGGGGAGTGATTGGCACGGCTGTATTTGGGATTGTCCGCCCACTCTTCGACGTAGTTGCCGTTACTATCAAAAGGCCCATAAGATGAACTTGAGCCGTTCCCCGGTGGGTTTACGCAAGAATGCAATAGCCACAGTGTTACGGCAATTGTGGCGAATTTCATGATGCGCATGCTGTTGCATGTCGAGGAGAGATTTGTTTGATGTTTCATATTGTATTTTTTTGAGTCTTGTTGTTAGCGTCCGCCAAATAAACCTTTCATTTTATCCATCATGGATCCACCAATGCTGGATAGGTCTGATGATTGCCCTGCGAGAAAGGATTCAACTAGGGATTGATATGGCGCGGGAACTTTTGATTTTAAAAATTCGCCCATGAGTTCTATGACTTGCATGGCCATTTCCTCGGAAAGTCCTAAGCCGATGAGTTTTTCTTTGAGTTCATCCATGTTCTTATGTGAGTTCTAGGTGTGATTTGATGGGGATGGAAAATCGCGTTTTTTACCTTCGTAGTGTTGTAATTCGTACCATTCGACAAGATTAGTCAATCGACAATTCAACAAAAATCGTTTGCCTCACTAACGAAAGCCTATTTTTTGATGATGACAGGCTGAATGACTTCTGTGGTGAAGCGCACCACGACCATGTAACCATCGGTAGATTTTGAGGTGCCAAGTAAAACGGTTCCTCCAGAGGGATGCCGCCAGATATGGGTGCTCAACGACATATCATTTTGTAATTTGGACGACGCGGGATAATCGGCGGATTGAAGAGGTTTCCCATACAGCTCTGTGAGCAAGTTCGTAAGCTCCCGCCAAGTGCTATTCAGAAGTCCATCGTAAGAACTGACCGACTGAGGTTGCGTTTGCATGGTCAGCTCTTTCAGATTGCTTGCATCATCCCAATCGAAAAATAACAGGCACTTCAGTCCACCAATGGTTTTGACGGTTCTGTAGGATCCGTTGAGTCCTAAGCGCCCTAGATACACCTCGTTTACGGCAAGTTCGAGTAGCTTGCATTTGCGTAGTTTGTCACTAACGATTTTATGTGCCTCTCCTAAGCAAATATCGTCGAAAACGGCTTGGCTATCGACAATAGATTGAGACTTAGAATTGGCGAGATTGCTGTTCGGCAAGACTTGCGCTGTGAGCGTTGCAGTAAATATGGCGTAAATGAAGGAAAACCTTAAGATCGGAAAGAGATTCATATTCATTTTCATGGGGAGAAGTGTGTTTTGGGGAATCGGTATGAGCTAGGAATGAAAAACCCCTTCGCGAAAACGCGAAAGGGGATCTTCTTTCATAAGTCAATCGGGATGATTACCAGGTTTGCGTGCGAACGTGGGAAAAATACGTTTCAAACCCAAGTTCTGGCGGAAATTCACTGAGTCCCTGACTTGGAGACATTTCAATGCGTCCATCTTGACCACAATTTTCATACGGTGGCTTGAATGTGCCTCTGTAAGTGGGGCAGGTGAAAGTGAAAAGCTCAGAAAATCCGTATCCCATTCTGCGAAAGGCTTTACCAGTGCCGCTTACTAGGCCATAGGAGTAGCCAGCTTTGCGTCCGTAGGTGTCAGACTTGCGCACCATGTTTTCGGGAATCTCAACAATTCCATAAAGAATGTTAGACAACGCTCGGCCAAGCTTGCGTCCCGAAGTAAAATCAGCACCTGGAGGTGATTGAATATCTGCGGAAACCATGCTTGTTAGAGCGACCATTGTTAAGGCAAGAAGCGAGAGTTTTTTCATGCTGGACGGACTATAAATCGAATGATGGGGAATTGGCAATCGGAAATTTTGATTGATGGCAATTTTTTTGTAGGGTCAGCTTTTTTCAATGCATGCATGGCTTTTGAGTTGCTCTGCCAGCCGGCGCATGGCGTCGCGACGCATTTTTTCCATCAATACATTGCGGATTTCCTCGATTTTTTCTGCAAAGGAAAAATGATGACCTGGTTTGATTTCTGAAACCCATACAAGGTGAAAAGCACTTTCATAACTAATCACCGGGCTAACCTCGCCGATCCGCAGGGAAAATAGTATGGATTCGAAGGCGTTGGTAGCACGTTCCATGTCGATCCAGCCCAAATCAATCGCTCGATCTGATTTGGCTGTGTGTTCACGGGCGAATTCGATAAAATCTGCTCCATCTATAATCATTTGCCGCCATTTTGTCATTTGCTGGTGCTCGAGCCATGGATGCTCCCGATCTGGGGTGCGCATCAGATGCCATGCACGGACAGAAGGCGGATGAAAATAGAGAGGCAAATTTTGATCGTAGTAATCCTGACACATCTGATCATTTGGTGTGACGATGTCTTTGCAAACTTCTTCGGCAAATAATTTCATCCGCAACTTTGCTGTTGTTTCCTCGCGCAATGCCAAACTTTGTGCTTCGATCAATTCCCATGACGCGCCATACTTGCGCCAATCCTTAATCGTTTGTTCGTATTGGGTTTGGAATACTTCCTGTGGCACGGTGGGGTATCGTTTTTCTGCTTCTTGGGCTAAAAGTATGCCATAGATGACTTCCTCTTCTGCTTTGGCAAAAAACTCTTCATCGCGTTCGCAGCATGATGATTCGGATTGTAATTCATGCTCTGATTTAATGCGATGAAACGCATCTTCGATGAGCGCAGGGTCGATTTCTTCTTGATTAATTCTCAGCATCGGGAGTGAGGAATTGCGGGTCGATAGGCTTTTGTTTTATCGATTGCCCCATGGATTTGTAAAAGGCTCGATCACTGGCTTCTACGGTTAGTTTGTATTGTTCCCATTGCGCTGGAGTCAGAATGGCCTTTAACGCATGAAGCTTTTCATTGCTTTCTCGCTGTCTGTTATGAGCTACTTCGCTAATGACTTTCGCTTGATTTTCCTCGCGTGAAATTGCTGCTTCGGTGGCAGATGCCGTTGCCATCCGATTGGCGACCATTCCGTAGCCAAGCGTATCGTAGAGTTCGTGAAAAATGTGCGATTTGTCCGCAGATGGTTGTTCTTTTAATGCCAGTTGGCTGAGCGCAGATTGCACGGCGGCATGCTGTTCATGGCTGAGATCGATGTTTTGTAAAATAGCAGCAAATTGATTTTGTGCTTTGGCAATGGCGCGATTTTCTGACTGTTGCTTAATCAACTGGTTATACTGGGTAATCTGCGAAGAAGTCAGTATCTTGGACAAAGCCTCATGATAGGCGGTTTCAGCTTTTTCTGCACGCTCCAGAATGACATCTGGAGTCAAGCCAGGAGTAGAAAAAATCGAAAGCGACTGGCGTTTTTCCATGAGTAGCCGCATGAGACCCGTTTGTTGCTCTGCGCTAAGTGCGAGTAGTTCCGTCACTCGGCGCAGAAATCCTTGGTCGCGCAAGATGATGCCATTTTGCAAATCGTCATCCAGTTTTTTTTGTGCTTCTAATAACTGCGGTGGCAGATCTGGTATGTCTTCCAAATACGTCGGAGATTGATTTGTCTTGGCGGAGGCATTTTTGGCCTTCGTTTCTATCAGTTTGGGTATTTTATTTGCGGAGGTTTGATGCATAGCATCTTTTGCCACATCAACATCATGCTCGCCTTTGGGTTTGATAAACCAGGCCAAAGCGAAGCCGAATACGGCAGTGAGCACAGGTAAACTCTGTTTTGCAGAAATCATTTTTTTACTACGAAGTGTGGTTCTTCCCTTTGTAACGCCTTCGACAATGGAATTTGTTTTCTCAGCTTTCACTTGTCAACTCCTCCTTTGTGATTCATAGTTTCGCCGATGTTTTGGACACCAAAGTGGAAGAAAGAAGCTGAATTGCTTGTGAAAGCAGGTCGTAAATTTCTCAATTACAAGCTAGATCTCTTATCTGAGGATCGAATTCAGGAAATCGAATCACGAATTGATGATTTGCGAGTCGCAATTAAAGCAGGCAAAAAGGTCGAGGCACAGGAAGCTGGGAAACAGTTGCATGTCACATGTGAAAAATCCCTCCCTTACCAAAAACCCCAAGAATGGTTTGCGGAAAATGTCGAAGTGATCTTTGTCGCTCTCGTCGTGGCACTTGGTTTACGCACGTATGTTCTGCAACCATTTCGCATCCCCACTGGTTCGATGCAACCGACCCTGAATGGGATTATTACGGATGCCATGTCGAAGAAAGAATTTGAAGAAAAAGAACCTTGGATTGGCAAAAAAATCTCTGATTGGGTGACCCGCAGCCGCAGTTGGACAGAAATTACTTCGCCTACCTCAGGAACCATTCGTGGTTACAAGGACTCTTCTTTGTTATTTATTTCGCGGACTCAGTTTATTTTTGATAATGGGCAAACCGTCACTTTTCCTGCACCTGTGAACGAGGCAATGTCGGCCATTTCGGGTGTCGATAACGGGAACTGTCTCGGCATGTCATTTAAAAAAGGCGATGTCATGTTTCGCGGCACCATCGATGGAGGAGATCTCGTCTTAGTTGATAAAATTTCTTATCATTTCCGCCGTCCCCAGCGTGGGGAAGTTTTTGTTTTTGATACCATAGGTCTTGAAAAACGCATTGCTCCGTTCACATCGACCAGTGCGTCACAGTCTAAGGCCACGCATTATATTAAACGTCTATGCGGGATTCCTGGCGACAAGCTAAGTATCGATTCGCCCCACCTCATGGTAAATGGGAAGATTGCTTCGGAAAAGGGGATTGCTACGGCAATGACATATCCCAATGAAAGTTCAACGGCAAAAACGGGTTATTCCTACGCTGCTAGTAAAGATCCCAGCGTGGAAATTAAAACGAGTGAAGATGTGTTAGAGCTAAAGGCCACTGCGCCGCCAGGCATGCGCGAATACGCTGCTCTTGGTGACAATTCGGGTAACTCTCTCGACTCCCGCTACTGGGGTTCTGCGAAAGAATACAATCTCGTCGGACCTGCATTATTTTCTCTCTGGCCGTTTACTACGGGACACTGGGGCATCATCAAATGACTTCATCGGAAATTACACGCAAGGCCAAATCGAATCTCGCCTATGCGCTCACGATCCTACCCAAAGAACGCAGAGATGACATGGTTGTCTTCTACGCTTATTGTCGAGTCATCGATGACATTGCCGACGATGAGTCTCGCCCAGTAGAGCAGCGAAAAACGGCTCTGCTTGAATGGAAAAACGGCATCCTCTCCGGTTTTGCCAATCCCGATGACTTTCAGCGCGAGGTGATTGCCATGGTGGAAAAATACCAGATTCCGGCATTGCTGATGAGTGCAGTGATTGAAGGATGCCTCATGGATACAGAACCCCAAAGTTTTGAAACCTGGGAAGACCTCCAAAAATATACCTGGAAAGTCGCCAGTGCCGTGGGTCTCATTTCCATTCGGCTTTTCGGTGCATCGCATCCACAAGCCGAGGAATATGCTGTAGCGCTAGGGCATGCACTCCAACTCACGAATATTTTACGTGACGTAAATGAAGATCTCGCCAATGAAAATCGAATCTATCTGCCGCGCCAAATCATGTCCGAGTTTGGTTACAGTGAGAGGGATTTGATAGCTAAAGTCTATGACGAACGTTTTCGCAAAATGATGAGTAAACTCGCAGACAAGGCGGAAGCTCTCTACTTGCAAGCGCGAAAGTTGCTTCCCGAAAGTGACCGCCGTGCCTTACTGGCCGCAGAAGTGATGGCAGAAATCTATCACACCGTTTTAGACCAAATGCGTGCAGATCAATTTCGCGTTTTCGATAAACGCTACAGCCTTTCCAAATTCCGCAAACTCGCCATCTTGGGCAAGCACCTGTTGGGAGATTAAAAAAATGCGCAAATAACGAAAAAAGCCGCCCGTCAGAGCGACTTTTTTTTACGGAAAGCTGAGGAAGCCTATTATCGGCGACTTATCAAGCCCGGCCAAGATAAGAGCCGTCTTCTGTCTTCACAGTGAGTTTTTCGCCGGGATTAATGAAAAGCGGCACTTGCATGGTGAGTCCCGTTTCCATAATCGCTGCTTTATACACATTGTTAGCTGAATCGCCCTTCACTCCTTCTGGAGACTCGGCAACGATCATTACCATCGATGGCGGCAGTTCTACTGCGGCAACGTTTGAATCCGTGAACAGCAAAGTGTAGGTCTGTCCTTCGATGAGATAGTATTTCACTGGCTCGATCAGATCTTGATGAACCACAACATCCTCGTAGGTGTCATTATTCAGAAAGTGATAACCGCCCGAATCTTTGTAAGAATATTCATGAGGAATGCGCTCAAGCAAGACGCTATCCATCGAATCATTCGACGTTAATCGAAGGTTAAATACTTTCTGCGTATTGACGCTGCGTACAGACATTTGAACATACGAGGCCATACGTGGCGGGGTTTTTAACTCGTGACTGATGACAATGCATACTTCATTGTTGTGACGAACGGCGTGCCCTTTGCGGAGATTGATTACTGGTGTGCTAGCCATAAAATATAATTTGCGGGGCGGTTGTGTAGCCTTGTGTTTGTCGTGTAGCAAGCTCTATTTTTGAGATTCTAGGCTACGGCTTTAGTCCTGTGACGATGGCAGATACGTTGTTGCGCACCATTTCCTCGTATGAGGCGGAATTTGTCCCGTCGGCACTGAGTGCTGCACCAAGTTTGATTCCGGTTTCTTTGGTGAGCGATGTAAGAATTTTTGGATTCGATTCTTTTTCTGGAAAAATAGCTGCTACTTGATTTTTCTTGAGTTCGGCAATCAGTGATCCGAGTTTTTTTGCGTCGGGTAATTGCTCGCGGTTGATCCCTTGCACGGGGTAGGCAGTGAAGCCGTAGTCTTTGCAGAAATAGGCGAATGCATCATGCGCGGTCGCCAGGTGCCGACGATTCTTGGGAATGGTGGCAATCTCTCTCCTCACCCAGCGTTCTAGTTCTTCCAGTTTGCCTACGTATTCGTCAGCGCTTTTTTTATAAAATGCCGCATTTGCAGCATCGGTAGTCGCCAGTTCTTTTTCGATCACACGAGCAGCGCGGCGGAAGTTTTCGATGGAGTGCCACCAATGCGGGTCGGCGAGATCATCGTGTTCCTCTTCGTGCGCGGCATGGTCATCATGTCCTTCGTGTTCGTGATCGCAAGTGGCGCAGCCGCCTTCGATCGTAGGCAGCGTTTCTCCCACTTCGATGATTCGTGCAGGTTCCTTAATGATGTTGCGTAAGGAGGGGAGGTAGGATTCTAAGCCTTTTCCAGAGAGAAAATACAGTTGCCGTCCTGTGGTTTGGCGCAGTTGTTCGGCGCTGGGCTCAAAGTGATGTGGATCTCCCGTTTCGCCAATCAGATCAATGTTGTCAACTTTCTCGCCCCCGATTTTTTTTACAAGATCGTTGATCAGCGGGTGCAGAGTGACAGTCTTTACCTGAGCTGCGGCAGGAAAAACAATCATGGCGAACAGAGTGAAATATCGCATACGCAGTGGAATAACACGTCTGGACGATTTCGCAAGTCGATACGTAAAAAATTTGCAATATTGCATCTAGGCGATGCACTTAGGCGACGACGGCATCCGCTGATTGAATGGCGAGGCACCCGGGGCATTCTTGCACCCAGTGATGCGCGGCGATCTCAACGAGAGCGGGGGATCGATCGGTGTAGCAAAGTTCGCTGATTCCGAGTGTATTGCGTGGGCGGAAAGCGCAGCAGCTTTTGGGGCTGACGAGAGATGGCGGCAGACCAGGAATGGTATGGAGAATTTGGTTTTTTGGCTTGTTTGAGGGAATGCTGGCAAGCAATGCACGGGTGTAGGCGTGTCGTGGATGGCGAAATAAAACATCGCACGGCGCCGATTCGACGACACGCCCCGCATACATCACATTGATATGATCACACATGCCCGATACCACAGCGAGGTCATGGGTAATGAAAATCACAGCGGTGCCGAGCGATTGCTGACGCTCCCGGATTAAATCCAAGACTTGCTTCTGCACTGTTACGTCCAATGCGGTAGTGGGCTCGTCGCAAATGAGCAACTCGGGACGTGTAATCAGCGCCATAGCGATCATCACACGCTGCCGCATGCCGCCGGAAAACTCGTGTGGATAGGAATGAACCCGTTTTTCTGGATCGCGAATCCCTACTTCGGCCAGAGCCTCGATGGCACGTTCCATCGCTTCGCGCCCTTTAATCCCCAGGTGCAGACGAAGAGGTTCCGTGAGTTGCGTAGAGACCCGCAAGTAAGGATTCAGCGAGGTCATAGGATCTTGAAAAATCATGCTGATCCGTTTGCCGCGAATCGTGCAGAGCTGGGATTCGGAAATTTTTAGCAGATCGGTGCCATCGAAGATCGCTTCTCCCGAATGAATTCGCCCCGGTGGTTTGGGGATCAATCCCATGAGCGAGTAGCAGGTCACAGACTTGCCCGAACCAGACTCGCCGACGATGCCAAGCGTTTGTCCCTTATCGACAGAAAATGACACATTTTCTACTGCATGAACAACCCCATTGCGCGTGTGGAAGCGAGTGCTAAGATTTCTAACATCCAAAAGCATGCAGAAGGAAACAGCATCCATAGCGCACTAGCAACAGCAAATTGAAAAATCCTATCGACAACCAGAAAGGAAAGGGAGATCAAATCTCCTCCGATCTCGCCCCCCACTTTCCGTTACACCCGGCACAAGTAGGGAATTGCTTTCAGTCCAAGACTGTTTGCCACCTTGTAAAATGACAAATGCCCCAGCACACGCGTGTTTGCCACCTTGTAAAATCACAAATGCCCCAGCACACGCGTGTTTGCCGCCTTGTAAAATCTCAAATGCCCCAGCACACGCGTGTTTGCCACCTTCCAAAATGGGAAATACACTGGCAGTTTGGTTCGTTGGTTGCGGACTCGTTCAGGGTACGCACCTGGGTTCATTGGTAAAAATTCCAATTAGTTTGTTGAAACGACGGGGAGAATCGGTAGGTGCTGGTTCTGCAATAACTCGCTGGGAATTCCATTCGCTGCGGCGAGGAGGGAACCTACTACGGCACCGCGATGGCAGTTGTCGCCGCCGCACATGGCGTTGGAGAAAATGCCTGCGGCGGTATCATCAGAGTATTTCCAACAAAGATAGAGTGATGCTGGCATGGATTCGGCAATGTAGCAGGCGGGGCTAAAGCGTTGACCAATCACATGGGTGTCTGGCTGCGTTGTCCACTTTTCGGCCTTGGTGCCAGAGATCCAGTCTCCGGCTTCGCGCTGAATGGCACCGCGCAGTGTTTGTCCTTCGGCGATTCGATAAAAAAGACGTGTCAGGGTATCTGCAGCGCGTTGCACATTGGCATGCGCATGGGTGAGGCCGACGTGCGATTTTACTGTGGCACGCATTTCTTCAAGAGTAGAATCCCGCAGGATGTAGCAGAGTGCGGGCACTTGTGCGAGGCCGCCGATGTGTTCATCGGCGATGGCACATTTTCGTGGCTCTTTTCCGTTAGCATAGCGGGTGAAAAATTCGCGATGATATTCTTCAAGGTAGGTGTCGCGATGTTTGCCGGGTGTCAGCATGAAGTCGATATAATGGTTCAGCCAGCGGTCGGGATCATAGCCGCCTGTGGCATGACAAAGCGTAACAAGTTCGCGGGCGAGTTGATAGTTCAGCGTATTTACCCCCGCTTGGAGAAATTGATGATAGTGAACACCGCGTTGCCCCCAATAGACGGCTTGGTCATGGAGGATTTCGCCTTTTTCATTCGGAGCTTGGTATTGGGAGCGCCAGAGGATGGAACCGGTGTGGGGGCTTTTTGGAGCGAGATAGCCCGTGATCTCGCCATATTCGCGACGCAGAGCATCGCGATCATAATACCAATGCACGGGCATGGCAATGGCATCGGCAATCAGAGAACCTAGGTAGGCTTGGGAAAAAATTTCGTGGGACATGCGGGGGAAATAAAGGCGCGATTTCTCATTTGGCAAATCATCGATTGCTCACGCGAGTGATCGAAAAAGATTCACGGATTTTTCATGCACGAAACACAGAGCATTCATCTTCATCAGCGAATGTGCTGCTGCCGTTTGGTGGAAATGAAATACACACACACATTATGAAAGCACATCAACAAAAATGGATCCGACATTTTGAAAACAATCGTCTCAATCGCAAAGAGCCCGAATGGGATTTGCCTTTTGTAATGGAGGAAAAACGCCGACATGCCTTGGCCTGGTCGCTGGCAGAATACCAACTCGGCGATGGCGGTGGGCCGTGTTGTTTGATTGCGAAAGATGCGGAAAAATATCGCGCAACCTCAGCTAGCACGAGAGAAGTAACGGATTTATGGTTTCGGGAAGAGGCGGAGCACTCGCGTTTGCTCAGTGGTGCCGTGAAGCGGTTGCAAGGGAATTTTGTGACAGATACATTGGCGTTCCGGCAATTTCAACGCGTGCGTCGCTTGATGGGAGCGCAATTCGAAATGCTGGTTTTGTTACAGGTGGAAATCATTAGCACCGTGTACTATCGCATCATTCGCCGCCACTGCGAAGATGCCCCCATCGCGGCCATGTGTGGGTTGATCTTGCGCGATGAAGTGGGGCATATTTCCTACCATCGCGATCGCTTAAGTGCCGATCATCCCGACGGCTGGAATGCGCTCCAAAGAATGTGGTTTTATTTCCTTGGCTACAGTTGTGCGCTTGTTTTGTGGCTGGGACATGGATGGGCCTTGCGAGCGATCGGCATGAAAAACAGCGACTTTTTTTCCCAAGTGCATCGCGGGTTGCGGAGCTTTGTGCGTTCGTTTCATCGACGTTGCGTATCGGAAAAAAATCCCGGATTCTCCAACGACTCATTGGGAAATGTATGTAGCTCTTACACCATCAAATCACGCACATAGGAACATGCCGCCCAAGCCTGCGAGTTGGGAAGTTACGGCTAGATTTTCACGGTTCCTTTGCAGTTCGGGTAGTTCGTGCAGCCCCAGAAGTTTTGGCCAGCGTTGGTGCCGGTTTTGGCAGTGCGCAGGCTCATAAGGCCGCCGCATTGTGGGCATGGTGGGGGCTTTGCTTTTGAATGATCTGTCTGATTGGTCGGATTTGTCCGATCGGACAGATCGTTTTTTCGCTTATGCAGGCGCGCAGTGGCGAGTTGCTCGCTGTAGCCGCCTTCATCGATGAAGGCGGCTTCTAAGGCCGCGATTTGGCGATCTAGCAGAAAATTCGCTTGGTTGATGAGGCAGATGAGCGCGTTGGCGCGGACTGCGGGGTCTTGGTGGTCAAGCCACGGGGAATAGAGCGCCCAGCGTTGGGCATCTGTTAGATCTGACAGATTGGACGGATCCTTCTGATCTTTCTTAAATGCGAATGGAACAGCACGCACGGCTTGTGCCTCGGGGCCGTTCATGTCCCATTGCGGGAGGCGGCGGTGGCGGAGGTAGTCTTCGTAGTCGAGCAGCAGTTCCTCGAGGCTTGCGCGAGCCACATTGACCAAACGGAGCTCCGTTTGCGAAGATGTGGCGGAGGCGCGACTGCCCTCGGCGATGTTTTGTCTGCCACTGCGTGCGGCCTGCAACATTTGGTCATTGGTGCGGGAGCGTGGGTCAAGAAATGCTTCGCAAAACCAGTAGGTGGCATCATAGATGATGGTGGCGGTTTGGAAACTCGCCGTGTCTCTGTAGCCGCCACTTGGTCTTAGCTTTTTCATGGGCTAGGTAAATGATCCGTCTGATCAGACTGATTAGACGGATCAGTCTGATCTTTTTTGCTTTACTGGCAAGCTTCACAAGTCCCGCCGTTCAACATGGCGTCGAGGGAGCAGGCGTTTTTCTCGGCTTCGGTGTATTGTTTGGGGGCGGTGGTGGTGGCGCCCATGGTGCCGCGGATTTCTTTGGCAACGTTGGTGGTTGCTTTCTCGATATTACTGGCTTGGAGGGTTCTCAAGTAATACGTGGTTTTAAGCCCTTTGCTCCAGGCACGGCGATACATGTGGCTGAGCACGGCGGCGCTGGGGTCTTTGAGGAAGAGGTTGACGCTCTGGGCTTGGTCAATCCATTTTTGACGACGGGCGGCGGCATCGACGATGGCCTCATAGCCGACACTGAAGACAGTTTGGTGGCGGGCTTTGATGTCGTCGGGGATGGAGGCAATGTCTTCTAGCTCGCCGTCAAAGTATTTGAGCTGATCGAGCATTTCGGGGCTCCAGAGGCCAGCTTTTTTCAGGTCCTGAACAAGGTAGGAGTTGAGGATGATGAAGTCGCCAGAGAGGTTGCTCTTGACGAAGAGGTTTTTGTAGTTCGGCTCGATGCAGGGGGTGGTGCCCATGATGTTACTGATGGTAGCGGTGGGGGCGATGGCTAATACGTTGGAATTGCGCATGCCTTGGCGGGCGATTTTTTCGCGGACGTAGGTCCAGTCCATCTTGCCGCCGCGGGGGGTGTCGATTTTTACGCCGCGTTCTTGTTCGAGCAGATCGATGGTGTCTTGGGGAAGAAGACCGCGATCCCACTTGGAGCCTTTGTAGCTGGAGTAGGTGCCGCGTTCGGCAGCGAGGTCGGAGGAGGCGCCGTAGGCGTAGTAGGCGATGGCTTCCATGAATTCGTCGTTGAACTCAATGGCGGCGGGTGAGCTAAAGGAGAGGCCTTTTTTGTAGAGCGCGTTTTGCAGTCCCATGACGCCGAGGCCGATGGGGCGGTGACGAGAGTTGGCTGTTTTTGCGGCGACGGTGGGGTAGAAATTGATGTCAATGACGCTATCGAGGGCGCGGATGGCGACGGTGATGGTTTCTTTGAGCATTTCGTGGTCGATGATGCCGTCTTCGTTGATGTGGGTGTCGAGGATCACGGAACCGAGGTTGCAGACGGCGGTTTCTTCGTCGCTGGTGTTGAGGGTGATCTCGGTGCACAAGTTAGAAGAGTGGATGACGCCGCAGTGGTCTTGGGGCGAGCGAACGTTGCAAGGGTCCTTGAAGGTGATCCATGGGTGGCCCGTTTCGAAAATCATTTTGAGCATTGATTTCCAGAGGTCAATGGCGGGGAGTTGGCGTGACCAGATTTTTCCTGTGGCGGCGATGGCTTCGTATTCGGTGTAACGGGTCTCGAAGGCTTTACCGTAGAGGTCATGGAGGTCAGGGACTTCGTTGGAGCGGAAGAGTGTCCAGTGTTGGCGGGCTTCCATGCGCTTCATGAACAGGTCGGGTACCCAGTTGGCGGTGTTCATGTCGTGGGTGCGGCGGCGTTCGTCGCCGGTATTGACGCGGAGGTTGAGGAAGTCCTCGATGTCGTTATGCCAAGTCTCGAGGTAGGCGCACCCAGAGCCACGGCGTTTGCCGCCTTGGTTGACGGCGACGAGTTGGTCGTTGTGGAGCTTCAGGAAGGGGATGATGCCTTGGGACTCGCCATTGGTGCCTTGGATGTAACCGCCGGTGCCGCGGACAGCGGTCCACGATCCACCGAGGCCGCCAGCCCATTTGGAGAGGTAGGCATTTTCGGCGATGCCGCGCTGCATGATGGACTCGATCGAGTCATCGACCTTGTAGAGGTAGCAGGAGGAAAGCTGGCTGTGGAGGGTGCCGGAGTTAAAGAGGGTGGGCGTGGAGGAGCAGAAGCGGCGGCCTTTGTAGAGATTGTAGAGGCGGATGACCCATTGCTCGCGATTTTCTGGTTCGGTCTTGAAGAGTCCCATGGCGACGCGCATCCAGAAGAATTGGGGTGTCTCGAGGCGGCGTTGTTTGGCACCTGTTTTATCGACGATGAGGTAGCGGTCGTACATGGTCTGCACGCCGAGGTAGTCGAAGTCGAGGTCGGCACTCGGGTCGAGGGCATCGGCGAGGGTGTCGAGGTTAAAACCGGCGATGAGGTCGGGGTGGATGCGCTTGATGTTGACGCCGTGGGTGAGGTGTTTTTTGAAGGCGTTGCGGTGGGCGGTTTTGATGCCGTTGATACCATCGCGGGTGATGTCCCAGGCGAGGACTTCCTCATAGATGTAGGTGAGGAGGATGCGACCGGCGAATTTCGCAAAGTCGGCATCTTTCTCGATGAGAGTGCGGGCGTTGAGGATGATGGTTTGTTTGAGGTCGTGGGCGGAAATTTCCGAGCCGATGGAGCGGCGGAGTTCGCGTTCGATTTCGTTTTCTGTGAGACAGAGGTCGAGGCCGATGGAGGCGAAAGTGATGCGTTTTTTGAGGTCGAGACCGTCCCAGAAGGCGGATTGGCCATTTTCGTCGGTGACGACGATCATGGATTGTTGGTTCGGGTCATCAGCGGGATCCTCGTGGTCGCTGCGGTAGCGGGCGCGTTCGAAACGGTAAGCCATGTATGAGCGCATGGCTTTGAAGTAGCCGAGGCGGCCAAGTTCTTCTTCGACCATGTCCTGAACATCTTCAATGTGGACGAAGGCTTGTTCACCGACTCGGACGCGCTCCGTGACGGCTTTGGCGACTTCTACGGCGGGCTCTGCGGACTCGCGGATGGAGAGGAATGCCTTGCGGACGGCGATTTCGATTTTGGTCTCCGACCATGGGACGACGTTGCCATTTCGGCGGATGAGGCGGACGGGCATGGTTTGTGGGGCGGCGTTGACATCGACGTCGCCACTGCGCTCGAAAGAACGGCGGAAGGCGAGGGATTTGGCGACATCGTAGGCGTCGTTTTCGACGAGGGCCTTTTCGATGAGGAGGTAGAGGTCGTTTTCGGTGAGGCGTAGGCGGCCGCCATCTTCGATGTTTTTGGTGAGTGATTTGGCGACGCTGTGGGCGACGGCAGAAACGAAGGCGCGGTTGGTGTCGTTAAAGATAGTGTCTTGTTTGGTTTGGCGGGAGATGAGCAGGTCGGTGAGGGCAGAGCCGATGGTGTCAGCGACTTGGGCGAGGGAGAATTGTGATTCTGCGTTGCCGGAGGTGACGGTGATCTCGGGATGAGTCGAATGGAATTCTTTGCCGAGGACTTCGCGCCAAGCGAATTGATTGGTGGCGATGTCGCTGCGGTCAGTGATGACTTTTTTGAGGGCGAGGTCTTCTTCGAGTGTGAGGTTACGGTACATGGTATTGAAGTAGTGAGTTTTGAGTGAGCAGTGAGCAGTGAGCAGTGTTATCAGGGGGTGGAGTCTTTGTTTTGTTTGCGTTCTAGGGCGTTGATGAGGCCTTGAAGCATGGCGGAGATTTCTTTGGTCTCGGCAACGTAGTGCATGGCGTTGTCTAGGCCGGGGGCTTGTAGTTTTTTCATAACTCGTTCGTGCACGTAGAGTTGTGTGCGAAGTTCACCAGATGAGCCTTTGCTGTAACGAAGGAATCTTATGAAATCAGCGGTGCTGTCTCTTTCGCAGCCTTCTGCGATGTTAGAGGGGATGGAGAAGGTAGCGCGTGTCATTTGATCCTTGAGTGCGTAGTATTTCGAATCGTGCATTCCAACGCAGATATCAACAGCGAGTTGGCATCCACGCTTCCATACTTCTAAGTCTTCAAATGTTTTTACATCACTCATAACACTGATCACTGCTCACTTCACACTCACCACTTTGCATCATAGATCATCGTCGTTGATTTGGCCTAGGGCACCGGCTTTTTGGTATTCGGTGACGCGGCCTTCGAAGAAGTTTTGCTCTTTTTTGATGTCCATCATTTCGGCGAGCCACGGGAAGGGATTGGTGGTGCTGGCGTTTAGCGGAGCTAGGCCGCAGGAGGTGAGACGGCGGTCGGCGATGTAGTCGATGTAGGTCTCAAAATCGGCAGCGTTGAGGCCGATGGAGGCGACGGGGAGGCAGTCGCGGATGAATTTTTTCTCGAGGCGGATGCCTTCGGCCATGGTGGCGCGGAGGTCTTCGCGGAAGTCTTCCGTCCAGATGTCGGGGTTTTCATCGACGAGATCCATTAGCAGGTTACGGAAGACTTCGATGTGGTTGGATTCATCGCGCAGGGTGTAGCGGAACATTTGGCCGATGCCAGGGAATTTGTTTTGGCGGTAGAGGGAGAGAATCATACCGAAGAGTCCGTAGAATTGGGTGCCTTCCATGACTTGGCCGAAGAGGAACATGTTCTTGGCAAGGGATTGTTTATTGGTGGTGACGGTGAGATCGATGTCGCGGCGCATGGAGCGGCTGTTCGATACGACGAAGTGGTTTTTCTCGGTGATGGTGGGGATGTCCTCGAACATCGCTTCGCACTCATGGGGGTTAAGGCCGAGGGAGGAAATCATGTAAACGAGGGAGTCGGCGTGGATATTTTCTTCGTGGGCGTGGCGTCCAAGGACGAGTTTGAGTTCGGGAGCGGTGACAAGCTCGCGGGTGACGTGTTGGATGTTGTCACCAACGATGCCTTCCGCGGCGGAGAAGTAGCCAATTCCCATTTTGATGATCCAGCGTTCAACATCGGAGATTTCGTTGGAGCGCCATTGCTCGACGTCTTTTTGCATGGGAATGTCTTCGGGTTCCCAGTGGTTGTTTTTCATGGTCTTGTAGAGTTCGTAAGCCCATGTGTATTTGAGGGGGAGAATGTTGAAGAACATCGAGTCGCGACCGTTGATGACGCGCTTGGCGGCGAAGGCGGCCTCGGCTTTCTCTTTGTCGAGTGTGAAAGTGGAATTTCCTAGGGTGACTGTGGTGGTGTTTGAGGGTGTGGCGATCATGTGTAAAATGGTGTAGCAGTTCCAGTGCCAATGAAGAAGTATTTCATTGGCGAGCGACGGAAAAACTAGTGGAAAACATTCGGTGCGTCAAAGATAAAATTCCCCATGTAGTATCAACAAATTATTCACAATACTACATATTGCGCTATTGAGAATGTAGTTACTTTGTAAATCTATTGATTTTGCTTGGTCTTTCCCTGACTGATTTTATGGGTCTAGGTGGGAAAAAAATTTTCTAAAAAAGTGAAAATTTCTTTGAAGGCAAAATTTCTAAAAAAATCTACAATTTGCCGTAAATTTTGCGCATGATTTGCTGCGGAAAGCTCTTCAATGGCGTGGAACTTCCTTTTTTTGAGGATGAAATTTTTATAAAAATATTTTAGGTGTGTGGAATATGCCGAATGGGGCTGGATTTGATGGGGGGGTGTGGAGGGAATTATTTTTTGAGGCGGAGTTGCTCGAGACGGGAAAGGGGCTTGGTCGTGGGTGGGGTAGGGGAGATGTTGGTGGGTTTGGGGGCATCTGTGGAATTTTTTGGTTTGGCTGTTGCCACGACGGCGGGGGCATCAATCCGAAGAGTGCCGCCGTTAGCGAGTTGATGGGTGATGGAATGGCCATTTTGGGGAACGAGGACTTTCAGGAAGAGGCTTTGGTGTTTACCGATGGTGGCATCGGCTGCAACGTTGAGAGGAAAGATAATTTCTTTGGTATTTTTATCGAAGGGGATGTGCTTTGTGGTGACGCCGTGAGGTAGTCCGAGGAGTTCGGCGGAGGCGTTACCTTCGAATGGGGTGGTGACATCGAGCTTGGCAATGATGGGTGTGGGTTTATTTTGCTCGGTGGCGCAGATGTCGATACTGGCCGTGAGGAATGGATCGGCGATGGTAAGATTGGCGAAATTGGTAGCAGTAAGGATGGGGCCTTTGGGGGTATTGGCTTCGGCTAGAATGACGATGGGCCACGTGCCGAGGGCGGCATCGCTGCTGGCATTAATGCTGTAAGTGATTTCTGTTGAGTCCTTGGGGACATCAATAGTGACGGGGGCTCCTATGCCAGGAGGAGACCACAGGAAGCGTAGGGTGAATGCATCGTTGTAATCAGGTGCTCGTGTGATTTTGACAGTGAGGTCGAGATTGCCGTTTTTTACGATGGGGATGGGTGGTTGGATGAGGTCGACGCGGATCGGAATTTCCTCGATAACGGCGATGCTGAGGCGATCTACTGTGGTGCCGTGGTAGGAGCCTTGGTTGTTGATGTCCACGTGTTCGATGCGTTCGGTGAGGAGGCCAGAGAGGTCGGCGGGAGTGCCTTCGCCGTGTGGTTTGAGCTGGAACGAAAAGAGGCCACCGGCGATGGGGGCATCTGGTAGCGATTCAAGTAGAACAGGGAAGGAAGTGGAGCCTTTGGGTACGGGCGGTGCGTGCATGGTAATGCCTGAGGGGAGGTTGGCGGCGAGAAGTTGCAGTGGGCTATTGGAGTTCTCACGAGTAAAATTGACGATAGTGGCGTATCGATTGCCGCGTGGAATGGGGAGCATTTTCCATTTTTGCGATTGCACGCGTTCAACGACGGGGAGAGCCGCCGAAATTTTCGGAGTTCGGAGGGTTGCTTCGATGCGGAAGGTGAAGTCGGGTTGGCCTTTTTGGAGTTTATCGGTGATGCGGATCAGGTATTCGCCATCGGCGGGGCAGTCCCATGAGATGACACTATCAAGAGAACCTTGGTCGTCGTTATGGATGAGAAATTTTCCTTGTCCGTCATGGAGGTTGATCATGGGATCGAGGGAGGAGCGGAGCAGCAGAGCTTGGGTTTTAAAGACGATGGATTGGCCTTTTTTCGCAGAGAAGCGGAACCAATCGACATCGGCATTTTCCTGAATGATACCGTGGAAAGCGCAGGGAACAGGGTGGGAGAGTGGGGCTTCGCTGGGGGAGTTGTTTGGTTCGATTTCGTTCGAGTAAGGTAAGGAGTTGAGGGTGACCCAGTTGGGCGATGGTGCAGAATATCCATCGGCAAGGCAAAAGAGTGGGTGAGGGGAAAGAGGTGAGGAGTTGGGTAAGGTGATGGTTTGTTTGATGGGGCCTGAGGGGTCGCCGAGGAAGGTGAACTCTACCGTTTCTCCTGGCATGGCACCGGTGGGGAATACGGCACTGGGACGCGGCGCGGAGGAGACGTGAAGGCGGTAGTGGCAGTTGTCGCTGCCTTCGTAGGCGGCCTCTCTGACGAGGATGCGGTATTCGCCATCCTCGGGAGCAATGATAGCGGCGAAGGTATCGGTGCGGAGGAGTGGGGTATCGTCTTTTGCGGAGAGTTCAAAACGATTGGGATCGATAATTGCGACATAGGCATCAAACATATCCATGCCGAGGCGGATGGCTTCGATCTCGGCGGTGAGGCGCTGGCCTTTTTTCAATGAGACGCTGAAATAATCCTCGTCTTCCGCTTTGACGATGCCGTGGATGGTAGTGTTGAGGGTGATTTTTTGTGGGGTATTGAAAGAGTTGTTCGGTTCTATCTCCGCTGTGATGGGAAATTGACCGACGAGAACGATTTTCATTTCTGAGATTCCTCCCGTGCAGCGGAGGCGAAATTGATGTTCTCCGAGTTCGCACTCAGCGGCGATGGTTGCTTTCGCGCTGATGTGTTTTGCATCGTGGATGGTGATTGGAGAAAAGGTGATGCCGGGGCGATAGGCGAGGATTTCCTGGGCATCCGAGAGGCGATCGCCGTAAAAGTGAAATTCCGTTTCTGTGCCGCGTTGTGCTCCTCTTGGGTAAATTTGATTTAGCTGAGGAGAATACCCCCAACAAGCGGAGAGCATGGTCAAGAAAAGGATAAGGAAGTTGAACTGGCGCATATCAAATTAATAAAGGATACGCGGCAACGAGATAGGTTTTTCAATGGGGATTGTCAGTGGCTCTCGATGAAATAAAAAAACCGCGCCGTAACGAAATACAGCGCGGTGGGATTCCAAGATGAATCGTCCAAATGTGGGACGATTTTATCCGTGGCAGTGGCAGGAATTTTCGCAGCAACCTTCGCCGGAGATGTGTCCCTCGGCGCAATTGGTGCTGCAATAATCTTTGCCGTCTTTCTGCACGTGATGTCCTTCATGGATCTCACATGTGCAATCTGGGCAAGCGCATTTTGTTGTTGTTGTGCTCATGGCGCGAATATATGAGCATTTATTCATATATTTGTCGATTGTTATTTTTCGCAAATGATGCAAAAGTGAATCTGTGGGTGCGCAAGGGCAAAAAACAAGCAAAGCAAATGCGGTAAATTCGGCACATTCTGAGCAAGATGAAGCGATATGTAGTGAGCATCATCACCATGCAGAGGGCGTAGAGATGCGTCCGATGGACGTGCGAGAGTCGCAGGTGATGGCGGAATTTTTCGCGGCGCTGGCTGACCCGACGCGGCTGAGATTGATTTCTTTACTGGCGATGGGGCGCTGTTGTGTATGTGATTTAGCGAGTCATTTAGGGATGACAGATTCGGCGATATCACACCAATTGCGGACTTTGCGGGCGGCACGTTTGGTAAGTTATGAAAAGGAAGGGCGGCAAGTTTTTTACCAACTTCATGATCACCACGTTGTGGAGCTGTATCGCACGGTGCGCGAGCACTTGGCGGAAAAATAAGTCACTTCAAAAATGGTTGAGACGGATCTCGTGAGTCGTAGCCTTTAAAATTGGTTGCCCGTAAGACGCGCGCGGCGACGTAGCTTAACAGCCAGAAGAAAAAAATCCCCGCAAAAAATCGAGCGAATAAGCTCCAGAAATTGTAATCAAAATGCCGATTTTCATCGGGTAAGATGATCCATTTGTAGAGTCCGAATGCACTAAATAGGGATAGTAATGCAGAAAAGATCGCGAAAGTGCCAATCAAACAACCTGTAGGAACACTTTGTGTCGTATTCATCGTGGCAAAAGTGTTTTGTCGTTATTCAACCAATCGCACCGCATGTTTTTTCGAGAGCTTCAAGACATCGTTGACGTTCGCTTGGAAAAGCGCGTTGGGATCGGTGAGCTTTTCTCCGTTGAGCTGAACACTGCCAGTGGTGATGTATTGCTTGCGTAATTCGCTATTGGATTTCTCTAGGCCGAATGCCTTGCTGAAGGCATGAGCGACGACAAATAGCACGTTGGATTCGCTAGGAATTTCTGCGAGAGAAATCTCGGGCAATTCCGCATCAGATAGATTTTTTTTCGAAAAACGTGTATCCCATTCCACTCTCGCGGATTGCCCTGCTTCAGCACCGTGATAGCGAGCAGTAATGCGCTGCGCTAACGATTTTTTCGCTTCCATCGGGTGTCCAGCGGGGTCGCGAGTTTCCCCTAGCAATAACTCGTAGTAGCGATCCATCAGCTCGTCAGAAATGCTCATCAGCTTGCCAAACATTTCTTGCGGAGCTTCGCTAACGCCTACGTAATTGCCATAGGATTTGCTCATTTTTTTCACGCCATCGAGACCTTCCAACAAAGGCATGGTAATCACGCATTGCTGCGGCATGCCTTCTTCTTTTTGTAAGTCACGCCCAACGAGCAAATTAAACAACTGATCCGTTCCTCCGATCTCTACATCCGCACGAACTTCGACGGAATCCCAGCCTTGAACGATGGGGTATTGGACTTCATGTAAGCGCACTTCTTGACCATTTTCGATGCGATTTTTAAAATCCTCGCGCTGGAGCATTTGCTGCATGGTCACACGGCTATTCAATCGCAATACATCTTCAAAAGTCATTTTGCGGAACCAATCGCCATTGTAAACGACTTCGGTGATCGATTCATCGAGGAGTTTGAAAATTTGTTCCGTATAGGTTTTCGCATTCATCAAGACTTGCTCACGAGAAAGTGGCGGGCGCGTTGCGGATCGACCAGAGGGATCGCCAATGGTGGCGGTAAAGTCGCCAATGATGATGACGATTTGGTGTCCTAGCTGTTGAAATTGACGCATTTTTTCAAATACCACCGTGTGCCCAAGGTGAATATCGGGCGTTGTGGGATCAAGGCCAAGCTTGATACGTAATGGCCGACCGAGCGCGAGTTTTTCGAGAAGCTCTTTTTCAGAAATAATGCGGGATGTTCCTTTTCGCAAAATTTCCATCTGTTCGTTTGGTGAAAGCGCCATAGCGGGGGCAGGCTAGCGATGAGTGCTCTCCATGGCAAGCAAGGAAAAACCACGAAGTGATGAAGAATTTCTCGCTGCGAAAATTTTTTAGAAATAAATCAAAACATCTCGACGTTTAATGGGTGATGAAAAGTAAATCTCCCGCCCTAATTCCATCCTTGTTATTGCTCCCTGCTGTCGTATTTCTTCTGAATTCGTGCGGTGATGGATCTACTGAAAATTACGATACAGAGCCAACTCCTACTTATACGAGTGAAAATTCAGGATTAACACCCGCGCCACACCCTACCTACGGGGATGCGGCCTACGGTGATCAACCTGCCATCGCTAACGGCGAGGGTGCCACCACGCCTCCGGTAGTAGCGAATCCAGGCGATACCGCGAATATCCCAATGAATCCGCCTAATGCCGCTGGCGCACGTGAGCACTATGTGGGTCCCGGAGATAGTTTGTGGAAAATTAGTCGCATCTACAAAGTCCCCGTGGAATCCATTAAGCAAGCAAATGGTATGACCAGCGATACCGTCGTTCTTGGGAAAAAAATTATCATCCCGGCGCAGTAATTGCGGAACGCACGAAACTCCTCACGTTTACGCTCTCATGAATCGCTTCAAACACGCCTGTGCTGTCTCCGTAAAAACGATTCTCTGTGCGAGCATGATCACGATAGCCGCCGCGCAAGAAAGTCCACTGCCTGACGCGCCGCCGCCAGATTTGCCACCCCGCGAAGCGGCCTTGGATACTCTTTTTAGCATCCCCGCCACCCTTGCCGAGTTACAAGCCGCGTTAGAAAATGCCAGCGCACAAGGCGTAGCGCCTCAGGCTCGACTCGAGGCACGCTTTCTCTTTCATGTGCAACATAATGATGAAGACGGCATCGTCGCGCTGTTGCCCGAATTAGAGAAAATCTCGGCGACTTTTACCTTAGATGATACGGAAATTTTTTCCACCAAAGAGGATTTTCTGGCGGTGATTGAGTTCGCCCGCGCCATTAAATCGCTCAAAGAAAAAAACAACGAAGCATTTAAAAAACACATCACGGAAGCTCTGTGGTTGAGCCCGAATCAAGCCAGCGCCTTCACTCCCTACATCGAAAAAATGCGTCTCGCCGAACATGTAAAATCGACGACTTTTTCCTTCGACGTACAACTCCCCGCGCTATCTGATGCAAAACCTTCTCACCTTCGCGTTCTCACTGGGGAAAAAGCAGCAACATTGATTCATTTTTGGTCCCCGTGGTCGGACGAGTGCGAGACAGCCACCACGGATCTCTCAACCTTAAATCCTGAACTGCTATCCCATAACGTGGCGTTATTGAATGTGCTTGTGAGTGATAAATCGGAAATTGTTGCCGAAGCGAAGGACTACCTGGCTGGTCAAGATCCTCCGTTAGCCGGTGCGCAATTGATTGATCGTGCAAAAGACCGCATCGCCGCAAAGTTACGCGTGACGGATATTCCCACAGCGGTGTTACTTTCACCCGAAGGAAAAATTCTATTTCATGGGCGCCCAGGAGATGCGGCTCTTACCACTAGCCTCAAGAGCCTTCCCGAGAAAAAAGCGGAATAAATTCGATTCGTTAATTCGCCAGTGGGTTGCGTGGCATTTCCGCTAACAATTGGTGAAAGGGAGAAAGCCCGCGCAGTACGCTCGACCACAAGCCACGGTCATGGCTCAGGCCGAGAATTTCTCGGCTCGGCGGTGCCACCATCCACGATTGTTCCTTCAATTCGTCTTCGAGTTGTCCCGATTTCCAGCCGGAGTAGCCGACGAAGGCACGGAGCAAAGTGCCCGATTTTTGATGAAGTCGAATGGCCTCCTCAGCGGCGATTTGATTGGATGATTGAAGGCCAGTTTTTTCATCCCACCAGAAAGCGGAGAAGAATAAATTATCTTCAGCTACGGGCCCACCTTGAAAAACGGCGATGTGACGTAACGGGTGAAACACTTCTCCCTGCAAAACATCTCCCACAACCTTCCCCGTTGGTTGGTTGAGCACTAAGCCAAATGCGCCATCCTCTGCGGAATGATCTGATAATAATACCACACTTCGCTCAAAGATCCCCCCGATAAGTGCCGGGCTGGCAATCAATAAGTTACCAATTAATGGCTGCGTCGCACCGTTTTGGTTGTTCAATGTCACGTGGGGAAATATAGGCAAAACCGAACGAATGTCCAACGGAGAATCACGGATCATGAAGGGAATTTCAGCGCAGCTTTTACCACAGTGGCTGACTGATCAAGATCGCGGATTTATGGATTTTCGATAAACACATCGACCTGCTGCCCCACATAAACGGCAGTATTTTTTGGAGGAGAAAAAGAAAAAACGACTTGCAACACCCGCGTGTCAACGCGTTCCGTGGATGCGCCTGTGAGGCTGGTCTTGGGGATTACGTAGAGTTCTGTGTATTCGTATTTCAAAGGTATGGGGTTTTGTCGGTCGCCTTTAATGTGCGCGATGGCATTTTTGGTATTTTTTAATTGCGAGGCATTTTGTTCATCAATGTCCACGCGAGCTTGGAGGATGTCAGTGCGACCGAGCATCATGGCAGGGTTTTTGGCATCTGAGCTAGCCCATTCGCCAGCACGAATTTGGCATTGGAGAATCGTGCCATCGCGAGGCGCGCGCACAGTCATTCGATTGATCAGTTGGTTAATGCGTTCCACTTTTGCTTCCGCAGATTTTAGCGATGCTTCAGCCGCGGCTTGTTGTGCTTCCGCTACAGTGAGATCGTCGCGTCGTTGTTGCAGATCTTGCTCAATGATGGCTCGTTTGTCTTCCACGGAATTGAGACGATCAAAGAGTGATTTTGCCCGATGGATCTGCGCGCCGGCAACGGCGAGATTGGCTTTCGCCTCGGCAACGCCTGCTTGCGTAGACACAAGTTCCGCTTGCATTTCCCGTGCGTCGAGTTGGAAAAGAATATCGTCTTTTTTGACATTCATGCCGACCTTCACCGGCACATCAACGACCAGTCCGGGCTGTGGTGCGGCGATGGTGACATTTTCTCCATAGGCTTCGATGATGCCATTCGCAGCAATCAATTCGGCGAAAGGACGTGCTGGTGGTGGCTGCGGGGGCGCGCTGGGTATGGTTGGTTCGTCTGCTTTGATGCGGGCGCTGATGTTATAAATCAGATAGATGCCAAAGATGGCCAAAGCGATGCTGCCGTAACGTAAAAGTAGGCTGAAGATAAGCGGGATGATGGGTGATTTCATGGTGAAATGTTATTGGTGATGGTCAAAGTCAAAGTCGGTGGTCGGCACACATTCCACGATTTTTCCATCATTCATGGTGGCGATGCGGTCGGCATGATGAAGGATGCGATGATCATGGGTGACGACGATGGCACAACGTCCTGGCTCGCGGACGAGTTCGCGGAAAAGATCCATAACGCGCAGGCCATTTTCCGCATCAAGGGCGGCGGTTGGTTCATCACAAATGATCAAACGTGGGCGATGGACGAGCGCGCGGGCGATGGCGACACGTTGCTGCTGCCCGCCGGAGAGTTGGTTCGGGCGTTTTTTCCGATGTTCGGCGAGACCTACACGATCGAGCATTTCCCGCGCTGCGGGGAGAGCCTTGCTCATGCTTTTGCCTTGAATCATCAATGGCACGCAGACATTTTCCTCGCAAGTGACGGTGGGGATCAGATTAAATTGTTGAAAAATAAAGCCAATATTGTGAGCACGGAATTTCGTGATTTCGCTCTTGCTCATGGTGTGGAATTGATGATCGAAGACGATGATTTCTCCTTCGTCTGCGCTGAGAGTGCCGGCGATGATGCTGATCAGCGTCGTTTTTCCGCAGCCGGATGGGCCGAGCAGCATGAGGATTTCTTGCTCGTTGGCTTGCAGATCTACGCCGCGTAATACTTCCGTGCGCCCTGCTCCTTGTCCGAAACTTTTCCGAACGGCCGTGGCTGATATGTGACAAGATAACTCAGACATACAATTTTATCCTCGGAAGACGATGGCGGAATCCAGCAACGCTACGCGAATGACTCCGAGCAGGGCAGAAAGGAAACAGATGAAAATAATCACCCCGAGCACCGCGATTGGGATGATATCCGGCATAAAAAAGGGCGGTTGCTTATTTGTTAACGCAAAGCTGCCGAAACGCGAGGCTAGTAAGAGGCCGATGCCATATCCCACAAAGCCCACGACAGCCACTTGGCTAAAAAGCATCATGCAGAGTTTCCATGTCGATGCGCCCATCGCTTTTAGCGCGCCGTAGTGCTTGAGATTATCTAACACAAAGAGGTAAAACGTTTGGCAGGAAATGGCGACACCGACGATGAATCCGACGAGCACCGTCGTGCCGAACGAAATGGGAATGCCAGTATTTTTCACATACCAAAAAATCGTAGCGGTATTGAAATCGCGCTCCGATGTTTTAAAACCTGTGTTGACGAAGGCTTTTAATCCCGTTGCTTGGTCGATGCGTTCCGCCACTTGATCGGGCGTGGTGCCAGCTTGGTTTTGCACCAGAACGGCGGAGAGCATTTTTCGTTGTGGCGGGGCGTAGTTCAGTGCTCGATCATACGTCGTCCAAATGTACGGCCCGCCAGTGAACGATCGCATGGCCTTGCAGATGCCGACGATGCGCGCTTCTTGGTCGTTAATTTCCAGCCTGTCGCCCATCTGCAACGGCTTTTTTGGATCAGTGGATAATTTTACGGTAGCTAGCTCATCGACGATAATGGCATTGGGTTGGCGCAGTGAGGTGATGTCGCCCTCGACCATGCGCGTAGGCCCGCCTGCAAAAGTAGTGGCATCAATGCCAAGGAGTTGCACAACCGTGAGGCTGCCATCGTCGAGGCGGACGTTTTGCACACCAGAGTAAAGCGGCATGGCCCACTCCACGCCATCCACACTGCGAATGCGCGTCAGATCCGTATCCCGCATGGCGATGGTTTGATTCACTTGGCGAACTTCTGTTTCCACCACCCAAATCGGGGCGGGGGCATTTTTGATGGTCGCCGTTGTCCATAGCATTAATCCGCAAAACACCGAGCTTTGCTGCACCATCAAAAAGGAAGCGAAGGTGACTCCGAAAACCAACATCAGGTACTTGGTGGGATCACCAAACAGCATTTTCAGAGCCAAACGGAACATTACACGCCAATAGTAAGCGCATTTTTTCCTTTTGCAATAGTGCGGTTACATAGTGCGATGAAGATCACTGGTTGATGTATTTCAGAAATGGATGATTCGGCATTCTTTCCTGCATAATCTCGATCATCACGGGGACGGCAGGCACGGCGAGAATGTTACTCGCGAAAAACCAAGTCATCGCTAAGATGAGCCAGCGCCACCATTTCAGCGGCTTGGAAGTAACTTGGATTTTCTGGGGATTATCCCAAATCGCAATCCCATTTTTGCGGGTAAACCACCATCCGAAGCAATGGCAAAAAAACGTCATCGGTGGATATGCGGCACCCATCCCCATCAAAAAGGTTCGCAACGAGCGGATCAGTGCCGTGCCAATCGAAAGCGATGATCCATCGCCGTTGCTGACGCGGAGCCCGAGTAACGCTTTGCCCGGCGTCCATGAGAAATAATACAGCATCAGTGCCTCGATCGGAATCCACACCGGCATCACATAGAGCAAAAATACCCCCGCATAAATCCACTCCTTTAAGGGCATACCCCACGCGGCAGTGACACCGAAGCATAATGACTGCCACACGGTAAAATCAAAGACCCGCGCCGCCCAACGCCGCCACAGCAGCCCAGCGGTGATCGGCGCTGTAACGGGGGCAGTTTTTCTTACCTCGACAGCTTCTTCTTCCTCGTCGCGTGGTTCGAATTCATGCCGAAAGTTCTCCATCTCACCGATGGGTTTCCATTCTTTCATTCCCTCAATCCACGCGTAAGTCGTAGCTGGGAGTTCACTTGCATGAATGCGGTCTAGGATTTCCTGTAGGGTAAATGGGCCTTGCTTGGTGCCGTCGATTATGAGCCAAATGCGCATCGATTTTTTTTATTGTTAGATATTTCGTAATGATTTCGCGGCATCGCTTCTTGCGGCAAACCATGCGGGGATGAAGGAAGCAAAAATGCAGAGAAAAAGCCCCATGGAAAAAATGATCACTAAATCCTTGGGCACAACAATAGCAGGTAATATGTCAAAGCCAGACATATTTTGCGGAAATGGATCAAAGCCAAAAACGCGTAAGCCATTCATCAATTTTCCACGGATCGCCAATACACCAAAAGCCAGTAGCACTCCCAGCAATGAGCCTGCCGCACCGAGGATCGTCCCTTGATAGACGAAGACGCGCATGATCTGCCCCGGCGTGGCACCAAGAGCTTTCATCACCCCGATTTCCCGTTTTTTCTGAATCGTCACGGTAAACATCACCGCCATCATCGAGAAGGAAGAGATAAGAATAATGAAAGATAAAACAAAATACATCATCACTCTCTGTTGGTTAATCAGATTAAAAAATCCCTCATATTGTTCCTCCCAAGTCGTCACATACCATTGCGGCGAGAGTTGGTTCAGCAGTCCTGGCATCACTTTGGTAAGTCGATACGGATCTTCTACTTTCAACGCGATTCCCTGCACGCTATCTTCTAAACAGGACAGACCTTGTGCGATCGATAAGGGTAAAAACACATCCGGCATTTTTACCATCAGGCTTGCTTGGTAAATGCCCACGACTTCCACTTCGCGTGGCAGCACGATGTCTTTCAATTGCATCAGTTCATCGCTATCGAGTTGCTTTTGATCGGCCTCTTCCAATGTTTTAATGATGGCAGACATGTCTGCTTTTGTGCCTTGTGGGAAATGGGCCGTGCGCGCCTTTTCATCGAAATCCGCTTCTTGTAAAATGTCCAGCGCCTCCTGAATCGTTTCCGCCTCAGCAGTGCGTAAGCGGTTGGCATGATAAATATCTTCGAGTTGATTTAGTATCCCCATGCCTGCGGAATCCATGGTAAAGCCGTTTTCATCCTCGCGCCATGTTTGCTCGATGTATGCTCGGATCGCTTTGATTTCTTCGGGAAAACGATCACGCACCACAGGCTCTTCCGTGCTTTTATAAGCGCGAAATACCTGATCAAAATTCCGCGTGCTATAGAGATTGATTTTATCGCCGATACTCCAGCCGAATTGCTCCGCGAGAATGGAGGAAACCACTGCGCGGGCATCTAAACCCAAATCGGCCGTGGAGCTTGGGTAATTTTTCCGATCAAGAATTGCATCAATCGCGGCAAATTGTTGTGCATCGCTAGTATCCACAGCTTGGTAGCCAATCGGGCGTTGAAATGATTGCGAATCGACAATCGCATTATCCTCCACGTGAGGATAGGTTTGGATGACGCCGGGGATTTTCTTCAGATCCTCTGTTGCCTGCGCCCAATCATCGATTCTTGTAGGGCTCGCGCCGTCGCTAATTTTCTGCACCAAAAGATGCGGACTGAATCCGAGCAGTCGCTTTTTCTGTTCCTGTTCCATGCCCGCATAAACTGCCATGACCACCACCAGCACAAGCACACCGAGTAAAACGCCAATCACCGAAATCATCGTGATGGTAGAAATCCATGCGCGACGCGGATTGAGGTAGCGCCATGCAAGCATGAGACTAAAGGATTTGTTCATAAAAATTTTGCAGAGGAAAGCCATCATGGGAAGGGGGAGGGGACAAAAAATCGCCATGGACTGACTAACGCCGAAGATAAAAACCGAGAACCCGTGATGGATCAAGACTTTTGGAATGAAAATGGCAGATTGTTGTTTTCGAATCCCCATACACCACATCTGCCACATTTACCTCCGGTAGCATCCACATTGACCTCCA
>CAMAYN010000021.1 GCA_945862285.1 Akkermansia muciniphila | reverse complement strand
GATCACGCCTGATGACTCCCAGAGACCTGCGGAGAGAGGCCCGTGACCGTCACGGGCTTGAACCTGAGCGTAGTTGAAGGTCGATTGCAATTTGGCCATGTTGCCGTTCTTACGATCCAGCGTCCAGATGGCTCCGTTGCGTCCGTATTTGGCAAAAACAGCATCCGCTGGGGTGTTGCGGTCTTCTTGAAGAACGATGAAGTCCTTGCTGACGGCGATGTTGTCCACGCTGACGCAGAAGTCCACGCCAGCGTTGATGTCCCCGCCCGTGTAGGAACCCATAGATCCGGTTGATTCCAATGGGCCATTACCATCGGGATCATTTTCCAGAGAACCAAGTCTAGCACCAGTGACAGAGCCGCCAGGGGTGATGATGGTGTCGGCATTGTAAACTACGGTGAGTGTACCATCAGCCTCAGGGTTGGTGGGATTCATGGTCAATTGATACAAACGCCCAAGTCTGTTGGAAAGACTGCCTCCTGTGGTGGCGAGGAATAAATTGCGAGTAGGAGACGCTGGATCAAACTCTGCATCTTCCACGCGGACGAAACCAAAAGCACCGAGCGCATCGACAGCGGAGATCAATTGGGCATCGCTAAGGTTTTTCGCGTTGTTGACTTTGCGCCATTGCACGGGAACTGAACCACTGGTGAATGTTCCTTCGTTGTCGTGCTGATTTTTCGAGCAAAGAACATACGTTTCACCGTTGGTGAGGCCGTTTTTGTCGAGTCCGCTGTTGGAGCGACGTTGTTTTGTGCCAACATACATATAGATGAAGGATGGAGCACCGGCGTCTTCTGTGGAGATAACTACGGTTTTCGCATCGCGACGTGGTTGCACGATGGTAGTTTCACGACCTACGCGGCCAAGAGCGGGAAGGGTGTGCATTTTCCCATCGAAAATGGCGACCGACTGAGCACCGAGTTGATCATTGGCGCTGGAAAATTGAGCGGAGCCGAAGGTTTCCTCGTTGGTGAGGAACATCGGACGGTCAAGTCCGTGCTGTGGTCCTGCAAAGGAGCCGGAGCAAAAGCGGGTGAAGCCGCTGGCTGCACCAGAGCGTGGGGTGTTGCCCCAGAGAGCGTTTTCTTGGAAAACTTGAGTGTAAGCGACGTTGCCGCTTTTCACTGAGCCGTCGTTATTCAGAACGAAGCGGGAAACATAAGCACCGCGGAAGGGTGTTTCGCCCGGAATGGCAGTGGAGAGAACATCGCGGCCTACTTCGTGGGCGCAAAATAGGATGATTTCACCCGTGACGCGGTCACGATAAATGCCGGAAGCATCGGGGATACCAGCCATGGCAAATGACTTGGTAGCATCGCCTGTTAGAGGCACACGGTCACCAACGGTGACGAGTGGCTCGTAGTTGAAGTTTCCAGATGGCTGACCAGCCATGTAGGAGAACTCGGAGGTTTTGAAGCCCTGTGCATACAGGGAGGAAGCCAGTGCGAGGCTGGCGAGGATTGATGTGGTAGTGTATTTCATATTTTAGCAGTGTTGTTTTGGTTGGTAGTTTTAGGACAAGAAAGGATTAGGCACGGCGACGGCGTAGCAGTGCGAGTGCGCCGATTGCAGTGAGGATGCAGGCGGATGGTTCAGGAACAACGATAGTACTCATTCCTACTCCTGCACCGAAGCTGCCGATCTCCGTGGCGGCGCCGGTGTCTTTATTGATGGAGTAGAGACTGGAGGTGTTTCCGTCTGTTGAGAGTGCGGCGAGCACATTGCCGTCTTCGTCAATGGCCATGCCACCGAAGGATGCTACATCCACGCCAAGGCCGCCGACAACGGTAAGTTCTCCATTGCTGGGGAACAGAGGATCAATGGTCATGGACAAGCTGTCAGTCGTTGCGTCCAGCGCGTAAGCGGTGCCAAAAGCTTGATCGATGCCGAGAGCGAATATGGATGGAGTGCCGCCACCTGCATAGGTGAGATTCATGTTTGCGGTGGCTACTCCATTCAGTGAAAGTGAGAAGTTTTCTGCGTTATCACCAGCGTAAATGAGGTTGTCATTGAAGGGATCGTAAGAGAAACCTGCGCTAAATCCTGATGGGGAAAATCCAGAAGAAATCAGCGTAGTAGCGCCACTGAGGTGGATGTTGTAAAGATTGGCATTGCCGTCTAAGCCCCAGAATGTGACCGAGCCAGGCTCTGTTCCTAAGCGTGCTGCCATGTTGACAATTGCTCCGCTCGGATCAGCGGTAACTCCATCTGCCCCGAACAATCCGCTGATTGCTGCAGATGACAGGAAATTGGATGGGTTTGCGCTGTCAAAACTAACGAGCTGATTATCTGTGGTCACGCCGAAAAGGAGTGCTGCCTGTGATGATGAGAGCATCGCTGTTAAGGCGATGGATCCCCAAAAGAATTTGTTTTTCATAGTGTAGTGCGAATGGTTAGGTATGTTGGAAAGCGATAGCAGAAGCTAGCGCGGAGGCCGCTACAATGAAGTTGATTTTCTGAATCTCGCTACGTAATTCCTGCAACAATTTCGTCACATGGATTGCCTCATTGTTTTGTTAGGAAAATCGATAAATTTCTGTCGAATCCACAGAATCGAATATGGTTGTAGTCAGGTTACGCGTTATCGTAAAAGGTGCAAATCACATCCCCGTAATGCACTTCAGCCGAATCCATGCACGGTGGACTTTCGATTTCCACGGGCGGGGTAGGCGGATGATTTGCCAGCCTTTTTGTTCAGCGAGTAGGGTGAGTCGATTGCCGGGATTGATGCAGGTGTTGTTATCGCAGAGGGCTAGCATAGGAAGATCCGCACAGCTATCGGTGTAGCCGTGGGCTTTATGTAAGGTGCCGTCAGGGCGAAAATGTTCTGCGCCGAGAAGTTCTTTGATGCGCTTGACTTTGTTGTCTCCTTTGTTGTTGATGAGATCGGGATAAAGGGGAAACTTTTTTTCGTTAGATAAAGTGAGGTTTGTCCCTATGGCGTGGGTGAAACCAAGCATTTTCGCAAAGGCAGTGACGTAGGGTGCTGGGCTGGCAGAGATGAGAATGGTGATGTCTCCTCGTTCTTGATGAGCTTTGAGGATTTCTAACATTTCCGGCCAAACTTGATGGACGAGCCATTCATGGGCAAATTCTTCCGCAAGGATGTTGACTTCATTTTTTGTTAGGCCGCAAATAAAAGAAAGGAAGGCGCGTTTGAGACCCTCAGACCCGAGGATGCCAGCAAAGGGCAAGAGCGGTATAAAGGTGAATAAAAACGCTCTACGAGTCGGGTAGCGGCGCAACACGTGGCGGCAGAAAAATTTTTGGGAATCCCATGGAATGAGTGTGCCATCCATGTCAAAGAGCGCGATCACGTAGGGGAGAATAGCGAGAATGGTAGGTGAGAAAAGAAGATTTTTCCCCTTTCCCGAATGCGAAAAGTGCGCAAGATTGCCGTGCCATGCGCTATCCGATCTCATCTAAGTTATTTCAAACCGCAAAACAGCTCATTCCCGGTGGGGTGAATTCCCCCGTGCGGGCGTTTCGCAATGTGGGCGGCGAGCCGTTTTTTGTTCGTCGCGCGAAAGGGAGTCGCATCGAAGATATTGATGGGAAAAGCTACATCGATTTCATTGGCACATGGGGGCCGGCGATTCTCGGTCACGCTCCCATGTCGGTGATCAATGCCGTTCATGAAGCGGCGAAAAATGGGCTGTCCTTTGGCATTCCGAATGTCTTGGAAGTAGAAATGGCACAAATGATTACCCAGTGGGTGCCGTCGGTGGAAAAAGTGCGGATGACGAATTCTGGTACAGAGGCGACGATGTCAGCGATCCGCCTCGCTCGTGGTTTTACCAAACGGGATAAAATCGTGAAATTCGACGGATGCTATCATGGACATAGCGATTCGCTCCTCGTCGCGGCTGGTTCTGGTGCGCTAACGCATGGCGAACCCGATAGTGCGGGTGTGCCAGCGGTATTTGCGGCGCAGACGATTGTTTTACCTTTGAACGATCCGGAGGCACTAGAGTCAGTTTTTGCCAAATGTGGGGATGAAATTTCGGCATTGATTGTGGAGCCTTACCCAGCGAATGCGGGATTGATTTTACCAAAGCCGGGATTTTTGCAGTTGCTGCGTGATATCACGGCGAAATACGGGACTGTGCTGATTTTTGATGAAGTGATGACTGGTTTCCGTCTCGGAAAAGCAGGAGTGCAGGGATTAGAGGGCATTACGCCGGATCTTTCGTGCTTCGGTAAAGTGATCGGCGGCGGTTTGCCCGTAGGCGCCTTCGGTGGCAGAGCGGACATCATGGATCATCTCGCCCCGCTCGGCCCTGTGTATCAAGCGGGAACGCTCAGCGGCAATCCCTTGGCGATGGTCGCTGGAATCACGCAACTCCACGAGCTCGAAAAAGCAGGTGCCTATGAAACTCTCGACGGCATTGGTGCGCGTCTCGAAGCGGGTATCAGGTCGATTTTTTTGAAAAAAGGTATTCCGCATCGATTTAATCGCGTCGGCTCGATGTTCTGCCTGTTTTTTGCCGATCATGAAATCGTCAACCTGCAGAGTGTAATGAAGCAAGATTTGGAATTGTTTAAAAAGTTCTTCTGGGCCTTGATTGATCGAGGCGTTTACATCGCGCCAAGTCCTTATGAAACCGGCTTTCTCTCCCTTGCGCATAGCAATGAAGACATCGATCAAAGCCTCGAAGCCATGGAGCAAGCACTGATGTCTATTTAGCGCTTGCGAGGTTCCATGACATTTATGTCTGATTTTTTACGTCACAAGCGAAAGATTTTGCAGCATCGAAGCGTCTAGTTTACGAATATGCTAGAGCTTCAAGATGTTTGTTTTGCCATCGAAAAAGAAGGAGAAGAGGTAAACCTTGTCGATCACGTCTCCTTGCGTATTCCGCGGGGGCATTTCATGGCCATTGTTGGCCCGTCTGGATGCGGCAAAACGACGTTACTGAAAACCATCGCCGGCATGAATGCTGAGAGCGGTGGTCAGCTTTTGTGGAATGGCAAGAACTTGTCAGAAAACGACTTTGAACCATCGGAATTAGGCTATGTTCCGCAATTTTCCATCGCCTATGACCCACTGACAGTCGATGAAAGCATCGAGGCTGCCACTCGTCTGCGTTGCAAAACGCGCAACGCGGAGGATCTCGATGCCCGTATCGATAAAGCACTGGAGGAAACGGGTTTAACCGCCATCGCCGAACGCCCCGTGAAAGTCCTCTCTGGGGGGCAAAAGCGCCGTCTTGGTCTCGCCATGGAAATGGTTAGTGATCCCAAGTTGCTCCTATGCGACGAGGTCACTTCGGGCCTCGATCCACGTTCGGAGCGTGATATTGTGAAACTCCTACACACACTTTCTCGTAAAGAAGGACGCATCGTGCTTTCCGTCACACACTCATTGGCGCACCTCGAACTATACGACTCCATCCTCGTCTTGCATGAGGGAAAAGTCGCATTCCACGGCCCGCCCGACATGCTGACGCATTATTTTTCGGTAAAAGACACAGAGGAAATCTACCCACGTCTCTCCACACAGCCCTCCGAGCGTTGGCAAACCTCGTGGCTTAAACATCGCGCCGCCTACGAGGAAAAAATTAATATTCTCCGCACACGCCTCATGAAAGAAGGTGAACTCCAAGTCCCTGAAATCAAAGAGGGCGAAGAGGAAAAAGATGTGCGCACTCCATCTGCCATTAGCCAATTCATGACATTGCTTTCACGGCGGTGGCGCATCTTTTTCCGTGACCGTGGCCAAGTTTTCCTTCAACTCGCGATCATGCTGTGCTTCCCCGTGCTCGTCGCCCTTTTCAGCGATAAAGCAAATCAACCCATCCGTTCGTTATCTGACATCAAGCAATCCAACATGGAAATCGAGATGAAGGAACAGCAAAGCGTACGCCAAGACACGATGAAAGCCGGTTCTGCCATTTCTGGCATCATCATGTTCCAAGTCGTCCTGCTTGGGCTCATGGGATCGAACAACTCTGCACGTGAAATCGCCGGCGAACGCCAAATCTACGAAAAAGAAAAATTCGGCGGCCTCAGTCCTACCGCCTACCTCGCCAGCAAGGTCGCTTTCCTCACTTGCCTCGTCGTCGCCCAATCATTGTGGATGGCTGTTTTTGTCAACCTACCTTTCTTCTCTCCCTTCGATGGAGAATTCGGTCAGCACGCCCTATTTCTGCTTTTTTGCAATGCCTCTATGACCGCTGTTTGCCTCGGTATTTCCGCTATGATGAAGACCGCAGAACAAGCATCGCTTCTCTCGATCTACCTCGTCGGCTTCCAGCTTCCGCTCTCCGGCGCGGTGCTCGCCCTGCCAGAAAAAATCGAATGGATCACCCGCCCATTCATTTCCGCCTACTGGTCTTGGTCTGGATCTATCGAAGCCCTCGCCACCTCCCGAAACCAAGCCGTAGAAATGGTCATCTCCACCACGCTTTCGAATCAAGAAACCTGCATCTACCTCCTTTCCCTCCACGTCGCCGTCGGCCTGCTCATCGCATGGATCGGTGCCAAACGTCACCAATGGGACTAATCTACCTACTTCATTTTACCACTATGAAAAATACTCTATCCACACTCCTCGCTACCACACTCCTCGCTACAGGCTTGAGCCAAGCGACCGAAAAAATTCTCTTCCTCGCCGGCGGACGCAGCCACGGCCCTGGCGAGCACGAATTCAACGCCGGTTGCCAACTCCTCGCCGCACAACTCAACAACAGCGGCCTCGACCTCAAGGCCTCCGTCGTCTCCGGTTGGCCAAAAGACGAATCCGTCCTCAACGATATCGACTGCCTCATCATCTATGCCGATGGCACCAGCGTCGTCGGTAAAGGCTGGGAAAAAGTCGATCAACTCGCCAAAAAAGGCGTCGGCATCATGTTCATGCACTACGCCGTCCACCCCGATCCTGCCGAAGGGAAAAAATACTACCAACCATGGATCGGCGGTGCCTTCGAGACAGGATTCTCCGTTAACCCGCATTGGGTAGCCGACCTCAAGTGCCTCCCTAACCACCCCATCTCCCGTGGCGTTCCGCCCGTCGTCGATGCCTATGACGAATTTTACTACAACATGCGCTTCCGTCCCGACCGCGATCAGGTCATGGACATTGTTACCGCCACTCCCACCCGCGACCGCATCATAAAATACATCAATCTCTGGAACGAGCACGGCGTCGCTGGCATCGGCCAACCGCAAACCCTGCTCTGGGGTGTCCAACGTCCCGACGGCGGCCGTGGCGTCGGTTTCACCGGTGGACACTACCACCGCAACTGGGCCATCGACGGCTTTCGCCAAATCGCCCTCAACGCCATCGTCTGGTGCGCCGGCATGGAAATCCCCGCCACTGGTGTAAAAATTTCTCCCGTCACCGAAGAAGCACTCAATGCCAACCTCGATGAAAAAGGAAAAAAAATCATCCTCAAACTCCCCACATCACAGGAATTTAAAGCCCTCCCTCCTTCTCCCATTAATGAAAAACGCGAGAGCGAATTCCCGAAAATCTCCGCAGGCAAAAGCATGCCAGTCACCATCGCCGCCGCTGCGCCAAGCAAAAGCAGCACACCCGTCCGTCCCGTAGCCGAGAGTGTCATCATGTCGGCAGATTCCCCGCGCCTCCAACCCATCAAGGCCGACATCCGCAACGCGAAAAAACTCTACCTCGTCGTCGATGACCTCGGCAGTAACGAATGCGATTGGGCCAACTGGATCGAACCTCAAATCCAAATCAAAGGAGGTTTCGTGAAAAACCTCACTGAACTCAACTGGATATCCCAATCATCCGGCTGGGGCGATTCCAAGAAAAACACCAACATAGAAGGCAAACCCCTCGCCATCGAAAAAATCATTTACCCCAACGGCATCGGCACCCATGGCCGCTCCGTCATCGTCTATGACCTGCCGCAAGATACCGAATCTTTTACCTGCAAAGTCGGCATCGATGACGGCGGAACCGTCCGCGATGGCAAAAAATCAGCCGCCAAAGCCAAATTCCAAGTCTTCACCCAAGAACCACCAGCACCTGGACAAGCACAACCAACCACGGGCAACCCCATGGCCACGCTCGTCCCCCAAGAAATGTTCCAACTCGCCGATGAAAATCTCGAAGTCACCGTCTGGGCCACCACACCCATGCTTTACAACCCCACCAACATCGACTTCGATGCCCAAGGCCGCCTCTACGTCGCCGAGGGTGTCAACTACCGCCGCTCTAAGCCGCGCACGGAAGGCGACCGCATTGTGATTCTGGAAGACACCAATCGCGATGGCGTAGCCGATACCACATCCACTTTCACTCAGGAACAAAACCTCGAATCCCCGCTCGGCATCGCCGTCCTCGAAAACAAAATCATCGTCTCCCAGCCGCCTGACCTCCTCGTCTATACCGATGTCAACGGCGACCGCAAATTTGACCCCGCTATCGATAAGCGCGAAGTCCTACTCACCGGCTTCAACGCCCGTCAGCACGACCACTCCCTCCACTCCGTTACCGTTGGCCCCGATGGCCAATGGAACTTTAACAACGGCAACTGCGGAGCCATCTTTACCGATAAATCAGGAAAAACCTTCCGCTGCGGCTCAGGCTACTACCAAAGCGGTGGGGGAACTTGGTATGCAGACACCCGCGCCATTGCCGGACAACTCAGTGACGACGGCAACATCTGGCTCGGCGGCTTCTCCGTCCGCATGAACCCCGATGGCACCAACGCCCGCATCGTCGGCCACAACTACCGCAACTCCTACGAACAAGCCCTCACCTCCTTCGGCGATATGTTCCAGTCCGATAACGACGACCCACCCGCCTGCCGCGTCACCGAAATCATCGAAGGCGGTAACGCCGGCTTCTCCTCTGCCGACGGTAAACGCTCATGGGGTGCCGACAAACGCCCCGGCCAAGACACCCCCACCGCCGAGTGGCGTCAAGAAGACCCCGGTACCATGCCCGCAGGCGATGTCTATGGCGGCGGATCTCCCACCGGCGTTGCCTTCTACGAAAATGGTGCCCTCGGCGACAAATGGCAAGGTCTCCTTCTCGCTTGCGAAGCAGGAAAAAATGTTGTTTTCGGCTACCTTCCCGTTCCCGATGGTGCAGGATTCAAGCTCCAGCGCATCGACTTCATTAACACCAACAAAGAGAAAAAATATGCCGGTTCCGACTTCGTTGGCGGATCCAATAAAGAACTCTATACCCGCTTCCGCCCCGCCGATGTCGCCGTCGGCCCTGATGGCGCGCTCTACGTCGCCGATTGGTTTGACCCCGGCGTAGGCGGCCATGCCACCGGAGATAAATCTGCCACCGGAACCATCTATCGCATTGCCCCGAAAGGCTTTAAACCCTTCATTCCCACCTTTGACCTCGCCACCACCGAAGGCCAAATTACCGCCCTGAAAAGCCCAGTTGTCAACGTCCGCAATAGCGGGTTCACTCGCCTCAAAGCACAAGGTGCCGCCGCCATCCCTGCCGTCAGTGCCATGCTCAAAGACAGTAACCCCTACATCGCTGCCCGCGCCGTCTGGCTCCTCGCCCAAATGGGAACGGAGGGCACCGAGATTGTCACCAAACTCCTCACCGCCGCAGAACCACGCACCCGCCTCCTCGCTGTCCGCGCCCTCCGCGCCGCTGGCTACGATGTCGTAAAACTCGCGAATCAAATGGCCGCCGATCCCGCCCCCATGGTTCGCCGCGAGATCGCGTTAGCTCTGCGCAACGTTCCCGCCGCACAATCGATGCCCCACCTTGTCACCATCGGCAAAATGTTCGATGGCAAAGACCGCGCCTACCTTGAAGCCCTCGGCCTCGGTGCTACTGGCAAAGAAGCACAACTTTACGACCTGCTAAAAGAAACCCTCAATCAAGGCAGTGGCGATACCTGGTCAGAAACCTTCGCTTGGCTCGCTTGGCGTCTCCATCCCGCTCAAGCCATCCCCGACCAAATCGCCCGCATCAAAGCCGCCGCCACCAGTTCCGAGCAGGTCAAACTTAGCCTTACCGCCATCGGCTTCACCCCTACCGCCGCTGCCGCCACCGCCATGATTCAACTCGCGAACGCTGCCGATTTCTCACAAAAACCGCTCGCCCAATGGTGGGTGAACAATCGCAAAGGCAACCTGTGGAAATCCCACAACATTGATGCGATCCTCAAAGCCATGGGCCAAGACCCCAACACCAGCAAAATTACCGCCGTGCCCATGCCGCCGCCTAATCCTAACGCGCCAAAGCTCCCACCCACTGCTGAAATCGCCCAACTCAAAGGCGATGCCGCCAATGGCAAAACCGCCATCGCCACCTGCTACATGTGCCACAAAATCGGCGACCAAGGAATTAACTTCGGCCCCGACCTCACCACCTACGGCAAACAACAGCCCGCCGAAGTCATCATCAAAGGCATCGCCGAGCCCAGCGCCGCCGTCTCACACGGATACGAAGGCACCGAGATCATCACCACCGATGGCCTCACGATCACTGGCATGATCCTCAGTAGCGCCGACCCCGTCATTATCAAAACCATGGGCGACCAGAACCAGACCATCCCTCGCTCCCGCATCAAATCCATGAGCAACATGAAACGCTCCCTCATGTATGATCCCGGCAACCTCAACCTCAGCGCCCAACAAATCGCCGACATCGCCGCCTACCTGAAAAGTCTATAAATCCCTGTAATCCCTGAGGGTCAAACCGCCCAAGAAATGATGAAGTAGCAGAGGATTATCGCCCCCGCCCGCAGAAAATGCGCTGCTTCGTTCGCATTTTCTAGGCGAGCAACTCGATATTTTTAGTGGAACACAAACTTTTCTTTGTCTTCCACAAACTTTTCTTTGTGTGCCACAAAGTTTTCTTTGTGTGCAACAAACTTTTCTTCGTGTGCCACAAAGTTTTCTTTGTGTTCCGCTAATAATTCTTTGACCTGCACTAATTTTTTTTTGTGTAACAGGAGAAATTATTCGTGTTCCGCCACATATTTTTCGTGCACGCACTTTGGAGCAAGAAAGATAGGGTGAATCGCCGCTCTTCCGCACCAAAGGTGCATACCAAGACAGCCTAGGGCATCGCCCTAGGTAGCCGGAAAGCATTGTATTTACCAGCCCTGAAGGGGCGAGCTAACCGTTTTACGACTTGTGCCGCCCCTACAGGGCTAGGGTATTATTCTATGTGCAATCCATACCTAGGACGTTGCCCTAGGCTGTCATAGATCGCCCCTATGGGACTCATCGTGTTTCCTTGCACTCCATCATTTTGCTTTGTTCTACCGACGGTAAGCCCACTGGCCAAGGTAGGAAAGATGTCTATCCTCCACTCCTTTTGAATCATGCTGATCCGACTCCAATTTATCGACCTCTTCGACTACTTATATTACCATTAAGTGCTCGGAAAATCTTACGCTGCAGAAAAAAGCCAACAAAACCAGTCAAGACTGCGGCCCCGCTTAGTAACATCGCTTTTATGTAATCTTGTGCAATTTCATGCCCCATCAAGCCCTTGTAAGTTGTCTCTACGGTATCTGGTCCAACAATAGGCACGATAAGATCTCTTAATATGGTTTTTTCATAAGGATTTCTCTGATGCGGAGAAACAACCAATGGCAATGGATCTGGGCCCATCCTTACTCGACCATCCGCGGGCAAGTTTAACTTTCGATGCGTGCGGAACTCTTCCATTTTCCCCTCATATTCATACTCGTAAATACTGCGCGTAATGCCGTCTAATTCCCTTTCTCCTTTGAAGCGAAATACATAAATCTCCGAATTTTCATGGAACGTCTTCGCAGCCTGTTTGATTTCGAAGACTTTCACCCATTCTTTCCATGCAAAGATCGAAATGCATAAAACCGCACCGATTGGTAGTATACTGACGAGCAGCATGTTTTGTGAAAGGAGGATAGGCATCCTGCCTGTCTCGGCAAACGGGCGTCTCGCCTGTTGATCTATTTTTCTTTGATGACAGGCAGGATGCCCGTCTGCCGAGACAGCCGGGACGGCTGTCTTCCTATTGGAAATCGGCACCTCGAAAACCACAATTCTTAATGCGCGGCAGTATACTATCTCGGCCGCAGCGTCACGCCGATACATTCACCATGACCCCGAAGTCCGCAGCATCACCAGCCAAACAGAAATGACCATTCTTAAATGATTACCATTTTATTCGATTCATCATATTCGGGTATCAACCACCCCATATTCGGGTATCAACCACCCCATGTCCGGGTATCAACCACTCCATGTCCGGGTAGCAACCACTCCATGTCCGGGTAGCAACCACTCCATGTCCGGGTATCAACCACTCCATGTCCGAGTAGCAACTACCCCATGTCCGGGTATCAACCACCCCATGTCCGGGTAGCAACTACCCCATGTCCGGGTATCAACCACCTCATGTCCGGGTATCAACCACCCCATGTCCGAGTATTAACTACTTCATGTCCGGGTAGCAACCACCTTTTGCCCGTGTAACAAATACATTATGCTCCAGTAGCAACCACTCACCCACCCTCTGCCGTTGATACAAACTCCTCGTTATGTTGCGTTCTTCGCAGTTGCTATATGATGGGTGATACTACGCACGCGTAAACGCTATAAATTTTTAACCCCCAACGAAATCTTGAACAATAATTACACAATAATTGACCCCGTTGCATGAACCGTTAGAATTCGTTGCCGTTAGAATTCGCCTTGATCACGATGTTCCATCTGCGATTTTTCTTCTGGATTGCCCTGAGTTTCTGCTTGTCGATCTCTGGAATTTTGGACAAATTCCGCATCCATGACTGACACACCTTTGGCTATTGGCATCGACTTTGGCGGCACATCTATTAAGGTAGGTGTGATTTATCGAGGAAATATGATCGATTCCGCACCACCGATCGCCACGCAGGAATACGATGGACCACAGGAATTGATCGCTACGATGGTTCGGGTGATTGAAGGCTTGCGCGAATCTCATCCTGGCATTAAGGCCATCGGTGTGGGTATGCCTGGCTTTGTGGACTATGAACAAGGCCTGGTATTTAATCTCACCAACGTCCGCGGATGGGTGAATATTCCACTCAAAAAACTTCTGCACGATGCCACCTTACTGCCTACGGTTGTAGAAAATGACGCGAATTGTATGGCGTATGCCGAATGGAAACGCGGGGCAGGTCGTGGACTGAAACATATCGTCGCCTTGACCATGGGCACTGGAGTAGGCGGTGGAATCATCGCCAATGGCCAAATGATCCGCGGTGCTTGTTATGGCGCTGGCGAGTTGGGGCAAACCTCCATCGATTTCCAAGGGCGCGTAGGTGCTTATGGGAACAAAGGTGCCTTGGAAGATTACGTCGGAAATAATGAAATCGCGGCCGATGCACGAAATTTTTACGAATCGAAAGGTGTTTTCAAAACCATTACCGAGTGCAGCCCCGCCTCATTGGCCAGTGCCGCGAGCAATGGCGACGCCATCGCCTTGGAAATCTGGGACGGCATCGCCGAGAAACTTGCTACTACCATTATGAATTGTTGCTGGCTGCTCAATCCGCAAGCCGTGATCATCGGCGGCGGCGTGGCGAAGGCCGGGGATTTGCTTTTTGCTCCATTACAAAAGCATTTATTTTCCCAACTATCCGGGCCGTTTAAAGACCATTTATCGCTCCTACCCGCACGTTTTGGCGCAGAAGCTGGGATGATCGGCGCGGCGGCCCTGGCACTGGAAGAAGCCGGATTTTCGATTGAATAAAATCTTCATTTGACAACGTAACGTCTCACACCATTTTCCCTTATGAAATTTACGACTATCCTTGCATTATTTTGTTTCAGTAATCTTCTACCTGCTGCTGTGGGTATCAAAAAAGTAGCTGATGGATTCAAACTCCCCATCTGGGCGGGCGATCCTGGCACCAAGGCAAATACCATGTGGGTCATCGAGCAACATGGCGCGGTGCATGAGGTCAATACCGCTACAGGAGAGAAGAAAGAGCTTTTTGACATCAGTGCCCGCGTCAGCCGCAAAGGCAATGAAGAAGGGCTGCTCGGTCTCGCCTTTGCTCCCGATTTTGCCAAGACGGGCAGATTTTACATCAATTACACCAATAAAGAGCATTTCACCTGCATTTCTCGCATGGTGGCGAGCAAAGACGGAATTTCCATTGATGACGAAGAAGTGGTGCTGCAATACAAGCAAGACTTCCAAAACCATAACGGTGGCTGGATTGGCTTCGGTCCCGATGGCATGCTCTACATTGGCAACGGTGATGGCGGCGCAGGTAATGACCCAAAAAAGCGAGCACAGGATTTGCAATCGTTGTTAGGGAAAATCCTCCGCATCGATGTTTCCCCCGCCAAAGGCTATACCGTCCCTGTGGATAATCCCTTTGTGAAAAATAAAAACGCCAAACCCGAGATTTGGGCCTACGGAGTTCGCAATCCGTGGCGATGCTCTTTCGATCTGAAAAATGATGAATTCTGGATCGCGGATGTAGGGCAGAACAAAGTCGAGGAGATCAATGTCATTTCGCGCAAAAAATCGGCAGGAGCGAATTTCGGTTGGCGCTTACGCGAGGGCGACATCGCAACCCCCGCGGATGACGTCGGCGGTGATAAGCCCAAAGGCGCCGTTGAACCAGTTTACACATACCTCCACGGAGGAGGAAAAAATCAAGGATTTAGCGTCACTGGCGGTTACGTGTATCGCGGAAAGGCCATTCCCGAGTGGCAAGGTCGGTATATTTTTGCCGATTATGCCAATCCGCGTATTTGGTCCGTTGTGATGAAAGGTTCAAAAGCCGCAGATTTCCAAGACCATACCGATGAATTAAAGTCGAAAGAAGATCGTATCAAAAAAGTTTCCTCCTTTGCAGAAGATCGCAACGGAGAGATTTACGTTGTCGATCACGCCGGCCAAGTCTATCAAATTGTCTCGGGTTGAGCATTTTAGAGAGAAAACATAACCCGGACATTTGTCTCTTGAAGATCCGTTCTATTGAAGTAAAAGATATTGCCCATAATGCACGAAGGTAGCGACAGAGAAAATTCATCGGTTCACAAGAGTTTGCAACAGCGGCTTTTTGAACGGCTCGTGGAATCCGAGCGTTTTCTCGTTTACCAGAATGCCTTCCGTAGCGCCACAGGCTTGCCCTTGCGCATCGTTTCCGCCGATACCGATTCATGGTGCCTTGATCACAACGCGGCAAATCGCAGTCCATTTTGCGAGAAACTGAACCTCTGCAACACTGCTTGCGGCGCGTGCATTGCGGTGAACCAAAAGCTGATGAAACTAGCGGAAGTGATCGGCCCTAGCACCTGTCACTGCTTCGCCGGTCTCGCTGCTACTGCCGTGCCGGTCAAGCTAGGCGCGAGCACAGTTGCCTATTTGAAGACCGGGCAAGTTTTTTCCCGCCCGCCCAATGAGGAGAGTTTTGAAAAAGTCTTATCGATGATCGGTGCGAAAACAATTACCAAAAAACAAGTAGCCATCCTCCGCGACGCCTACATGCAGACGCGCACGGTTGACCCAGAGCGTTACCAAAGCATGGTGACTTTGCTGGCGAGCTTTGCCGAGCAACTGTCCCAGCACTGCGAACAGCTTTCCATCGTCGAATCGGGATCCGAACCCGAAGCCATTGCCAAGGCGAAAAAATACATCCACGAGAACCTCGATCAAGCCTTGCAACTGCCGCAGGTGGCACGTGTCGCGGGGCTTTCCGAATCGCATTTTTGTCGGATTTTCAAAGAAGTAACCCAGCTTACATTGACGGATTACGTGAATCGATGCCGCATCGAATGGGCCAAGCGCGAACTCCTCCGCCCTGAAGTGCGGATTTCAGAAATTGCCTACCAAATCGGCTATCAATCCCTCTCGCAGTTCAATCGCTCCTTCGCCCGCATCGTCGGCACATCACCGACGCTTTTCCGCAAAGAAAAAATGGAAAAACTTACAGCGTAAGAAATCAGTGAGTATGCTTCATCGATAAATACCACACCATTCAAGGCTTGATTGACGATGTCATCGGTTTTCTTGGCGGGCTTTATTGACTTCGAGAAATCCCACCAGGCTTTGGATTTCCGACTTTACGTTTTCCAATCCCGCCAATTGTTCTAACGCGGCAAGGCAATCTTCGAGTTTTTCTTTCGGCGGTGGTGGCGTGGAAGCAGGAGGCTCCACGATTTCTTCGCCTGACTCAAGCTGAGTCGAAATTTTCTCCCCACGGGCGAGATCGCCTTTCAATAGCAGGTGCGCTAGATTTTGCAGGAATAGTTTTTCATCCGGCATGATTCACTTTTACCTTTCTTGTTCACCTCTGGCCCATTGTTCGTTTCTCCCTATATCTGCCCCCTAGCGAAATATTGACAACGTAATCCATGCAAGGAACTCGCGATTGCCGTCGGTGCCGGTGATGGGTGACTCGATGATCGCGTTCCAGGTGTGTGATTGACTGATCACAAAGTCATGAATTTTGTCGATCGCCCGTTGATGCAGCGAAGGATCACGGACGATACCGCCTTTACTAATGTCTTCGCGGGCGAGTTCAAATTGCGGCTTGATAAGACAAATGACATTGCCTGCAGGCTGGAGGATCTGGAAGACTGCGGGGAGAACTTTTGTGAGACTAATAAAGGATAAATCCATGACGACAAGGTCGATGGTCTCACCAAGATCGGCAGGAGTCATGTGACGGGCGTTAAATTTCTCTTTTACGATGACCCGTGGATCGGAGCGGATTTTCCAAGCAAGTTGATTCGTGCCAACATCAATCGCATGAACGCGACTGGCTCCTCTTTGCAATAGGCAATCCGTAAATCCCCCCGTGGAAGCACCGATGTCGGCACAGATCAGGCCTGTGACGTCGATGTGGAATTGATCAAGTGCGCCTTCGAGCTTAAGTCCACCGCGTCCAACGTATTTGAGCTTCTCTTTGATCTCCAGTGGAGCATCGAGGGGAAGAGTTGTACTAGCCTTTTCGATGAGGCGATCCCCACTGCGCACTTCGCCCGCAAGAATGAGGCGTTTTGCTTGCTCGCGGGATTCGCAAAGCCCGCGGCTTACGAGTAGTGCATCTGTGCGTTCTTTCATCGTTTTTGTAGCGCTGGAGTGATGAAATCATAGGCTGATCGAAGTGAAAAGGGCGAAACACGTTGACATGAAAAGTAAATCATGAATATGTTTGCCGTCCCGCAAGAGGATTTTACTATGTTTATTGATCATATTCGCATTTTTGCTAAAGCTGGAAACGGCGGCCATGGAGTCGTAAGTTTCCGACGAGAAAAGTATGTGCCACGCGGCGGCCCTGACGGCGGCGACGGCGGTAATGGTGGCGATGTGATCCTGAAAGTTTCACCGCATACGGACAATTTACGTCAATATCACTATGACCCGAAGATGATTGCCGATGGGGGAAATAATGGTGCAGGCGGACGAAAAACAGGACGTGGCGGCAAGCCATTTATCGCACTAGTGCCGCCTGGGACTGTGGTTTATCGCACCCCGGCCACGCATGTGCAGGAGGCTGTGGAAATGGAGCGTAGTGAGGAGGGCATCGATATGGAGCCGATCGCCGATCTCACCGATACAGATCAAGAATTTGTTCTCTGCGCAGGGGGCAAAGGAGGCAAAGGGAACTGGCATTTTAAGACCCCAACGAATCGAGCCCCGACGGAGCATACGCTTGGTACGGATGGTGAGTTTGGAATTTTTTACCTTGAACTGCGGAGGATTGCCGACGTTGGTTTGGTGGGATTTCCGAATGCGGGGAAATCGACCTTGATTGGCAAGCTTTCGCATGCACACCCGAAGGTGGCCTCGTATCCGTTCACAACATTACAACCAGTAGTTGGCGTTGCAGAGTTCGATGGGTTTAAACGTTGCACGATTGCCGATATTCCCGGATTAATTGAAGGGGCGCATTTGAATCGTGGCTTAGGGCATGAGTTTTTGCGGCACATTACGCGATGCCAGATGTTGCTGTTCGTGATCGATATGGCAGGTACTGACGGGCGAGATCCCGTGGACGATTTGGAAGTTTTGCGCATGGAGATCAAGGAATATGACGAGGAACTCGCGCGTTTCCCTTGGCTCGTGGTAGCGAACAAGATGGACAGTGATGTCGCGGAGGAAAATTTGAAAAATTTCCGTCGTCGATTCCCGAAAGTGGAAACGATTCCGATCTCTGCCGAACTGGAGTTAGGACTCGATGCCTTACGCGCCGTGCTATGCGAGCGGGTTGCGAAAAAAGTTACCGTTTGACCATGCGCTGCGGTGGCACTACTTCCACCGTGGTCGTGGGCTAGCGTTCGAGAATTTCGACTTCGTAGCCATCGGGATCAGTAACGAAAGCCATTTTTTTCTCGTGATTGAGGAATTTTTCACGCCAACCAGATGGCCAAATTTCGATGCCTGATTTTTCGACTTGGTCGCAATAAGCAATAATATCTGGCACACCGAGGCATGTATGCATCAGGTCTTCTGGACAAGTGGCGGTGTAGTCCGGTGAGTAGCAAAGTTCGAGGAAAACATCATTTCCCGGAAGTTCGAGGAAAGCGAGTTGATTGCCCTGCGGCGATGCTTTGCGCACACCTTCGACGTAACCGAGTTTTTTGTAGAAGGTGATCGAAGATTCAATGTCTTTAACGCGAATGCGAGTATGTAGGAAACGGATCATAGTGATAAGATTAGTGGAATTTGTTATTTGATAATCGAGAAATGCGGCTGCTTAGGTTAACTGAGTCTCAACGAGCATGCGGTAAGTGCCTCGCATTTCCATCAGTTCGTCATGAGTGCCAGATTCGACGATTTGCCCGGCGTGAAGAACGAGGATGCGATCGGCGTTGCGAACGGTAGAGAGTCGATGGGCGATGACGAGGGCCGTGCGCCCCTGCATGAGGCGTTCGAGAGCTTCGTTAACGAGGCGTTCACTTTCGGCATCAAGGGCGCTCGTGGCTTCATCGAGAAGAAGAATGCGAGGATCTGCTAGGACAGCGCGGGCGATGGCGATGCGCTGACGTTGCCCGCCAGATAACTTAATGCCGCGGGCACCGACAGTGGTTTGGTAGCCTTCGGGGAGAGAAGAAATAAAATCGTGGGCATTGGCGATGCGGGCGGCGGCTTCGACTTGTTCCTGGTTGGCAGTGGTTTTCCCGTAAAGAATATTTTCTGCAATCGTGCCACCGAAGAGGGAAACCTCTTGCGGGACGATGGCCATGTGCTTGCGAAGATCGGTAAGATTAACAGAGTCAGTAGCCGTGCCGTCGATGAGAATTCGCCCTTTATTTTGCTGATAGAATCCTTGTAGTAAGGCAAAAATCGTACTTTTCCCCGCACCAGATGCGCCAACGATGGCGATGCGTTGTCCCGGAAGAATTTGGCAGGTGATGCCGCGTAGAACTTCGTGCTCAGGACGAGTGGGATAGGCAAAAACAACGCCGTCGAAGGAAATGGATCCTTGGCAAGAAGGAAAAACATTGCCGGATTGGCGTTCGATTTTTTCATCGAGTAGTTCGCGTAGTCGTTCACTGGCACCGTTCATGGCACTGATTTGAGCCATAATTTCAGGGAATGCAGCGAGAGAGGCACCGACGAAGATACTGAAAAGAATGAATCCGGTAAAATTTTCTTGGGAAATGAGCCCTTGTGAAAGCATGCGTGAGCCAAACCAGACGACGGCAGAGATCGTTCCGAACATCACGAAAATAATGAAGGAAAGGAAAAACGCCCTAGTTTTTGCCCCACTCATGGTGACTTCATAAAATCGTTCCAAGGCTGTAGCGTAGCGATTCCTTTCAAATGGTTCGTTGCCGTAGGCTTTCACTTCGGCAATCGATTGGGTGACTTCTTCGACGACGGAACTCGCATCGGCGAGGGCATCCTGGGCTTTCTGGGAGTATGATTTTACTTTTCTGCCGATGATCGCGAGAGAAATGACGACGAATGGGATACAAGATAGCATGAGCAAGCTCAACTTCCATGAGGAATAAAAGACGTAACTCAGGCCGAGGATGAGAATCACCATTTGGCGACAAGCTTGCGGAACAGTCGTGAGTAAGGTTTCGCGTACGACGGCGAGATCGGCACTGATGCGATTGCTCACCGTACCGCTGCGTTGCTCATGATAGAAGGGAACGGGAAGTTTTGTTAGATGGTCAAAAATCTCTTTGCGCAGGTCATTCAAAGCAGCTTCGCCAGAGCGGATGAAGCCTTGTACACGCCAAAATCCGATGAATGCTTGCAGCGCGAGCACGCCAATTAAGATCTGCATGTCCTGATCGACTTTGCTGAGCACCAAACTGACGTTTTTCCCCATGCGCAAGTCATCGGATGGTTCGCCGACGAAGTCTTTCATCATCCATGGAAAGACCATCGACAGACCAGCAGTGAGGAGCAGGGCAACGAGGGAGGGCAGGAAAATGGCTTTATGGCGGGACAAGTACGTCCAGAGCCATCGAAAGCCTTCGGTTCTAGCGTTTTTGGGCATCCGATGTGCGACTTGTTTAAGCGGGCTGGCCAACGACTTCTCCCGGCATGGTTCCGTCGTCCTTTTGCTCTTCTTTTACGTCCTTACGGGCGGGATCTTTCTTGGTCATCTCATCTGGCATGGGGGGCGGCTTGATGGAGGGTGGTGGATTATTCATGTGACCAAAATCGACAAGATCTTTGACGTGTTGGGCATCGAGTGTCTCGAACTCAAGCAGGGCGTTGGCGATGAGTTCAATCTTGTCACGACCCGCAATAAGGAGTTGCTCTGCTTTATCATAGGCATCGTGAATCAGATGTTTGATTTCGGCATCAATAGCCTGGGCTGTAGCTTCGGAGTAATCGCGACTGCGTCCAAAATCTCTGCCAAGAAAGGACTGTCCTTCGTTTTCGGAGTAGCCGATCATACCAAGTTTTTCGCTCATACCCCATTCACAAACCATTTTGCGGGCGAGCGAGGTAGCTTGGCGGATGTCACCCGAGGCCCCATTGGATATGTCCTCGCTGTGGAATGCCTCGGCGATGCGACCACCCATGGTCATGACCAGACTATCGAGCGCTTCTTTCTTCTGTGTGGAATATTTATCCCCTTCGGGCAAATACATGGTAGCACCTAGGTAGGGGCCACGAGGAATAATAGTGACTTTGTGTAACGGGTGGCAGTGTTTGAGAATGACATTCAGATAGGCATGACCAGCCTCGTGCCATGCGGTGCCGATGCGCTCTTTCTCGCTCATGGCAAGGCTGCGACGTTCGCGTCCCCAGCGAACTTTGTCGCGAGCTTCTTCGAGTTCCGCGAGTGTTACAGCATTAAGATTGCGGCGAGCGGCGAGTAGTGCGGCCTCGTTAATGAGGTTGGCTAATTCGGCACCAGAAAATCCTGGGGTGCCGCGGGCGATGACAGCGAGATCGACACCGGATTGGAGTTTGATTTTTTTCACATGGACGCGGAGAATTTCCTCACGGCCATTCACATCGGGGAGAGAAACAGTGACTTGTCGATCAAAGCGACCCGGGCGCAGGAGAGCGGGATCAAGAACGTCAGGGCGGTTCGTTGCGGCAATAATAATCACCCCTTCTTGGGTGTCGAAGCCGTCCATCTCAACGAGCATTTGGTTCAGAGTTTGCTCGCGTTCGTCATTTCCGCCGCCCATGCCTTGGCCGCGGTGACGACCTACGGCATCGATTTCGTCGATGAAAATAAGGCATGGTGCATTCTTTTTGCCTTGCTCAAACATATCGCGCACGCGGCTGGCACCGACTCCGACGAACATTTCTACGAAGTCCGAACCAGAAATGGAGAAGAATGGGACATCAGCCTCGCCAGCGATGGCACGAGCGAGAAGAGTTTTCCCTGTGCCGGGGGCACCGACCATGAGCACGCCTTTTGGAATGCTACCGCCGAGTTTTTGGAATTTTTTCGGATCGCGAAGGAATTCGACAATTTCTTGCAACTCTTCTTTGGCTTCATTAATACCGGCCACATCTTTGAAAGTGACTTTATTACGATCCATGTTAAGTAAACGAGCCTTGCTTCTGCCGAAATTCATGGCACCTCGACCTGCGGATTTCATTTGCTGACGGAAGAAAAAGATGATCAGCGCGAGGACGAGAAGGATGGGGATGAGGTTGATAAGTAATGCGCTAAACGTACCACTTACGATACGTGTTTTCGCACCTTCGTTTACGATGACGGCAAGATCATCGCCCTTTACGATCGCATCCACTTCACATTCGAAGCGAACATCCGTTTTCGGGTCGGACTTTGGTTGGGTATAATCGCGCCATTCACGCACACCTTGAACGATGGCTAAATTATTATTGGAAACAAAAACTCGGAGGGGATGTTGTTCGTCATTGAATGGGATTTTTCCCGTGGCGATCGATTTGCGCAACTCGGCTAAGGAAAGAGTCTCAGCCTCGGCTGGCATGACCGGAAGTGTTTCTACCTGTTGCAGTTGGATTTTTTGCCCTAAAACATCGTTTAGTTGGTTATTATTCAATAGTAGATTTACGGAAACTTGGAACAGCTTGCGTTGGAGAGGAGCATTGGGATCCTGCTTGAGTTCGGCACGGTGCCACCCGGTGACGACTTTATTGTAAATATTTTCCTTGGTAACGATCTCGAAAGGTCGTTTCGAATCGTCCTTGATCACTAGGTCGCTATCGTAGATTTTGCGAAATTCTTCGTAACTATATTTCCTGACGCCGCCGCCAAACGAGCCTTCGCCGAAGTAGGCAAACGAAAGCACGATGAGCGCGATGGAAAGTAAGCCAAATAACTTCCAGTTCATCCCAGGTGTTTCAGGATTAGGATTTTTTTGATTTGGTTTAGGTGATGGTGTAGGATCCGACATGATGAAGTATATTCCTGCTGCAAACTGGATATGTGCAGCCGTGCAAAAGTAAGCGCATTTAATAAAAAGGAAAATGTTTTTTTACGAAAGTGAGACATTTGAGATGTAAATTTCTAAGCCTTCCAAACAACCGCATCACTCTTCTTCCTTCAAAATCGCCTGCACAGTGATTTTCAGACGATCATCTTGGCTGTTTTTGATTGCTCGGCAAAACGGCGGACATCTTCGGGCGAATTTTATCAGCTAGCGCAACGGGGGCAATGATATTGCCATTTTTGTTTGTATCTCGCCAAAGCTATAAAGTATTGAATTTTCATTCGATCCCTCGAAGAAATCCTTGCCTAGTCCATGCTTTCCTTCTTGTATAACTTGTCTCCCCGCCTAAGTTTCATCTAAAACCTCTGTGTTCCTTTGCGTCCTTTGTGGTTTACATTTGATGGTAGCCCACGGGTGTAACTGAAAGTGGTGGGCTTCCTGCCTGCCGTCGATTGATTCACGTGAAGAGGACAAGCTGGAAGCATGTCTGCCGAGACAGGCGGGACGCACTGTCCTCCTACCTTGACAACCAATTTCAGTTAATCCCATAGCCCACCCTTGACAAGCTCCGCATCCCTGTGGAGAAGTATGCCCGTGAAAATAACTACCTTTTTCCTATGTATGACATCGCTGGCTCTGGCTGACGAAGCTTTGTCAAAAGCCGAAGCCGAAAAATTTGTCACCGAATCATGGGACAAACATCTTGTGAAATTACGGACGGATCGCACCGAGGAAATGAAAAATTCGGCGATCGTTATTGGCGACAAGACCATGAAATTGTTAGGGAAAACATTTGGCGATGCGCCCGCTGGCGGCAGACCATTGGTCATTTCCATGCACGGTGGCGGCCATGCCCCTGCTCAAGTCAACGATCAACAATGGAAAAACCAAATTCGATTGTATCAACCCGAAGGCTCACTTTATGTTGCACCGCGTGCTCCGACGAACAATTGGAACCTCTGGCATGAAGAACACATGGATGCTTTTTTTGATCGACTCATCGAAAACTGCATCGCCATCAACGGCATCAATCCGAATAAAGTTTATCTCATGGGCTACAGCGCTGGCGGCGATGGTGCCTACCAGCTCGCTCCACGAATTTCTGACCGATTTGCCGCAGTCGCCATGATGGCAGGGCATCCGAACGAAACCAAACCAGATGGGCTCAGAAATTTGCCCTTCGCCTTGCTCATTGGCGGAAAAGACACGGGCGTCAATCGGAATGTCGTCGGCCGACAATGGGGAGAAATGCTCGCCAAGCTCGAAAAAGAAAACCCAGGTCATTACAAGCACTTCTATCGCTGCTACGAAGAATGCGGTCACTGGATGAACCTCAAGGACGCAGAAGCCGTGCCATGGATGCTCCAACAAACGCGCAATGTCTGGCCCAAACACGTGACTTGGTTGCAGGATGATGTGATTAGCAATCGCTATTACTGGCTCGCCGTTGATGGGAAAAAAGTCAAAGCTGGCCAACGCATCGATGCCATTTGCAAGGATCAAAGCATTCGCATCACCAGCCCTGAAATTTCCGAAATCACTTTACGCTTATCGGATCAACTTCTCGACCTCGATAAAGAAATATCCGTCTATTTCAACGACAAAGAAGTCTTCAAGGGCAAAGTAAAACGCGAGTCATCCGCAATCACCCAATCTCTCAGTGAGCGCGCGGACAAGGACAGCATTGCTTATTCATTGCTCAGAGTTGCGGCGAAATAACGCAACATGCCGCCTGATGGGAGGGCTTTTATGACAATCCATTAAAAAGTTTTTATGCCATTCGGCAAATGACGAATGCCTCTAAAAAATGTTTTTGTGCCCTTTGGCAAATAACGAACCCACCATGAACATTTTTGCGGGCATCCGTTTTTTTTCCGTTTTCCGAAGGGGAAAATCAAAAAACAAATCAGTTTCCCCCCTGAATTGGTGATGACAAATCCCGCAGCAACGACTAGTCTAACGCATGCCGACGCTTTTTGAAAAAATTTGCCAAGGAGAAATCCCCGCGCGCTTTGTCTATCAAGACGAGTTATGTGTGTGTTTCCATGACGTTTCGCCGAAGGCGCCGACGCACCTTTTACTCATTCCCCGCAAGCCGATTCCTCGCATTGCCGCAGCAAATTCAGATGATGCCGCGTTGCTCGGTCACATGATGCTGGTAGCAGGAGAAATTGCGCGCCAAGAAGGTCTTGCCGATGGTGGATTCCGCATCGTGATCAATAACGGCAAGGATGCGGGCGAGACTGTGCCGCACCTGCACATCCACATCCTCGCGGGTAGGCCGCTGCTTTGGCCACCGGGCTGAGGTGAATGTTTCGTGACTCGATTTTTCTCGTGAAGACCTATTTTTTACGCCGATTTTTGCTGATTCCGCCAACGATGCTGGGAATCACCTTGGTTGTCTTCATGATCATGCGCCTCGCGCCAGGGGGGCCGATGGAAGAGGATTTACGCAAGCTGATGGGTTCGCCGGAAGGGAAATCCAGTCGATCACGGGAAGAATCGGGCTTTAACCTGAAACCGGATACGCTGACGGAACTGGCAGAGGAATATGATCGCGATAAATCAAACTTGTGGCATTACCTCGAATGGCTCGGCGCTGTGCCGCGTGAGACGGTTCGTAGCGCGGCACTATTTTCCAAAGACTCCGCAACGACGAGCATCTCTGTGCCGGGAACGATTGATATGATTTCCGTGGATCGGCAAGGTAAGATCACCGATTACCCCGAGTCGGAAAAAGGCAAGTGGCGAGTGCGCATCCAGACCGATGTGGATCAAGGGAAGCTTTGGAAAAAATATGTCAAAGGGCCATTTGAAATGCCTAAGGATACCCCATGGCGGGCGGTGATTTACCAGAGGAAATACAGTGGGCTGCTCCAAGGCAAGCTAGGCAACTCGCGTTCGTACCAGGAACCTGTTTCGTTGATGTATCGCAGCCGCATGCCGATCTCGCTTTTCCATGGGATTATCGAGATTTTACTCATCTACGGTATTTGCCTACCACTGGGCATCATTAAGGCGATCAAGCATAAATCGTGGATCGATAATGCCTCATCCATCGCCGTTTTTGCGGGATATGCCATTCCCGGCTACGCGCTTGGTTCGTTGTTAATGGTGTATGTCTGCGCCCGCGGCTGGTTCCCGCTGGGTGGTTTTACAAGCGATGCATTTTCCTCACTCTCGTTCATCGGCAAGGTCGTCGATCTATTTTATCATTCCGCAATGCCGCTGCTGTGCTACCTCGTCGGTGCCTTCGCGATGACGACGATGTTGATCAAAAACAATCTCATGGATCACCTCGCCGCCGACTACGTGCGCACGGCAGTGGCTAAGGGCGTGAGTTTTCGCAATGCGGTATTTAAGCATGCCTTGCGCAATTCGTTGGTGCCGCTGGCGACTACCATCGGCGGGCTTGTGAGCATTTTCGTCACGGGATCGATATTGATTGAGAAAATCTTCGACATCGATGGCATCGGCTTGCTGCAATACAATGCCTTATTAGAAAGGGATGAGCCAGTGACGATGGGTGGCCTTGCCATTTCCGCCTTCCTGCTGTTATTGGGCAACATCATTTCCGACTTCGCTGTCGCGCTGGTCGATCCAAAAATTTCCTACGAGTAAGGACCTTCCCGCGCAAAATCTCGCTACTTCTTTTCGCCATCTGTGCTCTGGCTGGATTGGGCGGCATGCTCGGCTGGGAGATACCCACGCTACGCTGGTTTTTTTCCTTTTCGGACATTGGAGAAAATCAAGAACGCAATGAAATTGTCATAGGTGCCAGCATGCTCGCCATGGTCTTCGCCGTAGCCATCGCCATCTGGCTCACTGGGAAAAACTTCGAGTGGAACCCCATCACGCTGCGCCGTTTCAAGGGCTTCCGCACCATCACCCGTGGGTATTATTCCTTTCTCATTCTGGGGGGGTTGATCTTTTTCGCCATGCTTGATCAGGTCGTGGTCGGGCGTGAGGCACTCGCCGTGCGCTACGAGGGCAAGTGGCATTTCCCTGCATTTACGAGGAATAAACCTAAGCCTAACGACTTGGGGGAAAATCAAAATACGCCGCTCGATTATCGAAAGTTGAAAAAACGTTTTCAAGATCAGCAATCGCCCAATCTGGTGATCATGCCGCTGATTCCGTGGGACTCGACGTTCGATAGCCAAGACCTTGAGGAAAAGCCGCTGCAAAAGCGCGACGGCAAGTATTTCCTCGGTGAAAGTAAAACACCCTTCGCTGGCCTAGCGGTCACTTTTCATCCATCGGCAGCGAAGAAAAAGCAGTATGAAGCGAGCTTCCGCAACGGCCAACTTCATGGCGATGTCTCATTCTTCGACGAAGCGGAAGCCCCCATCGGGCAACGCAAATATGATAACGGCCGAGCCATGCCCTCAGCCAATCATCCATCGTTGAAAATACCCGACGATGCCGCCTTTTTTAAAATCGCCTACGCACCGACCGCGCCCAATTTCCAGACGGGGCATTTCCTCGGCACCGATGCCCGAGGCTGGGACGTCGCAGCACAGCTCTACGGCGGCCTGCAAGTCGTCATCAAGGCATCGGTGCTCTACGTTTTCCTGACGTTTTTTATCGGCATCGTCATCGGTCTCGTCTCCGGATACTTCGGCGGCATCGTCGATCTCATCACCCAGCGGCTGCTGGAAATTTTACAAAACATGCCGTTTTTATTGATTGTAATGATCATCGCCGCGCGTTGGGGGAAAGAAAATGTGAACATCATCACCATCGTCGCCATCCTCTGCTTGTTTTCATGGATCGGCATTAGCCAATACAAGCGTACCGCCGCGCTAAAAGAAAAAGCCCGCGACTACGTGGCCGCCGCCCGCGTCATGGGTGCTGGCACCTCGCGCATTCTTTTCTGTCACATCCTGCCCAACGTGCTTTCCACCTCCATCACCCTCGTGCCCTTCACCGTCACGGCGGTCGCCACCTCGCTGACCGCGCTGGACTTCCTCGGCTTTGGCCTGCCAGACAAATTCCCGAGTTGGGGAACGTTGTTAGAGATCGGTATAACGAACTTAGAAGCGCCATGGATCGTCAGCTCGGTATTTGCCATGATTTTTCTCATCCTCATCCTCATTACCTTCATCGGCGAGGCCATACGCGAAGCCTTCGATCCGAAAAAATTTACCACCTACCAATGATCGCTCATTTTCCATTCATTCGGTTCCTTTTCCTCATCGCCGCCGCCCTACTCTTAAGCACATGCGACAAGGGCGAAACATTCCCCCCCTACGATAACACCGCCGAACGCCAAGCCTTTTACCAACGCTACAACGAATCGAGCAAAAAAGAAACCATCGCCGCCATTGCAGAACTGGAGAAAGAACTCGCTGCCACCACTGATGACGCGATCCGTGCCGAAAAGGAAAAATCCCTCGCCCTTAAACGCTACCGCCTCGCAGGGGGCGATTTCTTCCAGAAAAAGTCCCCGCAAGAACTTCCCACCAGCTTGAACTGGGTCACCAACAATGACGACCCCGACATCGGTTCCCCCAAGGCGAAAAAAGGCGGCGTCTATCACAGTTACCTGCCAAGCTACGCCTACCCACCCACCATTCGTTGCCTCGGAAAAAGTGCCAACAACAGCTTCCGCTCCAGCCATTGGGACTACATCGAAATGGGACTCGTCAGCACCCATCCGAACACGGGCAACACCATTCCTGGACTCGCCGATCGCTGGGCCATTGCTGAGGATTTGCAAACCGTATATTATCACATCGACGCTGCTGCCCGCTGGTCCGATGGCGAAAGGGTCACCACGGATGACTTTTTCATGGCATTTTACGTCTATCTCAGCCCCTACCTCACCGAGCCTTGGTACCGTACCTATTACGGCGAGCAATTTAGCGGCATTACCTCCTACGGCGATGATGTCATCGCCGTTCGCCTCGCCAACCCGAAGCCACGAACGCAATTTTTCGCCAACCTCGTGCCATTCCAAAGCAAGTTCTACAAAGAGTTCGGCCCCGACTTTGAAACCCGCTTCAACTGGCTACCTCGCCCCACCACTGGTGCATACCAAATCCTCGCCGAGGACATTATCAAAGGCCGTTCCATCGCCCTCAGCCGAGTCAAAAATTGGTGGGCACGCGAAAAACTCTATTACCGCAACCTCTACAATCCCGACAAGCTATTCTACAAATTCATCCGCGATCCAGAAAAAGTCTTCATTCTCTTCAAACGTGGCGAGATCGATGTATTCCCCGTCATCAACAACCTCAAATACTGGCACGAAAAAGCCGACATCCCAGAAATTTTCAATGGCTACATTCAGAAAGCCACATTCTATAACGAATACCCCCGCGCCCCACTCGGCCTCTACTTCAATCAAGCCAACCCCCAACTCGCCAACCTCGATGTCCGTATCGGTCTGCAACATGCCACCCACTGGGATCGGGTCATCGCCTACGACATGCGCGGCGATGCTTCCCGCCTTCACATCATGAACGATGGCTTCGGCAAGTTCTCCAACCCCCACATCGTCACCCGCGAATACTCACCCGAAAAAGCCCGCGAAGCCTTCGCCCGCGCGGGCTACACCAAGCGCAATGCCGATGGTATTTGGACAAACGATGCTGGCCAAACCATTTCCTTCACCATCTCCTACACCAAAGTCGCACTTCTCGACCAAGTCTGCCAACGCCTCAAAGAAGAAGCAAAAAAAGCCGGTGTCGAATACAAACTCGAGGCCCTCGATGGCACGACGAGTTTCCTCAAAACTTCCCAGAAAAAACATCAAATCACCCTGACTTCATGGGGCATCACCCCGCCTTATCCGGACTACTACGAATTTCTCCATTCGAAAGACGCCTACGAACCTGGGAGCAAAACACCCCGCGCCATGACCAACAATATCTTTACCTACGCCAACCCCGCGACCGATCAACTCCTTGAGGCGAATCGCAACGCCACCACCGAAGAGGAAATCATCAAGTCCAGCTTCGCCATCGAAGAAATCATCCACAACGAAGCCGTCTGGTCACCCGGCTGGAAAAAAGAAACCTACCGCGCCCTTTCTTGGCGATGGGTGCAGTGGCCGGATGACTTCAACGTCCGCATCTCCGACGAGCCAGAAATGAGCTACGTCTTCTGGATCGATGAAGACCGCAAAAAAGAAACCATGGAAGCCCTGCGCCAAGGCCGCAGTTTCCCCGAAACCAACCAAATCTACGACACCTACCGCCAACGCCCCGCCACTAGCTCCTCGCCCTAAATCCTCTCGATGTTATTAGAAGTTAAAAACCTCATCACCGCCTTTGACACCGACCGCGGATTACTCCGCGCCGTGGATGACATTTCCTTCGGCCTAGAAAAAGGCCGCACCTTAGGCATCGTCGGCGAGTCTGGCTGCGGCAAAAGCGTCACCGCCATGTCCATCGCCCGCCTGCTGCCCCAGCCCACAGGCCGCATCATTCAAGGGCAAATCAACTTCCATGGAAAAGACCTCGCCACCATTCCCGTCAGCGAAATGCGCAAGCTCCGTGGCAACGACATCGGCATCATCTTCCAAGAGCCCATGACTGCGCTCAACCCCTGCCACACCATCGGCAAACAACTCAGCGAAGTTTTCCTCCTCCACAAAAAAATCAGCCGCAAGGACGCATGGCACGCCGCCATCGAAATGCTCAAACTCGTCCGCATTCCCTCCCCCGAACTCCGCGCGGGCGACTACCCCCACCAACTCTCCGGCGGCATGCGCCAACGCGTGGTCATCGCCCTCGCCCTCGCCCTGCGCCCCGATCTCATCATTGCCGATGAACCGACCACCGCACTCGACGTCACCGTGCAGGCACAAATCCTCGAACTCATCAAAAGCATCCAGCAAGACAACGGCAGCTCGATGATCCTCATTACCCACGACCTCGGCGTCATTGCCGAAACCTGCGATGACGTCATCGTCATGTACGCTGGGCGCATCGTCGAACGTGCGCCCGTCCGCGAACTTTTTTCCCATCCTCGCCACGCCTACACCCTCGGCCTGCTCGAGTCCATGCCACGACTCGACACACCCGCCAAATCCCGCCTCCCCGTCATCCCCGGCATGGTCTCCGCGCTCCACGAAATGGTTCTTGGATGCCGCTTTTGCCAACGCCTAAAGCGCGAAGGCCCAACCCTACGTGACCGCCCTGCCTACCGCCAAGTCTCCCCCGGACATTGGCTCGAAACCTGCCCGCTTTGCTCCCACTAAATCTTTTCATCATGTCCTCTCTCCTGGAAGTCCGCGATCTAAAAATCCATTTCCCCGTCACCAGCGGCCTGCTCAAATTCCAAAGCGGCTGGGTGCGCGCCGTCGATGGTGTATCGCTCGACATCGCCCCCGGCGAAACCCTTGGCCTTGTCGGCGAATCGGGCTGTGGCAAGTCCACCCTCGGCAAAGCCATCGTCCGCCTCTACAAGCCCACCGCAGGCAGCATCCTCTTTAGAAAATGCGACATCACCCACCTCAGCCAGTCCGAACTCCGCCCCCTGCGCCGTGAAATGCAGATGATCTTCCAAGACCCCTCCGAATCCCTCAACGCCCGCCACAGCGTCCGCAGCATCCTCGAGGAACCCTACATCATTCACAACATCGGCACCGCTGGGGAACGTCGCAAATGGGTGGATGAGGGACTCGAACGCGTCGGCCTCCCCTCCTCCTCTGCCGAGAAATATTCCTTCGAGTTCTCCGGCGGCCAACGCCAACGCATCGGCATTGCCCGCGCCATTGCCCTCAAGCCTAAGCTCATCATCTGCGACGAGCCCGTATCCGCCCTTGATGTTTCCGTGCAATCGCAAGTCCTCAACCTCATGCTCGACCTCCAGCAGGAAATGGGTCTCAGCTACCTCTTCATCGCCCACGACCTCGCCGTAGTCAAACACATCAGCGACCGCGTCGCCGTCATGTACCTCGGCAAAATCGTCGAAATGGCCGATGCCAAAGACCTCTACGAACGTCCCCGCCACGCCTACACCCAAGCATTGTTATCCGCCATCCCCGAGTCTGATCCCACCAAGCGGAAAAACCGTATCCTCCTCGAAGGTGATGTCCCGTCCCCGATCAATCCGCCACGCGGCAGTGCCTTTGGCCACCGCATTTCCCATCCGCTTTACGAGCAAACCATCGACCAAGACCTCCCCCTCCGCGAAATCGCTCCCCGCCACCTCGTCGCCGCCGATCCCTGCTGCCTCAGCGCGGAAGATTATGACTTGGTAAAAAGATCGTAAGTCT
>CAMAYN010000020.1 GCA_945862285.1 Akkermansia muciniphila | reverse complement strand
GGTGAAAAGTCGATTTTTTCGCTACCAATAGTGATGTTTTTTGTCTAAAATTTGTTGTAATTACTTAGATTTCTTTGCTGGTTTATTGTTAGAACGAGTAATTATTAAAATATTTTTTGTATCTGATAAATAATTATTTTATCAAGGGGATCTAGAAGAAATCCCTAATTAACCAATCGTCTCTACAACCCGACAAAAGACGAAATCTTTAGCACTTTCACAGCTCGCCAGTACAAATAGACTTTCCCGCAAAACAATAACCAAAACAGAAAAATATGAAATTAAAATCGTTTCTCTTTATAACTCAAGCCGCAACTATGATGGGGAGTTTGTGCAGAAGGATGCCTTCTTTTTGCTGAGAATACTCCTATGAAATGAACAAATACCGATTGATGCATGTTCATTCATGAATCGTGCGATGGCCAAATTTTTATTCTTTCCATATCTATCTATCAAAATCAACCATGCAGTAATGCATCGAATCAATCCGAGTTCCGTATTCAAAACATCTTCCCAACCTTATAAAAACTTATGAAACCGCTATCAAATCACCTTCACGCCTTTTTCATCATCGCCAGCAGCTCGCTGCTCACCCTCTCATCCGCTTCCGCAGGACAAATCTGGGACGGCGGCGGAGCCGACAACAAATGGAACACCGCAGGAAACTGGGATGCCGATACCCTTCCCGATTTCTCTTCGGAAATCACCTTCGCCGGGACGACACAACGCTCGAACTCCAACGACCTCACAGCGGACTCCGTGATTGGCGGAATCAGTTTTACCAACAATTCGGGAGGAACAGCGTCTGCATTCACGCTTAGCGGTAACCGCATCACCCTCGGCGGAAATATGACCACCACTGCGGCAACGGGTGCTATATTTACTGACATCGTCAGCATCCCGATTCTTCTCGATGGCACCCGCACCATTACAACGAATGCGAATCATAGCGTGTCGCTCAACGGAATCATCAGCGAAACGGGTGGTGCACAGGGTCTCATCAAGGCTGGTGCTTCTGCGCTGACTATCGGTGGCAATAACACCTACACCGGTGTGACAGCGATCAACGTCGGTGCCATCCGCCTCGTTAGCAATAACGGCTTCGGTAGCACAGTAGGCAACACCACCATTACAGCATCCGGAACTGATACTACTGGTGGCCGTATACAACTCATCGGAACCGTCAACACGCCAGAAAACATCTCCATTAGTGGAACCACTGAGGCCGGAAATTTCACTGCTGCCATTGACGGAGCAACCGGCACAGTCAGTGGAAACATTACGCTAGTCAGCCCATCTGGTAACATTCGCTTAGGTGCTTTCACCGCTGCTGGGAACATCTCGCAAACAGGAACAACTCGTAATCTCATTTTGGCTGGCACCACCGTCAACAATGCCATCAACAACAATGCGGCAACACTGGTTATCATCAACAGCGTTGCTACCTTGAAAGGCGTCAGCGGCACAGGAATCGGTATCACTGATATTGGCCAAAATGGTACGCTGAAACTGGGTGTGACAAATGCAATCAATACCACCAATGATTTGAGCATCGGGGGATTTGGAGCTGCTACTGACACAAACACGTTAGATCTTGCCAGTTTCAACCAAACAGTCAGGGGACTTACGGGAACTGTCGGAACCCGCAGGGTGATCAACTCGGTTGAATCGTCCACCAGCACGCTTACTTTGGGCAACAGCACCACCACTTCCAGCACCTTTACCTTCAGCGGTGGGATCCGTGATAACAACGGTACGGGCGGCACGGTAGCACTTGTCAAAATAGGAACGGGTAGCCAAACTCTCAGCGGTACGAATAGCACCTATTCCGGCGGCACCACCTTCTCGGGCGGCAACCTCGTAGCAGGGAGCAACGCGGCCTTCGGCACAGGAGACATCACATTCAGCGGCACAGCCATCGGCTTGACCTTAAACAACGGCATCAACATCGCCAACAACATCACCATCGGCACCAACACGGGTCTCGCGGGTGCTGGCCTAATCAAAGTAGCGAATGCTCAATCTGCCACTCTTAGCGGCACTATCACCATCAACAATGGCACGTCGGTGGGAGGACATTTTGGCGGAACCGCTGGGGCTAGCACTGGCGTCCTCAACATCACCGGTGCGATCAACTCCACGGTGAATGTGACGCACCGCAGCGGTACCTTAGTCTTAAGCGGAGGCGGTTCCTACGCGCAATTCGACACGAACCAAGGAACCACTAGTCTTGGTGCCAACAATGGCTTGTCCACCACAGCCACAGTGAGCATCGGAGGCAGTGGCAACGCTAATCTCGACTTGGCGGGCTTCAATCAGACGCTGATCGGCATTACCAGAGCCTCCGCCACCAATACAGCCACGATTGGTAACAGTTCTACCACTAACGACTCAACACTGACGACCACTGGTAACAGTGTATTCAACGGTGTGATTCAAAACACCTTAGGAACAGGAAATAGAACGACGGCACTAACTGTAGCGAGCGGATCATTGACGCTCTCTGCTAGCAACACCTACACTGGTGCTACCACGATCGACGGCGGCACACTTACCATCACTGGTGCAACCCAGGCCACCACTACCATTTCCGTCGGTGCTGAAGGCAAACTTGGACTAAGCATTGCCTCGCCCGTGACCGCTGCTTCCGCCGCTGTCACACTCACGGGTAGCGTCGATGTCACTGGTTCTCCCACACTTCCGAGCTATACCTTGCTAACGGCCTCGTCCATATCTGGGACTCCGGTACTGGCGACACCAGTTCCTGGATATCAGCTTGTTGTTGAAGGTGGCAATACACTCAAACTCAACGCCACAAGCGCAACGAATCCCTACAGCACATGGGCAGCCATCAATGCGACCAGCGGTAATCCGAACGATGACTTCGACCTCGACGGCGTTTCCAATGCCATCGAATTCGTGCTCGGCGGCAACAAGGATAGCAATGATAGCAACAAACTGCCAACCATTTCTACTTCTGGCGGCAACATGACCTTTAGCTTCATCCGCAAGCAAGATACGGTCGATGCCAAGGTGAGTGTCTCCATCGAGGTTGGAACAACCCTTTCGGCATGGCCGGAAGTATTCACCGTGGCAGCCAATACCGCTGGCTCAACGCCTGGCGTCACTGTTACCGACAATGGCAACGGAACCGATACCATCACCCTCACCATTCCCCAAGCTCCCGATGTGAAAAAATTCGCTCGTCTCAAAGTGGTCGTGACGGAATGATCGTGGGGTAATGAATTCCTTTTAGACGACACTACGAGACCACTCAAGACAAAGGTTCCTCTTCTGCAAAAACAGGAGAGGAATTTTTTTTGCAGAAAGTGCACTAGAAATTTCAGAATTTCCCGAGTAATCTAAACCATTGATGTTCTGCGTATTTCTTTGCAAATACATAAGGGTCTCGACTCTAGCGGCTCGATTCATGATTGTCGTTGATCTCGTATTTGCAGCGGTTCTCCCAAATTTTCACCTGCGTTTTCCTGATCGCTGAATCAGTATTACAAAAGAGATAATGGATCGTTTTTTGAGGAGCAACGTTCATGACAAAGTTTCGTATTTACATTGTAATAAAAATACCTACTTTGTATTGAAATATGAATTGTTTGCATCTTTCTGGCAACAGGAAAAACCCTAGAACATTGCCCAGCCGAACACCTCAACGCGGATTTACCTTAATCATTACGGTGACGATGATGGTATTACTCGCGTTGATTGCGATTGGTATGCTCTCGCTATCGACCATCACCCTTCGCTCATCTTCGCAGGGGAATGCCATGGCAACTGCGAGAGGCAATGCTCGCATGGCACTGATGATCGCTCTTGGTGAAATGCAGCGCTACGTCGGCCCTGATCGGGCGGTTACTGCGAATAGCGAGATTCTCACCGCCACCCCCGGGAAACGCATGACCATGGGGACTTGGGAATCGTGGGACTACTCGCCCACTTCCCCGTCGCTCAATTATGTCAATCAAAGAAATGCCAATTTCCGCGCATGGCTCGTTTCCGATATGAACCGGGAAGCGACGAGACAACTTTCCTACGGGCAAGCGGGATTCAGTGGGCAGAAAATCGATATCGTCTCGCGCAATGCACAAGGCGGAACGGCGAATCCGGTAGAAGCAGGTATTGTGCCTGTCTTTACTGCTGCGGGTTCTACGTCACGCAATCGCACGGGGGGATTTGCTTGGCATGTGTCGGATGAAGCACAAAAGGCGCGAATCAACGTCTATCGTGATCCCAACGTAGCGACAACCTTGGCGCGGAAGCGCGCGCAACTTACGGGCCTGCGTCCAGAGATCACCAAAGCAGGCCTGACGCGCAACGGAGCTTTTCCACCGATTGATACAAAAGCTGCTGATTTTCAAAGAGCCTTAGAGGTGAAAGGGAAGCTGATTTCCGCTGCTCAGTTTGACATGATTGGCAGTGCTGGAGTCATGCGGGGGCTGAGAAATGATGTTACGCCTTACTCTTTTGGTGTTCTTGCGGATGTCCGTAAAGGCGGTTTGAAAGAAGATTTAACGGCAATTTTTGAAAATCCCAATCAACTTCCAGGCAAATATAATACAAGTGCAGGCAATCGATTGTATCTTTCCACCATGGGGATGAGCAATCCGGCCGATCCATTTTGGTCGGCACTGCATTCGTATTACAATGTCTATAAAACGATCAGCAGCCCCGATGCGAATCCCGTCTTTGCTGGCGCACCTGTAGAGGACGTAACATTGTCTTCCACTTCTCCACCGACACGTTTTTTCCCAGCGCCTGTGATTTCTAAAGTAGAAATGTTGTTTGGTTTCGTGATGCGCGATACTCACTCAAACTGGGTCGGCTCGGTGCCGAATGCTGCACCTGCTGATCCGAACCGTCGTTTCATGGGGCATCTTCTCTACACACCACTGATCACATTACATAATCCTTATAATATCAGTATTCAGTTTGAAAGGATGCAAGTTGATATAAAAAATCCTCCTGTTGGCTTTAACTTTTTTGTCGATGGCCAACCGCAAGCTACACAATTAACCCCTCTGACTGAAATGTTTGTCAATGCGCCAGACCGTCGTGAAAAAATATTTTCGTTAGAAATAGCCGATTGGACTAGCCCTGCCTCGGATTCCGTCAATGGATCGATCACACTGCGGCCAGGACAAACCATGATTTGTAGTCCTTACTTACATCCCAATGCGTCATTTTCGAACCATCAAGGTACGCCATTTTTCGATTGGCAAAACAACTTGACTGGCTCAGGTCGGAATGGAAATACATTCACGATTAAAGCTCGTCCTGGCTTTCAGGGAAAGGGCGTAGGATTTGACATCGACTGGCTTACGGTGAACCACGGACCGTATCGCATGACACCTCCCGCCGTGACTTCCGACAATGGGTTAGGTGTACTAGGAATTCGATTGGATCAATCGATCGCGATTGAATCGGGGATTTTACAGCCGCAACTCGGTACGAATGATCGATTCGAAATCACGGCTAAGGTTACCAGTGCAGGCAATACCGTTGAGTATGGAGGCTTACAATTTACTTATGGAGATCAGAATACGCTCGGTAAATTTTTCCCAGCTCGATTTCGCTACCCTGTATCAGGAAGTATTCCCGCATCCCAATGTTATCATCCAAACAACGTTCCAATCAGTGCCCAAAATCTTGTAAAATCATTCGCCGTGTTTTCTGCCTATGCGCGGACGACCAATGGTGGGGTCTATGAAACGAATCGACGCACGCCTACCGCTGGTGCCTTGAATGTATTGCGCGATGGTCAATTGGCTGGGCAACCGTTTTTGCATCACAATCCGGCACGTCCCTTGATTTCTATGGACTTGAGAAATCAAAAACCAGCGGATCAATCACATGAACTCAATTTCCAACCGATTCCGAATGGAGAAGTGGATGATTTATTTGAAATCGATGCCACAAACCGCACTCGTACGGCATTGGGAAATACTTCTACGAGAGGAATCAAAGCGGCGAGTTATTTGGAGTTGCCCACGGGGCCGATGCAATCGATCGCCGATTTCCGGAGATCGAATGCGCTGTCATCGCAATTTCTTCCAAGCTTCGTAGCGCCAATTGCCAATTCCTATGCCTCGCCTCTTCTTGCGACGAGCCGAGTTGTCGATGTGGGAGCCAACAATTCACGCTTGGACCACTCAGTGCTCGCCAATCATGCGCTCTACGATTCCTATTTCTTTTCTACAATAGCCCCATACGGAACGAAAACAGTCGAGGCGGTGTTTGATGACTTTATGAACAATCGCTCGCCTTTGCTTAACCAAAGTTATACGGCGTATCTTCCGCAGGGGAAGACGATTGCTACTGCACGCACCGAGTTAATCAATGGTGGCAGACCCAATAACACAGGAAGCAACCCCGCATTTTTACGCACGGCGGAGTATATTTTATGCGCCACGCCGTTTAATGTAAATTCCACCAGTGTGAATGCGTGGAAGGCTGTGCTGAGTGCTTTGAGCCGAAATGAGTTACTCACTTTGTGGTCGCGCACCGGAGCGTTAGAGTATCGTGACTCTTCGCAAACTCCTATTCTTGCCATGACCTTGCATAATGCCGATAGCACAAGTCATCCCATTGTTCCGGCTAAAGTCGATGATGTCATGACCAAGGAATGGAATGGCATTCGTGAAATCAGTGATTCGCAATTGCATGCACTGGCAGAAAGAATCGTAGCACAGGTGCGACTTCGTGGGCCGTTTCTTTCGATGTCGCAATTCGTCAATCGGCAAATTGGAACGACGGGTGCAAATACTTTGGTGGGTGCATTGCAAAAAGCGATCGATGATTCTGGTGTCAATAATACGGTGTTTGCCGGGCCGAACATTGTTCCCGTAACAGCCAACGATCTTTCTAACCAAAATTTGTATGGATACGCTACTCCGCAAGCCACCTTAGGTAATCCAGCGGCGGGTGCTCCGTCATGGATTACCCAAGGCGACCTCATGAAAATTCTAGAACCTGGTGCGACGGTGCGTTCTGACACATTTGTCGTTCGCTCCATGGGCGAGGCTGTCGATGCCGCGGGTAATGTCATCGCGCGTGCCTTTGCCGAAGCCGTCGTGCAACGTTTGCCTGAATACGTGGATCCTAGCATCAGACCGTCTGAAAATGTTTACACCACGACGGTACAAAGTTCTGCTGTGACAACAAATCGGGCTTTTGGAAGACGTATCAAGGTGGTATCCTTCCGTTGGCTCTCTCCTGGTGAAGTATGATTAAAAAAATAAAATGTCTCATTCTCGTTGCCCTCATGGGCACATCTTATTCACAAGAACAAGCGGGATGCAGTCTGCGATTTACCTTGCATGATCCAATCAATCCCGTGGCGGATCTGTATGTGAAAAACGCAGCGGGGGAAATGGAAAAGATTCAATTTCTGCCGCAAGCGCTTTCTCAACCGATGGCTGTATTGCTTCAGGATAAAAATTTGCTTTTGTATTCGAAGCCAGAAATTGATCCGAAAGAGCCATTGAAGAATCTAGCGGCGCGGTGTGAGTTAGCGGGTCGGCGTGGTATGATCGTTGTGATCCCCGCTGCACCGAAGTCCAAGTTACCGTATCTCGTTTTTGCCCTGGATGATGACTCGCAAAATTTCGGTAAAGGTGAATCTCGCGTTTTAAACGTAACGCAAGTCGAGATGGCCGCCGAATTTGGCGGAGCGAAATATTCCATTCATCCGGGGAAATTTTCAGCGATCAAAAAAGTGACCAAGGTGAATGAATTCAACATGGGGCAAGCAAATTTTTACTACAAACACGACGATGCCTGGGTTTTGTTTTCCGAGCGTCAATTGCAGTTTTTAGATAATACTCGCCGTCTGTTTATCGTCTATACAACACCCGGATCTACGGTGCCATTTTTACTGACGATTGCCGATCATGCGCCCACGGTTATTCTTGGTAAGCCCTAAAAAGGGCACACCTAGTAATGTTCTGATACAAGCTCAAGGCGTTCCCGTTTCGCTCGGTTCAGGACAATCATCCTTGTCATCGTCAGAGTCGTTGTCGGTAGGCGGACAGTCATCTTTTTTGTCATCGTTTCCTCTGTCTTTGCCTCTTCCTCTCCTTCTCCCATCATTTCGGAGCATGAAGTCGTCGTCGTCATCATCCCCAAATAGGCTCTCGGCGAAACCTCGGCCTATCATTTCAAAAGGAAACGCGAGAATCGCTAGGCCAATCCGTGTGGCCTTACTTTCGGTGGAAGTCTCATCTTTAAAATCATCGGCTCGTTTGGGCGGATCAGGCTGATAGAGGTGTCGCACGGCTTTTTGTGCTTCGACTCGCCAGCCTGCGGGCGAGATTCCCGCGCATTCGCGGTACGGAACTAGGAAGGATGTTTGGGTCTTTTTATCAATGACCCATTCGGCGGATTTTTCATTGATCTTGTAGTCGAGCGGCAATTCGTTAGGGTGATACACCGTTGGGTCTTTTTTCACCTGCCGCCAAAGGAAAGCATTTGAATAAGAACTGCGTAACGACGAGCTGTAAAGGCGTTGTTGCTTGGATGTTGCGCAGCTGCAACAAGCAAAAACGGCAACTAATGCGGCAAATACAGGGGTGAGGTGATTTTTAATCATCATTGTTTTATGGCTGTGGATGAGCGGGTTTTTCTAAAGATTTCATAGCATCTGTGCATTGCTGACGCAGTGCTTCGCAACCGGGCTTATTTTGCCATGTTGCGATGGGGTATTTTTTCATAAAAGCGATCAACCCCGCCACGGGAATCGTTTCTTTTGCGGCTCTTTTGCATGCGATCTCTATGATACGGTCGATTTCCCCTTGGTTGCTCGTCGTGGCGGTAGCCGCGGGTTTTGGAGCGGAGGGAGAATGTTTCGCATTTAGGTTTTTCCAGTCAGGACGAATCGTAACAAGTTGCGTTGCTGATTCGCCAGGCAGCCCCGTGGCGATTTGGAAGCATTCTTTCAGCATTTCCGTTGCTCCAGCCGACATGGTATGTCCCACATTGGGCCATGTAGCGGAGCGATAGCAAAAGCGATTTTTCTCCAATTCTTTCTCAAAGCGACCGTGCCATTCGAGTCGATTGTAGGGCGCTTCGGGGAAAGATTTTGCGGTGTCTTTTTCTCCACAGGAAATGGCAAACGGAATGTCTTTGGCTTGTTTATCGAATGTGCCATAGCCGTCCGTTGCCCATGAGCCACCTGAATGAGCTGAGACGCCGCAGACGAGTTTCGGATGTATCATGGTAAAGCGGTGAGTGAATTGACATCCGCCAGAAAAGCCATGAAGGAACATTTTTTCTTTGAGTTTATATGTTTTTTTCAAGGCTTCAAATAAGGCGATGAGCTTCTTTGCATGGATGCCATCGCCGTTTTGGTAGGGTCGTTCGCCCTTGGAATCAAAGCAAGGACCGATGACGATGACGTCGCCACGTTGCGCCCAAGGCTTTAAACCCGCAGCGCCATTTCCTTGGCCACCTGCGCCATGAACGCCTACGATGAGTTGATAGGTAAGGGCAGGATCGATGGTTTCGGGAAGATAAACGTAGCAATTTTTTCCTTCGAGATCAGTGAGGATTTCTTCCTTTGCGTGGAGATCGCCGAGAAATGTAGCGAGCATCAGCAAGAAATATGTGGTAATTTTTTTCATCAATGGATCATGTGTCAGCAACTGCTGCCGTTGGAATAGAAGATTGCCCCGTTGGATGCAAGGAGCAAATCTACGCCGAAGCAAGTCGGATTGCCGACGAGAAATCACACGCAGGCGTTTCTTTTGGGGCATATGAAATAGTGGTCGATGTGGGTTCGTAGTGATTGCATCGTATAAGTGCCGATGTTTTTTGTAATTCATGCCGTTAGAAAAGTTTCACCCACAGTCTCGGGACTCCTCGTTGCGCTGTTGGTGCTGCTGATTCTTCCTCTGCAATCCGCAGAGCATTGGGCGTATGAACTGCCGAAAAGAAGTGCCACGCTATCGAAGAATCAGCATCCGATCGATGCTTTGCTAGAATACAAATGGCGTGAGGTTGGTATTTCTCGTGGTGCGATGGCAGACCCACGGCAATGGGTGGAGCGGGCTGCTCATACTCTCACGGGCTTGCCGCCAACGATGGAGCAAATCCAACGCATCGAGAAGAACCCAAGTGAGGAAACGTGGAAGGCGATCGTTGATGAATTTCTTGCATCTCCTTCCTATGGCGAGCGATGGGCACGGCATTGGATGGATGTCGCTCGCTATGCCGACACACAAGGGTATAACTTTGATCGCGATAATCGATACCCCTACGCTTACACTTATCGAGATTGGCTGATCCGCGCATTTCAAAATGACATGCCCTACGATCAATTCGTCTTGCGACAACTTGCTGCTGATCATCTTGACCCGCGCCCCGATCATCCCGATCTTGCCGCTCTGGGATTTCTTACGGTGGGGCCTCGCCTATTGCGTGAAGCGGATACGATTGATGATAAGGTGGACGTAATCACAAGAGGGTTTTTATCGAGCACCGTGGCCTGTGCGCGATGCCATAAACACAAGAGTGATCCGATTTCGATGGAAGATTATTACTCGATTTACTCGATCATTCAGCATGCCAAGGAGCCTGCGTCACTTCCCGTGATAGGCCAGCCCGCAAGTAAAAAAGCCCACCAAGAATTTCTCACTACAATTGCGGCATTTGATCAAAAAGACCGCGAGGCATCACAGCGCATCATCGAGCAACTGCATGCACCAATATCCATGGCAGCGTATTTCGATGCGGCATGGTTGGCGGAAAAAGAGAATTGGAATGAGCAAAAAACCGTTAGTGAATCGTTCAAACGCAATGACCTACGCCCGAAGGCGGTCAGCCAATGGCGGAAATTTTTTCAACTCAAGTCGCAGAAAGAAAGCTCCAAAGAAAGCCCCACAGAAAGCCCAGACCCTTTCATCGCGGCATTGGTGGCAGAATTAGACGCTGCTTCGGGAGATGTGGAAAAGCGGCAAGAATTTTGCAAAAAATGGGCAAATGAGTGGTCGCAAGCGGCGCAGGATTCGCCACTGGCGCGGCTTGCCAAAGACCCCGAATGCCCGCTTTCCTACGACATAGAAAAAGTGAATGCGTTGATGCATCGTGAAGATCTGAATCAAAAAGCAAAACGGCTGGGTGAACGAAAGAAATTCGAAGGCACGCATCCTGGTGCACCACCTCGCGCGATGAGCTTGGTGGATCTGCCGAAAATCGGCAACCCACGCATCTTCCATCGAGGCAATCCAGATGATGCGGGTCCCGTGTTTCATCGGGAGTGGCTGAGTTTTTTAGGTGGTGGGAAATTTCCTGAGCATGAAGCACCTCGTTTGTGGTTGGCGAAAAAAATCATCGAACCACAAAATCCACTCACGGCGCGAGTGATGGTGAATCGGGTGTGGGGATGGCATTTCGGCACGCCGCTTGCCGATCCCAGCGACTTCGGCCCGCAAGAACCAGTGCCCCCTTTGTTGCCGTTGCTGGATGAACTGGCGCTGCATTTTCAGGAAAGTGGCTGGTCGGTCAAAGATCTTCACCGCTTCATCCTCACATCGCGCGCCTACCGATTATCGGCACACAGCCGCGAAGAAAATAATCGGATCGATGAAATGAACTCTTTGTTTTGGAAATGGAATCGGCGGCGCTCCGATTTCGAGTCGATGAGAGATCGATTGCTGTTCACGTCAGGATCGCTGCAAATGCCGTCGCTAGGTGGTCAGCCCGTGGTGCTTCATCAAGCGGCAGCGGATCAGCATCGGAGTATTTACGGTTTCATTGATCGATTCGCCTTACCCACGTATTATATTTCCTTTGATTTACCGCATCCGGATCATCATGCACCGAAACGAGCCGAGACCACTGTGCCGCAACAAGCATTATGGTTTCTCAATGACCCATTGATCCTGCGTCAATCTGCGCGACTTGCGAAACACGCCGAATTTCAGGCAATAAGTAATCCTGCGCAACGCGTCGATTGGCTCTATCAACGCATCTTCCAGCGTCTGCCGAGCGCCGAGGAAAAACGGTTGTTGATTGATTGGGTATCGACGGCAGAACCTGCCGACTATCAACCGCGTCTGAGCGGCACATGGCGGGCTCTCTACGCGCCAGATCAGGGGGAGGACACATCGCGAGCGCAAGTATTTCCGTTGTTTCACGAAGAGATGTGGAAGACAGGCAAAGATCTTGCTCAAGCACCAGTGCCGTTTCTCCATATGGGCGCGAAAAGTGGTCACGTGGGGAACAAGCATTTGCTGATTTTTCGCTGGTTTGCAGGAGGCACAGGCGAAGTGCGCTTGCGCGGACATTTGCGAAGATCGCAAAAAGGCGGCAAAGATCTGGCATGGTTCATTGCTTCCTCTGCTGATCTGGTAAAACAGAGTGGCGTGCTCAAAGAAAATGGACAATCGTCGCTCCTATCACCATGGGTTTCCGTCAAAGCGGGCGATACCATCGACCTGGTATTGAATGCGCCGAATGGTGACGTTTGTGGCGGCGTTACGTGGAATTTGGCCATTGAAGGCGCGGAGGAAAAAGGCGGAAAAATCCGCGTCATTTCCGATTGGGAAAAAGATTTCCCGACAACCAATCGTCCCATTCCAGCACCCACCATTGGCGACCCATGGGCGGATGTGATTCAAATGTTGTGGTCTTCTAACGAATTTCATTTTATCGAATAATAGCGCATGTACCATCCACTCACAGCAAAAGATTTTGTCCTTGATCGGAGAGATTTTCTCCGCCGCTGCGGCATGGGCTTTGGTAGCTTGGCGTTGTGTGGGTTGTTAGAAAAAGCGCAGGGAGCATCTGTCATAGCACCAGCACCGCATTTTACACCGAAGGCCAAACGTGTGGTGCACCTTTTCATGAATGGTGGCCCTTCGCAAGTGGATACCTTTGATCCGAAGCCGCAATTGCAAGCGCGGCATGGGCAAGCGATTCCGTTAGAGGGATTAAAGACGGAGCGGCCTACTGGAACGGCCTTGCGTTCGCCTTTTTCTTTCTCTCGCTACGGCGATTGTGGGCTATCCGTGAGCGAACTTTTTTCGCACACAGCGAAGCATGCCGATGATTTATGCGTGATCCGTTCCATGACAGCCGATGTGCCGAATCATGAGCCCTCGCTGATGCTCATGAATTGTGGCGAAGGGAGATTACCTAGACCATCAATGGGTTCGTGGATCACCTACGGTCTTGGCAGCGAAAATGAAAATCTGCCAGCGTACGTCTCTTTATGTCCGGGTGGCATGCCCGTGAAACGATCAGAAAATTGGCGTTCGGCATTTTTGCCAGGAAAATTTCAAGGCACGTATCTCGACACATCGATTCCTGAGGTGAACCAGATGATTGAGAATCTGCGTAATTCCCTTGCGCGGGATTCTCGGCAGGCATCGCAACTCGAACTGCTGCGCAAACTGAACGAAAGCCACTTGCGCTCCCATCAGCATGATCCGCAACTTGAATCGCGCATTCGCAGCTTCGAGCTAGCGTATCGAATGCAAAGTGAGGCTTCGGATGCCTTTGATGTCATGAAAGAACCGCAAGCGATTCGTGATCTTTATGGTGCTGGCGATTTTGCCCGACAATGTCTCATGGCACGGCGCTTACTGGAACGGGGTGTGCGCTTTATCCAACTCTGGCATGGAAAAGGCCAGCCGTGGGATTCGCACGATAATATTGAAGACCATCGAAAGCTCGCGAAAGAGTGCGATCAAGCCATTGGTGCCTTTCTCACCGACTTGAAGCAACGTGGACTGTTCGATGAGACCTTGGTCCTATGGGGCGGAGAATTTGGGAGGACACCCGTGGTAGAAATGCCGCAAGCGGGATCCAACAAGGGTGTGATGAAGGGGCGTGACCACAATCATTACGGCTTCACCGTATGGATGGCTGGTGGCGGCGTGAAAGGCGGCTACACCCACGGAGCCACCGATGATTTTGGTTTTGCCGCGGTGAAAGACAAAATGCATGTGCATGATTTGCATGCGACGATTCTTCATTTGCTCGGCATGGATCATGAGCGGCTTACGTATCGATACTCGGGCCGCGATTTTCGACCAACAGACGTGCATGGAAACATCGTGCAGCAAATCATCGCGTAGTATTTTCCCTTTCACTGATTGTCCCATCGATACGCATAAGGCAAAGAATGTCCCTACGCCAAATTTTTACCTGTCAAATTTTGCTTGCGGTTGAGGCAAGAGATTTCTAGAACATTGCAGCCATAGAATCATGCAGTTTTTTCGTATCACCCTAGCGCTATTTTTGCCACTTTCGTTTTTTTTCACAGGTGTCTCACTTGCGGAGCAAAAGACTGTGGCATTACCTTTGGCGGATGGGTTTGATTTCCCTGTGGGTAAACCTGATGGCGATGGATATTACGTGGCGCGTGGCTTGCGATTGCGTTCGCCAGTTCATTTTGGCGAAGACTGGAACGGGCTTAAAGGGGGAGACACTGACTTGGGCGATCCGATTTATTCTTGCGCCGCAGGGGTTGTGATGTTTTCCGCCGATGTTGCCACAGGGTGGGGGAATGTGGTGTTGATTCGCCATGCTTATCGCGATCCGCAAACGGGGCGAGTGAAGTTTTGTGACTCGCTCTATGGTCACCTTGATAAGCGACAAGTCAAAACAGGCGACATGGTGAAAAAAGGGCAACAAATCGGTACCATGGGATCGAATCGTGGAATGTATGCCGTCCACTTGCATTTTGAAATTCGGCATAACCTCACAGTTGGTATGGATCGAGAATCTGTGCCGCGAACGATGGATCATTGGGCCGATCCTCGGGCTTTCATTGCGAAATATCGGAAACTCAAATCAGAGTGGCGCAAGCAAGCAACACCTGTGGGGACGTATAGGGAATACCGAGGACATCGGGGTTTATAGTGAAACACCAGAAACGAAACATCGGAATCGCCTAGGCAGGCCTATTCGTCAGATTTCGTCACTATGAGCCTTGAGAAAAGCGTTGATTGACGACGTCCCAGTTGACGACATTCCACCAGGCAGCGATATAATCCGCACGGCGGTTTTGATAATTCAGGTAGTACGCATGCTCCCAGACATCGATACCAAGCAGAGGTTTGCCAAGTTCTTTTTCGTTGAGAATGCCCTTCATCAAGGGATTGTCTTGATTGGCTGTGGCGGTGATTTTTAGTTTTCCATTTTGTAAAATTAACCAGGCCCATCCTGAGCCGAAGCGCTTCAGGGCGGCATCGGCAAACTGCGTTTTGAATGCCTCAAATGATCCGAAACTTTCTTGGATGGCTTTATCCAGTGCCTCACTCGGCGTGCTTTTTTTATCTGCTGGAGACATTGAATTCCAGAAAAATTCATGATTCCAATGCCCGCCTCCTTGGTTGCGAATGGCCGATTGGAGATCGGTATTCGCGATGGTAGAAATTCTCCCTATCAATTGATCAAGAGGGAGCGTTGCAATGTCTGGCGCGTTGGCGAGTGCCTCATTGAGTTTTGTTACGTAAGCTGCATGATGCTTGCCGTGATGGATGTTCATCGTAGCGGTGTCGATATAGGGCGCTAATGAATCGGCCGGGTAAGGCAATGGCTTGTGCTGATGCTTTACAGAAACTTGCTCTTGTGCTTGACCCATCACACATGTGGCGACGCTACTCATCGCAGCCCATTTAACAAACTCTCGGCGTTGCATTGATTTCATGTGGTAGTGATAGCCGATTTCTGAAAAATCGCAAGATAAAGAAAGCTGATATATTGAAAAAAGCCTACGGAAGATCTTCCGCAGGCTTGATGGATATAGGTTTGAATCATGCACCATTAATGCGCATCTGGCATAATGTCCAAAGATGCGTATTCGCCATCTTTACGGCGGTAAATGATGGTCAAACAACCACGACGAGCCGATTTGTATAGAACAAAAGGCCGATCTCCAAGCTCTAGTTCCATGATGGCATCTTCCTTATACATCGTGCGCAACTTGTAATTCTCTGGATATACCAGAAATGGTTCTGGGTCATGCGTCGAATCTTCTGGATGATCCATGGCTTCTTCCGTGAACATGCGTTCATCGAGGTAGCGGATCGATTCACTCCGATGGGGGCGATTGCGTTTAAGTAAGCGCGTTTTTTGCTTCCGCATGCGGCGTGCCACTTTGTCGATCGTTTCATCGAGGGCTGTATACATGCTGGGTGCTTCGCTATGCGCTTCAATGGTGATATGATTGGCACAGAAGAGAATGATTTCCGCGATATGGCGATTTTTTTGAACGTCCAGGATGATTTTTGCCTCAATGATTTTCGGGTAATCGAGATGCAGACTTTCGATTTTTTTCTCTGCGTAAGCGCGTAATGCGGGGGTGAGTTCTTCGTGTCTTACGGTGATGGTAATGGGTGGATGGGCATTAACAGTTTGCATTTTTTTGTTTTGTTATTTTGTTCATTTTTGAAATAAGCACCAATGCGTATTTCACCTGTCACGCTAACAGAAATTTTCGTGAGTGCTAGCGAAAATTGCGCGTGCGGCAATTTTATTTCACTGCTTGGTCAACACGAGGATTGAACGCATCTACCCATGCGGCGATGTCTGCGATAACGGTATCTTTTTGTTGATCATACATCAGCAAATGATGGGCTTGTGGGTAAAATAAGTAGTGATTTTTTTGACTTTTACGGATGTTTTCGTAAAAGCACTTCACTTGCTGATGCTCACAAAAATAATCCTTACCGCCATGAACTACTAGGACAGGCACCGTGAAATAGGTGGCATTTTCATTCATGCGAGAAATCATGCTTTCCAAGGTGACGAGTAATCGCAATGTGTGCTTTTCAATGTGCCATGCGTTTGTCTCCGACTGCTCATTGTGCGTGCTGGTGGCAGTCATTTTAACGCTTTGACCTCCGGATAAGGCATCGAGCGATAGCCGGGCATTCGGCAGTAACGCCGCGATGGATTTGACGATCTGTTTTTTCCACTCGGGAAAATCGCCACGCACTGCCACAACGGGTGAGGTGATAATGATCCCGTCACACAACGGTGCTTGGCCTTGATTCCAGACATCGCGATAGGTTTCGGTCAGAATCAGCGCGCCCATGCTTTCCCCTTGCCAGAGGATTTTGGCTTTTGGGTGTTTTTTGCGAACTAATTTCGTAAAGGTTGCCAAATCACGAAACCAGTTTTCTTTTTGGTCGATGTCGCCGCGTCGTTCGCGCACGGGATCGAGACCTTGCCCACGCACTTCATAAGCATAGATGCCGATGTGGGGATACGTTTTGATAAGGTAGTTACCAAGATTTTCGTAATCAATGCTCGCGCCACAAAATCCGTGCAATGCGATGATGATTGTCTCTGGTTCTTGAGAATCGGCGAGAAATTTTCGATAGGGGAAAGTCTGCGCGTCTTCGGTTGTGTAGGTTTTCTCCGCCAGTCTTGGTTTACTATACGTATGAGTCACCAAGGTGTAATCTCTTCCGCAATGGCAATTTGGCAGCAGTAATGCAGCACAAATGGTCATGAAGAATTGAACGGAAATAGTATGAAATTTGATCAACAAGGAAAAACTACCGATTCTATTCCGATCATGCAAGAAGGGAAATCGTTTCGTAAATGGACGAAGAGAATACTTCAGAATAGCTCGGGGCGCTAGGGCAGGCGATAGACTTTTTTCGCATTGCCGTGATAGAGTTTGTAAAGGACTTCGCGGGGGAGATCGAGTTCTTCTAGAATGGTGTAGTGATCATTCATTTGGCGGTCTTGATTTTGGAATGACCACCAGCCTTCGTCGGTAGCCCAGAGGATTTTATCTTGATGGCGAAGAAGAAAATCGCGAGCTTTGACGCGATCTTTCCCAAGCACATCGACAACTACACGTCCTGACATGTCGGCGAAGAGATTGGGATGTTCACGGAGTTGTCGATCGCAAGTGCCGTTTTGATATTGTCGCCACCAATAGGCGTGGGCAATAAGGTTACAATTCGGATACATTTTCAACACTCGATCGACGCGCTCCATGCCGGTTTCGACCATGTTTTTGTTTTGATCGATATGAAACATCACGGGCAAGCCGATCTTTTCGCAGGCTGCATAGAGGCGAAGGTTCTTGGGGTCATCGAACATTAAGCCCACGCCGTAGTGCTCGCCAAATGCGATGGCACCATCGGCCACTTCGCGTTCGAGGAGAGTGAGAGCTTGCTCGACGGTATCGACCTCCTCTGGTTGGATAATGGTCATGCGTTCGATGCGGCCTTTAAAAGGCTTGAAGTTTTCGAGCATGATAGCACGTTCTTCTTCTGTTTGCGGGCGTGAGCCTTTGTGATTGAGCGGGCTGATGATGCAGCGATCGATTTTTCGATCCTCCATCCATTGGTGAACGGCGTAGAGTCCACGTGGCGTGACGGACATGGCGTGGACGTGGGGATCGATTCGGCTGATATTGGTGAAATCGTCGGCTACTGGCTGTGAAGGCGCATCGCGTTTGCGAAAGTGCCAGATGAGAAAGACCGTGCCGCAGGCGATGAATATGAGCAGTGGGAATGCGATGGCGAGACGCCGCTTCGTGGTGTATAGAGTTACCTTAGGGGACATAACGCAAGGGTGGGTTTTGGCTTTGTGGATGCTATGTTTTTTATAATGGCTTCATGGTCAAAGCCTTTTTTGCGGTATCAAGGAATGCTATGGTATCATATCATTTTCAGCCGTTTGACACTTTATGGTTCGACTTCTACTTCAACTTCTAAGCCGAAGGTTTGGGTGAAAAGGTCAGACTTGGACTGCATGGCGAGTCTTTCGACAGTGGCATCATTTACGTTCGGGAGGGTGAGGGTGAGTTTGCCGCCCGAGTGACTGACTTGGATGAAGTTTACGCGTTGGTGGTGGGTGCGTTCTAGGGCATCGGCGACGCGAAGAAGGGACGCTAATTTGCAAACACGGATGCGGTCGTCCATGGAGAGATCACAGTAATGCGGGTGCTCGGCCTGAGGCATGGCGTGGCGATGATAGCGGGCGATGAGGGCGACGATTGTTATGTCGAGGCGATTGAGACCAAAGATTTCTGAGTTGAGGATGATGTAAAGCGAGTGCTTGTGGTGCAGGCGGGGACTGATGTAGGAGCCGACTTCATGGAGGATCGCGGCGCATTGAAGAAGCAGAAATTCATGAGGGCCTAGCTGATGAAGGTCTTGAAGTTTTTCAAACAGTATTTGACATATTCGCGATACGTGCTCGCCGTGACGTGAGTCGGATAGATAGCGTCGGGCGAGAATGCGTGTTGCTCTGAGGACTTCTTGCTCGAACTTGCCGATGAGCGTTTTGCTGATCAGGAGATCGTGAAGCAGGCCTTGTTCATATTCGGAGTGTGGGATATAGAGTTGATTGAGGCGAAGGATTTCCGTGACGGAAATGGCAATCTGCATTGCGGGCAGAAGCGCTTCTGCGGTGTGGTAGTCGAGCTTGAAGCGGTGGACAAGGTCGTAGTCTGAGAGCAGGCAGGCTTGCTGGGTTAACTGTTTTAACTGACGCAAAGTACAGGGGCTGCCGGGTTTGCCGAGGCTGGAGGCGATGAGTTGGGCTTCGTAACCAATGATCAGAAGTGACTCGATGGTATCGTTGGCGTAGTCGATGCTGATTTGCTCAAGGTTGCCGCTGGCGTGTTGGCGAATGACTTCGAGGAGGGCGGTGCCCTCGGTATGGGATTCTTGCACGGCCTCGCGAGTGCGGTGAGTGCCGAGGCGGTAGGAGGTGTAGCGAGCAATTTCACCATTATGAAACATCAAGGCGCGGGTGTTTCCTGGACCCACGTGGATGACTAAGCTGTTGCCTTTGCGCATGGCGGGCGTATCAAGCAGACGGCGCTGGGTTTTTAGGTAAATGAGTCGTGTCATTTCGCCGTCATCGATGATGGTGAGGCGCAGGCCGCAGGCGACTTGAATTCGCAGGAGAAATGGTTCGTGGTTGGTGGCCTCGGTGAGAATATTCGTAGCGCAGGCGCGTGTGAGGTCGGTGGTGGACAGTCCTAACTCGGAGAGAGTTTTTTGAAATCCTTGTAGGATGGCGACGATGCGCTCGGTGGTAGCGGGAGCGATGGCTCCACGTCCAAAGATGTCATGGGCCAGGGGGGCGGGTTGTTCGAGAAAGTCGATTGGTGCGATTTCTCCGGCATCATTTCGTTGCGCAATGAGTAAAGATACGGAGCTGGCTCCAATGTGGAGTGATGTAACAAGCATAACGGAGGAAGGATTGACAGATTGATTAGTTGTTGTCGAGGCGAGTGGTGAGTTGTTGGAGAAGTTTTTTTAGGCGCTGTTCTTGGGTGATGACGCCAGGTTGATCAAAGCCGACCCAGATGGCGGTCGAGCCGCGCGGGCCGACACGCATCAGCCATGCTTCTCGTTCGGTGCCGGTGGCTCCGGTGAAGACGTCGCTGCCTTTTTCATTGGTAAGGACAGTCATAGCTTCGGTAGCAGCGCTGGGCGATAAGGCGGGAAAAAACGAATGATTGGCTTGGTAAATAAAGTCGCCATCGGCATTGCGAATTTCCTGAATGAGAAATGGACTGGGGCGATTCCCCTTATGGGCGAGGGTGGAAAGGCCAATGGCAATCTCCATGGGAGTGGCGGAAGCTGCGCCGCGGTAGAGGTCTTCGGTGAGGATAAAGGGACCAGAGAGCCCACAGCGTTTGGCGATGCGCATGACTGCTTCTGGTCCGATGGTACGCCCCGTGGTAACGGGACTACCGGGGATGACTTTCCTGCCACGCTCGGCGGCGGCGGCGGCGACGAAAGGCTCAAAGGCGCTACCAAGGTCACGCCGCACAGCGAGGCTGCGGTCAAAGCGCGAGTGACTGAAATCTCTGCCGCCGATTTGCGAGAGGATGGCACCAGTGTGAGTCTCGATGGTGATGGCGGCGATTTGGAGATACTCGGGGTCTGTGCCAGGTTTGTGATCGCGGTAGGTGGGTGACTCGTAGTTTTTTTCGTTTTCTAAGGCGGTGATGGTTGTTATAATTTCTTTTTCTAGGCGTTTCTGCCAGTTCATGTCGAGCGTGGTATAGATTTTCAGTCCGCCGCGTTGAAGGTCGGCCTCGCTGACGTATTTGTTGACCTCTTTGACGATGGCTTGCAGGGAATACGATTGCTCACTGGCAACTTCGTTTTTAGGAGCAAGGCGGATCGGTAGATTTTTCACGCGTTGAAGCTCGGCATCGTCAATAAATGCCATGGTTTTCATGCGCTCGAGCACTTGGTTGCGCTGGTTGATAGCAGCCTCGATGTTGCGCCATGGGGAGAAAATATGCGGACCGCGGATGATTCCGATCAGCATGGCGCATTCGCCTTCATGCAATTCCTTCACGCTCTTACCAAAATAATTTTTGGCGGCATCTTCTACACCGAGATGCCCCGCGCCGACACCGAAGTAAATGCGGTTCAGGTAGCCGGCCATGATCGCTTTTTTTGAGTAGTTTTTTTCCAATCGCAGAGTGAGGGCGATTTCGAGGAATTTTCGCTGTAGGGATTTAGCACGGATATTAAATGTATTCCTTGCAAGTTGCATCGATAGGGTAGAGGCACCTTGGGTAAACTCCCTGTCTTTTATGTTGCGAAAGGTGGCGCGCATCAGACCGCGCACATCGACGCCGCTGTGGGTGAAGAAGTCTTTGTCTTCGCGGGCGAGAAGCGCATTGGTGAGAAAGAGGGGGAGGTCATCATAGGTGATCTGGTCGATGCTGGAGCCGACGATGGCATCGATTTCATGGCCATTTTTGTCATAGACGCTGTTACGTTCTGGGAGTCTGCCGACTTCTTGAATATCATAGGAGCAAGCTCGGATGTAGAAATAGAAGCACAGTATGATGACAGCGACGAGTGGAAAGGAAGAAACGATTGCCAAGATCCGCAGGCGTTTGCGCCATTTTTGAGGGATGCGCTGGAGGAGTTGAATTACTCTGCGCTGCCGTTCTGGTCTCCAGGCCATGACATTTGATTGCGTGGTTGTTTTTTACCGACCCATCATGGCTTTGGTTTGCTGGATGTTTAGATCACGCATTTGCTGAGCATCCATAATGAAAAGGTCATTTTCATAATTGCGGCGGTTTGATGTTCGCGCATCATTGACGCGGTTGATTTGATTTTTCCTTTCTTCGATTGCAGCAGGGCTGCCGAGGCGATTCGATTGCATATTCTTTCCATTGTTGCTGGAATATGCTCCTGCTTCGCGTGCGAAAACACCTTGGGATGCGCTCGATCTTTTCAGTGATGATGCGTCTGTATTTCCCGAGTAGGCTGTTTTTGGGTAAGAACTTTGACTCCAATATGAGGGCGCGATGGCTTCGCTTTTGTAAAATTGTTTACCTTGGAAGCTTTTTCCAGCCATGTTGCTATTTCCGCCTGACTCAAACTGACTTCTTTTTGATGTATCGGTTACCCAATTTCCTTTTTTATCTTGGATGAAGCCTGATGCTGCTTGTGATTTGAATTTTCGTTCTAATTTTTCACCTTCGTGTGCTTCACTCGAATCTCTAATCACTGATGACAATGAAGGTTCTGCATCTTGTGAGCAAGACGCTGCGATCGTGAGGCAAAAAAGCAGAATTGGATATTTCATACCATTCCCAAAATCATTCGTCCTTCTTCTGAAATCATATCTTGATTCCAAGCGGGATCCCAAACGAGTTCTACTTTTGCCTCGCTTACTTCGGGAATCGTCATGATTCGTGCTTGTGCGTCAGCAGCAATGACTGGTCCCATGCCGCATCCCGGAGCAGTGAGTGTCATTTTCACTAAAACAACAATGCGATCGTCTTGTTTCTCTAAGGCGCAGTCATAAACAAGCCCGAGATTGACAATATCTACTGGGATTTCTGGATCGTAAACGCCCTTAAGCTGTGCCCAGACTTGTTCTTCGAGAGGGGCATCCTTGAGACGCTCGATTTCTGCCGATTTTTCTTCCTGCGCTTTGGTATCGATGCCGAGAGCGTCAGCGTCTGCCGAGGAAATGCGAGCAAGCCCAGAATGTGTGGCCACGGTATAGGAACCGCCGAGTCGTTGGGTGATATAGACGACTGTGCCTATGGGGAGTGTGATGGGATCGCCACTAGGGATTTGAATGGCATCGACGTCACGTGTGAGGCTGGTTTCTTGTTGCATAATGATTAAATCTGAAAAGTTTTATTTTTTAAACGGCTATTCTGGTTTCATTTTTGACTCCATGCTGCGTAATGCTTTCGAGGCTAAATCGATTACATCATCTTCCTCTCCGGTGTCGGCATAGGATTTAACGATCGCGACTGACCATGGAGTTAATATTTTTACAAGTGAACGAATTAGGAGGAGTTGCGATTCTGGTGCAGTGGCTTTTTTTGCTAGGGCATTCCAGAATTTCTCCTTGGTGGCATCATCTAAGGGCACGGTAGTTTTCGTAAGGAAATCGATGGATGATTGGAAAACTCGCGAGCGAACATTAGGATCTAGGTCGCGATCTAGATTCGCGATGAGTTCCATAAACATTTGATCGTTGGGCCAGTTGCGGCAGGCATCGGCGGCGGCGACTTGCATGATTTTGTTATTTCCACTGAATTGCGCACTGATAATTTCTTTGGCCTTTGCTGAACCTGTGTTGCCAAGAATGCGCAGGAGAATCTGCTTGGTGTCGTCACTAGTAGATGAATTATAAGCATCTGCCGTATTTTGAGCCAAAGCATTTTTGTCCATCGAATCTGAGAAGATTTTATTAATCGACTCTTCGCAGCCTTTGCGCACGTTGCTGTTAGTTGTGAATTGGAGGATTTCGATGAGTGCATCAAAATGATCACCAGTTACGATCCCTTTTATCGATTCAATGGCCGCTGCGGCGCTATCGCTGCTGATGTTGTTTTTAACATAATTGATAAGAATAGGAATCGAAGCGGGGCTTTTTCGACCGCCAATGACACGCCGAAGTAGATTTTTCCGAATATCTTCGTTCATGCTTGTCGAAGTAGTAAATTCGGTGAGAACTAGGTCAATATTTGTTCCATCGGTCGATCGAGAAATGAAAAGTGCTTTGTAAATCGTTTCACGCCCTTTCACGTCACTCAAAGACACAGCATTCTCTAATAGAATTTTAAGGTCATTTTTATTCACTTCAAGGATGGACGAATCTTTCGCGAGTTGCATTAACTCGTTGTAGCGTTTGTCCTCCTTATTTCCACTGATTCGCGAATAAAGAGCGATGGATGCGATGATCACTACTATGCCGAGCACGATTGCAATCATGGTTAGCTTCGCTGGGTCTAGGCTCGCTTTTTTTGCTCTGATGGCTTGCTGAAGTGCGGGGTCGGGACTTGGTGTATGATTGGCACTATTCGTCGGTTGTTGAGCGAGAGGATGCGCAGTAGCTGGTGCGGGTGAAACGTTAGCTCTCACGAGCGGGGAAGTTGGAGAAGTGATTTTTCCCGTTGCTAAGGCACTTGTCGGACGCTTGATGACAAGAGGGTTTGCGGCTTGAAGTGGAACGGTTTTTGTTGGTGTAGGCGCAACGGCGACTGGCGGAGGTGCAACGGCAACTGGCGGAGGTGCAACGGCGACGGGCGGAGGAGCAACGGCGACGGGCGGAGGAGCAACGGCTACTGGAGGTGGAGCAACGGCGACTGGGGGAGGCACAACGGCGACTAGTTGCTCTACGACCGCCGTGGGAACAACTGGCGCCAGTGAAACGGGATTTGATGATGCAGGAGTCGAAGGAGAAGCTGTCGCAGCAGTTGCAATTTCACCCGTTTGAGGAATCGGCTGAGCATCCGTGTGTAGGCTCGGTTTACCAAATTGTTCAGGAGGGCGAATCGGCTGTGGTGCAGTAATTTTTAATGATGAAGATAGATGCCGTGCTTGTGGTATCGGTTGCTGACTCAGAGGGTTAACAATTTCCTGGGTATTCAGGTAAACTTGATCTGTATGAGCGGAAGGATAGGCTTTTTCACTTTGCAAAAATAAAACAAGTGCGGCTCGCGCATTGGCAGGGCGATGCTCGGTTAGCCGGTTGATATGCCACATCACCCAATCGGCGACCCAGCGTGGGATGTCCGGACGCAGTTCATGCAGAGGGAAAACGCGGTGATCTAGGTGCGAAAGCATGACCTGGGGACCCGTGTCGCCATTAAATGGATGTGTTCCCGTCAGAGCGTAGTAATAAACGCAACCAATGGAATACATGTCTGTGCGGGGATCTAACTCGACTCTTTCGAACTGCTCGGGAGCCATAAAATAAATCGAACCGAAGATGGAATCTTTTTGGTCGATTGTTTGAAGAGATGGTTTGGAAGAAAATTTAGCGAGTCCGAAGTCCACGATTTTCACTTGGAATTTTCCCGACGGCAACCAATTAAGCATGACGTTGGTAGGTTTTAAATCCCTGTGCAGAAGATCCATGTCCTGCGCTGCAATGAGCGCCTCGTTCGTTTGTAAGGCAAATTCCCGAAAATCTTGCCATGTGAGAGGAGCAGTAGCCACGACTTCATCGATCGTTTTTCCATGCAACAACTCCATGACCACAAATGGGCCATCGTTGTCCACGCCTACGTCGTAAACGGTAACGATATTGGGATGCTGTAATTTACTAAGAGCAGAAGCTTCTTTTGCCATTTGACGAGATGCCTCCACCTCTAAATCCGCGGTGCGTTCTGCGACAATTCTCTTGATGGCAACTTCTCTATGCAAATTCTTGTCGTAGCCTGCATAGACTGCACCGATGCCACCTTGCCCTATTTTTCCGCGAATTTCGTATCGATCATCCATTTCCCTTGGGAATAAGATAGGTCAAAGTGGGGTATTTGCAAAAGCAGAATCTTTGTAATTTTTACTTTTGTGTAAATCAAGTGCACTGCAGATTCAGGATATAAAATTTGCCTTTGTTGATTGACGGAATCAATGATTGCAATCCATCTTCTTGAAAAAACTTCCTTGTGAGTGAAAAAAGCGAACTAACACTAAAGCCGATTGGCTATCTTCGTTGCAAAAAGCGGGTGAAATTTTCTGCGTTGCATCAACCGGATGAAGGGAATCAGGAGACGAATGTCTTGGAAATGATCGATGACCCTAGACTGATCTGCGGGTTAAAGGATCTAGTAGGATTTACGCGCATTTGGCTGATTTGGTGGTTTCATCGCAATGAATCATGGCGGCCCATGGTCATGCCACCACGTGGAGTTGCGCAGCGGAGGGGGGTGTTTGCTACGCGGTCTCCGCATCGACCGAATCCGGTCGGTATGTCTCCGGTGAGTTTGTTAGGCATCGAAGGACGGAATTTGTATCTCGGAGCCTGCGACTTGGTGGACGGAACACCGATTTTCGACATCAAGCCTTACATTCCCGAATACGATAGCTTCCCCGAAGAAAGCCAAGGTTGGCTAGGCGAGGTAAAAAAATGGCTGGAAGGGGAGGCGATTTTTTCCATCATTTGGGAGGAAAAAGCAGCGTATCAACGCGATTGGTTGAAGGAAAATTGGCGTGTCGATTTCTCGCAGCGAGTGGAAGAAATCTTATCCAGAGATCCGTCAGTTCATCGAACTAGAAGAATTCGACGACGTGAAAATGGTTTTTATGAAATCGGCTGCGGGCCATGGCGGGCGATCTATCAGGTCACTGATCAACTGGTCACGATTGCCCATCTGGAACCTGGCTATCCGCTTGGGCGATTGATGGATGAAAAACTAGCGCCTTGGATTGCTGACCGCGATGCGCAAGTTGCTTACTTCGCACTTTGGCCAGAATATGTTTGAACAGTTTCGATGATTTTCCGCTGCACACGAGGAGTGTGCATCACGAGAGGGTGAGCAGGCGCATACACGATGTGATTTTCTGCGATTTTCCAATGCGAACTCTTCGACGGTAAAATGATCAAATCAAATGGAGTGCGAAAAGAATGAAGAGAAATGCCTATGAGCCGATCTTCGCTCTTTTCTAACTGTTGGAGAAATTCACTGCCGGGGCGCATTTGCCACGCACCTTTTCCAGGGTAAAAGTGCGCCGCAATTGTTCCGTGGTGCGGCGTCCCCATCGTGGTGAAGCTGTTGCAGCGCAAGTGCCCGCCAAGCTCCTGCAAATAATAGCGAGAAACCAATCCTCCCATGCTGTGTGCAACAATGTGGATATTCTCATGTTCGCCCCATTTTGCGTTGATTTCTTTTTTGAGTTGCGCCGCTAAGGTCTCAATCCCTGAACGAGCATCAGCAGGCTTCAAAGCTGGAATGAGGCATTCGCAACCCTTTGCTTCCATTTTTTTCTTCATAGGAATGAAGCTGTGGCCTTTTTCAAATATCCCATGCACGAAAACCACCTTCTCACCAGCTAGCGCGGTGTTTGCCAAACTCATGCTCATGCTCAAATACGCTAGTCGTTTCATGCAAGTAAGCTAGAATGGCTATCGATTGTCGTCAACCAAGATTTGACTCTACCCAAAATAGCGCAAAATCCTTTTCAAGGCAGCAAGCGAAGTTTTCATCGGCGGATAGCGAAAAGCGGGATCGAATGCCGTGGAGCGGATCATGACAGTTCGCGGGTGGGAAAAACAATCGAAGGAAGCTTTTCCATGATATTGGCCCATGCCGCTCTCGCCAACCCCACCAAAAGGGAGGTCGCGTCCGAGGATCTGCATGACTGTATCATTGATGCATACGCCTCCCGATTGCGTATTTGCTAGAACTCGCTCTTGGATTTCTTTGTCGCACGTGAATAGATAGAGAGCCAGTGGTTTAGGAAGATTTTGCCATTTTTTCAAAACATCATTCAGATCAGAAAACGCCACGATGGGTAAAATCGGGCCAAAAACTTCCTCACGCATCACGGACGCATTTTCCTCATTTGGCATGAGTAGTGTGGGTGAAAGAAATAAATCACTTTCGTCTTTTTCACCTCCATAAATGATCTCACCTTCGGTAAGATATGCCGCAATCCGTGCGAAATGCCGTGCATTAATGATGCGCCCGTAGTCGGTGCTTTGTTTTGGATTCTCGCCGAAAAACTGTTTGATGGTAATCTTCAAAACATCGATGAATTTCTCACGAATCCTCGCATCAACCAACACGTAATCTGGTGCCACACAGGTTTGTCCTGCATTAAGAAATTTCCCCCAAACGATGCGCCGTGCCGCGATTTCCAGTGGCGCATCATCACAAACAATGCACGGGCATTTTCCGCCCAGTTCCAAAATTACAGGTGTGAGCTTTTGCGCCGCGGCCTGCATGACTTTTCGTCCAATTTCCGTGCTTCCTGTAAAAAAAATTTTATCGAAAGACATTTCTAACAATTCCTCTGAAATCTCACGCCCTCCCGGAACAATCGCGATGACATCATGCGGAAATGCCTCGCCGATCAACCGCGTCAGCAATTCACTCGTGTGCGGTGCGAACTCGGAGGGCTTCAAGACCGCACAATTTCCCGCAGCAATCGCGCCGACCAGCGGCGACAATAATAACGCCAAAGGATAATTCCACGGCCCGATGATCAACACCACGCCGTAGGGCTGCGGGCGAATCGCACTTTTTGCCGGCCATGCCATCCACGGTGTCCTGCGCACTTCAGGTTTCATCCACGAGCGAAGTTTGCTCATCGCATGCCGAATTTCCGCTGCTACGAAACCCAATTCTGATGCGTAGGCTTCCTGCGGATTTTTTCGCAAATCCAGAAACAATGCATCGAGAATCGCCGACTCGTTCGACTCTAGTAATTTGGCCAAAGTCGCCAACAACTTGCGGCGAAACTCATAATTCATCGTCACTCCCGAGTGAAATGTGCGCTTCTGATCAGCCAGAATGGAGGAAAGATTCATATTTATTCTTGCGGCAATGTTGTCTTGGTTTAGATTGTGGTCAACAAATGATTGGTAAACTCTTGATTCTCTTGGTTAGCGCGCATCTCGCTGTCGCTAATCCTGCGGCGGATCAACTTACCCAATCTGGCATCGCTGAATTTACTTCCGCCTACCAAAAATGGGATCATGCAGGCTTTGTCAAGGCTGCGGATTCGTTCGATAAAGCGAAAGTCGCAAACCCGGCTTCATCTGTCCATCCCACATGGCTCGGCGTGGCTCGATTCCACGAAATTCTCCAAAAACAATCCATCAACGATCCAAACGCCGCCAAAAATGCCATGGACGGCGCCATCCAAGCCTTAGAACTCGCGATAAAAATCCAACCCGTGAATCCCGAGGCGCACGCGATTCTCTCTACCATCTACGGCATGAAAATCCAGGCATCGCCGATTTCTGCCATTCGTTTCGGCTCATCGGTGATGAAGCACAAAAAAGCAGCACTCCAGCACGGCCCATCCAATCCGCGCGTGCGCTACCTCATCGGCGCAGGCTTATTCCACACTGCCAAGGATGATGCATCGCGCCACGAGGCACTCACCTCCCTGCTCGCCGCCGAAAAACTTTTCCAAGCTGAGGCAAAAATCAAGTCGCAACCTCTCGACCATCGATGGGGTCACTCCGCATGCCTCACCTTCATCGCTCGCACTTACGAATCCCTGCAAATGCCCAAAGAAGCGAAATCCTACTACCAAAAAGCTATCACTCTCCATCCCTCTGATCATACCGCGAAAGCTGCTCTCGAACGCCTCAAATAATTCATCCATCATCCACCACCACATGTCAAAACGCGTCATCATCATCGGTTCAGGTCTCGGCGGCATCTCCGCTGCCATCTCACTCGCGCAAGAAGGATACGATGTCACCATCCACGAAAAAAATGCCAAAATCGGCGGCAAACTCAACGTCCTCAACGCACAAGGTTACACCTTCGATCTCGGCCCTTCCATTCTCACTCTGCCGCATCTTTTTGAACGACTCTTTGAACGTTCCGGAAAAAAAATGGCCGACTACATCCCCATACGTGCGCTCCGTCCCCATTGGCGGAATTTTTTTGAAGACGGAAAAGTCGTCGATCTCGATCCCGATCCCAAGGTCATGGCCGCCGAAGCGCAAAAAGTTGGAGAAGACCCAAAAAACGTCGAAAGTTTCCTCAAATACTCTGCCGATCTCTACGACCTCGTCAACGCGGGGTATTTCGAAAAAGGCCTCGATAACGCAACGGCATTTCGCGAGTTCTACGGACTCAGCAAATTCCTGAAATTCGATCTCTTTCGCTCCATGCACGGCGGCGTGAAAAAACATCTCAAAACCCGCCACATGCAGGATATTTTCGACTATTTCATCAAATACGTCGGCTCCTCCGCCTACCACTCGCCCGCTTTTATGAACTGCATGGCCACCATCCAGTTCCGTTACGACCTGTGGTACGTCGATGGCGGGCTTTACAATATCGCCCTCGGCCTGCAACGCCTCATGGACGAACTCGGCGTGAAAATTTGCCTCAATAGTTCCGTCACTTCCATCACCAAAGAAAACGGCAAAGTCACCGGCATCGTCACCGCCGATGGCAGCCAGCACCCTGCCGACATCATCGTCTCAAACATGGAAGTCATTCCCGCCTACGAGAAACTGCTCCAAGAAGATGACGAACTTATGAAGAGCCTAGAAAAATACGAGCCCTCCTGCTCTGGTTTAGTGCTAGAACTTGGCCTCGACCGCAAATACCCCCAACTCGCCCATCACAATTTCTTTTTCTCCGATCACCAAAAAGAACATTTTCACACCGTCTTCCGCAAACGCCAACTCCCGCCAGACCCCACCATCTACCTCGTCGCCGCCTCCCGCACCGACCCCACCGTTGCCCCCGAAGGCTGCGACTGCTTGAAAATCCTCCCTCACATCCCACACATCGACGACGAGAATCCGCTCACGCACGAGGATTACATGGCATTCAAAGATCGCGTGCTCGACAAACTCGAACGCATGGGGCTCACCGACCTCCGCAAACACGTCGTCTTTGAACATTGCTGGACACCACTCGATATCCGCGAGCAATACGGCTCAAACAAAGGCTCCATCTACGGCGTGGTCAGTGATCGATTCAAAAACCTTGCCTTCAAAGCGCCCAAGCAGAGCACCAAATACCCGAACCTCTTCTTCGTAGGCGGCTCCGTCAACCCCGGTGGCGGCATGCCAATGGTCGTTCTTTGCGGGCAAAACGTAGCGAAAAGTGTCGTCGCATGGGACAAATCATGATTTTTGTTTTCGTCGCTCTCTGGGGCGCGGGCTGGGTGCTAGCGTATTTTTGGCGAAGGCCGAAAACCGCTACCGTCATGCCTTCTGCGGAAAAAATCAGCATCATCATCCCCGCCCGCAACGAGGCGCATAACATCCCCAAACTCCTCAAATCCATTCGCGCGCAGACCATTCGCGCCCACGAAGTCATCGTCGTCGATGATGGCTCCACGGACGGTACCGCCGCCATCGCCAAACAATTCGGTGCCACCGTGATTGCCCCACCGCCCTTGCCGGAAGGCTGGCGCGGAAAAACCTGGGCCTGTCACCAAGGCGCACTTAAGGCCAGCGGCACTCACCTGCTTTTCGTCGATGCCGATACTTGGTTCGAGCCCAGCGGCCTCGAGTCCGTTATGCAATTGCGCCACAAAGGAGCCGTATCCATCGCGCCCTACCACGCCGTAGAAAAACCTTACGAAGATCTCTCCTTATTTTTTAATCTCAGCATGATCGCTGGTACCGTCCCCCACGGCCTATTAGGACAGCTCCTCTTCGTCACCAAAACAAATTACCACATCGCCGGTGGTCACGAAGCCGTGAAAGGAAATGTGCTAGAAAATTTCCGCCTGGCCCAAAAATTTCGCGAAGCCAGTATCCCCGTCACCAGCATCATCGGCAAAGGGATTTTCTCCTTTCGCATGTACCCGCAAGGTCTGCCATCGCTCATCGAGGGCTGGACAAAAGGCTTTGCCGCAGGTGCCGGCGGCACCCCACCGCTGAAAATGTTCCTCGTCATCACGTGGATGATCGGTCTCATGATGCCGCCCATGATGTTGCTGAAAGGAGAAAACACATGGACTTGGGGCGGTGCCTACATCCTCTGCGTGTGGCAACTCCTCTGGATCGCCCGCGCCATCGGCTCATTTAGCACTCTGCTGCTCATCCTCTACCCAGTGCCGCTGGTATTTTTCTTCGGCCTCTTTGCGAGGGCAAAAACCAAGTCAGGAAAAACAGTCCAATGGAAAGGACGCGACATCCATGCTGATTGACCTTCCCATTTCTATCGTCGTCATCCTGAACCTCATCGGCTGGCCCATCATTCAATTGCCGCTCGCATGGCTCTTCACAGAATTCCCCCTCTCCTGGTTCACGGCTCCCAAAACGCGAAAATGGGAAAAAAATGGCACGATCTACGATCATTTATTCTCTGTAAAAAAATGGAAAGACCGCCTCCCTGATGGGGCCTCATGGATGAGCAACGGCTTTGCCAAAGGCAAGCTAGAAAGCACCGAGCCAGAATACCTGCAACGATTCATCCAAGAAACCTGGCGCGGCGAACTCTGCCATTGGACAGCCATCGCCTGCGCCCCGGTCTTTTTTCTCTGGAATCCCCTCTGGGCCGACATTGTCATGGTCTGTTATGCGCTACTCGCCAACCTCCCCTGCATCCTCGCCCAACGCTACAACCGCATTCGCCTGAGGAAAATCCTCGATCGAACCACCAAAAAATAAGTTCCGTAGAGCGTGGCGGCACGATTCAAGTGCCAAGCCCAAGAAAACCACAGCGCACTCTTACTGTCGCCATCAACAGCGATGCGGCTTTCACACTTCAAATCGAAGGCAAATTCAGCAAAGAAAATGGCACTTTCCTCTCGTTTACCATCAGAGAAAAATAGACAATCTCTCACGACAAACGAACCGAGTCCTGGGTCGATTTCGTCTGTAGTTGCTGAAAAGATTCTCAGAATTGCTTCTTTCCAATGCTGAGATTTTACGAGACAAACCTCTCTGCAAGCTGGAAAAATGAATCA
>CAMAYN010000019.1 GCA_945862285.1 Akkermansia muciniphila | reverse complement strand
AAGAGACTCTTCATCTGGTTAGTATTCCAGGTATGCGTGAGTCAATCTTAGCTGGTATGGCCGAACCACTTGGGAAGTGTAGCAGGAACATAGATCTATGAGCTACGAATTGGTTTATACCCAACAAGCCAAGAAGGACGCAAAAAAGCTCAAGGGTACACCACTCGCTAAAAAAGCAAGAGAACTCCTTGAAGTCATTCAAGATGATCCATTTGCCGATCCGCCTCCATTTGAGGCGCTGGTTGGTGATCTGAAGGGGGCATATTCTAGACGAATCAATATTCAACACAGATTGGTCTACGAGGTTCTCGGTGATGAAGGGATAGTTAAAGTACTACGCCTATGGTCGCACTATGAATGAGAAGCCCAACAAGACGCATCATCCAACCACTAGGAGCCGTTCTGTTGCCATGATTTCCTGTAACTACAACCTCAACCCCGCGTTTAGGCCTCGCCCTCGCTCCTAGCGGTGGATGAGCTTGAACGTTCTGCAAAAATTAATCAACTACACCCGATTGCTGCATGGGGACAGACGATTTTTGTGGAATCAATGTGTGTTGCATGGGCAACATAGAAATTATTACTATTGAGTCAATAGCCATGCGCCCGTTTGCTAAAACCAAGGGCAAATAAGCTATTTTTTAGAGGTGTTTTTTTCGCTCAGGACTTCATATTGTTTCGCGATGTTTGTGAAGGCTTCTTGCCACTCCTGCGGAGCAAGCGCGCCTTTCCAGAGTAAAAATCGGGCGATTTCTCCATCGAATGATTCATGGCCGGGATGCTCTACGGCATCGCGTTCTTGACCAATCGCCATCTTGGATGAATTTGCGTGGGGATTGACGGGAAAAACGCCTTCCTGACTGGCATGCGAGGAATTGACATAAAGAGAGATTTTTACTTGGTCTTTCCCTGCTTCCATTTTGCCGGCGATGATGTGGAATTTTCCCGGCTCTAACACGGGCCCTAAAACTTGTGGGTTGTTGGCATCGAAGCGCCCGAAGGATTTGCCATTGCGCGAGCCGATCCAGATCGAGTTATCGTCATTCAGGCAACCCCAAATCCCTTCATACTTGCCGCCATTGCGCAGGTTGCCAAAGAAAGAATTGACGTCTTTGACACCAACGCGCTGCGGGTGAACCGCTATTACGGCAATCCACGTATAGCCATCGCCGGTTACGAGTCCATCGAAGAAATCTTCTTCGGCGCAAACAAGCTCTTGCTGGCGAAAGACAATGCTCGGTTTTTTGTTCGAGGTAGCATCTTTTCGAAAACTGGGGCAGCCACTATGCGGTTCCTTCCGCCCTTTGTCTTGCTTTTGGAAAATGATGCGCGGCGTCGTAAGCGCTTGGCTTTGCCACGATGTGACACGCTGTTGCGAATCGTGGGTTACGCCTTGCTCGGCATCCAGATCTAGGATGAGGTTATTTTTAGGAATGGTCGATTCGTTGGCGGACAAGTGAATCGATAGAAATAAGAGAAACGACGCGGAAACCTTCATGAAGATAGAACAATGCTTGGAAGAAAATCTTTCATTTTTCTCGCGAAATCGAGACATCACGGTTTGACCTTGACCCGTGTTGCTGGCAATGTCGTCGCTGATGCAAAGTGAACCACAGCAAGCTCTTTTTTCTAATCCTGAACCGACGAGCGAAATGGGCTTAGCGTTAACCGCGCTGTTAGGCTCGAACAAAGTAAGCGATACGGCAGACGCGAGGGAATATCATGCCCAAGATAAATGGTATGCCAGTGCCATGCCTGATGTGGTCGTGCATGCGGAATCGACTGATGATGTGGTACGGGTGATGAAATTTGCCTACGCGCGAAGAATCCCCGTGACCACGCGTGGGGCTGGTCATGGGTATGTGGGCGGCTGTGTGCCGGTGTGCGGAGGCATCGTCTTAAACCTCATGCGAATGAAATCGTGTCAGATTTTTCCCATGGATGGAGTGGCCGTTGTCCAGCCGGGGGTAATTACGGCGGATTTACAGGCATCGGCGCGGGAAATCGGCTGGGATTACCCGCCTGATCCGGCATCGTTGAAAGACTGTTCCATCGGCGGCAACATCGCCACAAACGCGGGTGGGCCACGATGTTTAAAATACGGTGTGACTCGACATTACGTTCTTGGCTTGGAAGTGGTCACGGCCACGGGCGAAGTCATGCGTTGTGGTGGGGCGGTGCATAAAAATAAAACAGGATTTGACCTCGTGGGTTTAATGACTGGGAGCGAAGGTATGCTGGGGATCGTTACGCAAGCGACATTGCGTTTGATTCCGAAACCACGTTCGCGCGCCATGCTAGCAGCGATTTTCCCCTCCTTTGAAAATGCTGCTGCCGCCGTGCAGGAAGTCTTTGCCTGTGGTTTTCTGCCATCGGCCTTAGAAATCACTGATTCATTTACCTTGGCGGCGGCGCGGAAACGGCTTGGAAATGATTTTTTACCGGATGGCGATGCCCATCTTTTGCTAGAGACAGACGGTTCCGAAGTCGCTGTGGCAGCGGATCTTGCCGCGATGCGCGATCTGTTAACACGGGTGGGTGCGACATTTATTCAGGAAGCAAATGACGAGAAAGGCTGTGATGCATTTTGGAAAATTCGTCGTGAATTTTCCTATTCACTACGAGATACGGGGCTAACAAAATTGAATGAGGACATCGTTGTGCCGCGCTCCAAACTAGTGGAACTCGTGAGTTATGCGCGGCGTTTGCAGAGTGAATCAGGGATCGCCATCGCCTGCTTTGGTCATGCCGGCGACGGCAACATTCACACCAACATCATGGTGGCAAATTACTCACAGCCCGATGTGCGCTTGCGTGCCGATGCGCTCTTGGATCAATTATTTACATGGCTACTGGAACAAGGCGGTGCCATCACGGGCGAGCATGGAGTTGGGTTAGCGAAGAAACCATGGATCCGCCAAGCTCTCGGCGATTCGTCTTTCAAGATGCAGCGAGCGGTCAAGCAGGCGATGGATCCACGAAATATTTTAAACCCAGGAAAGTGGTTAGATTGAAACGCAAAAAAGCCGCTTCATCGCGGGACGAAGCGGCTTTGCGGAAAAGTAGTAACTTTGTGAGCAAATAGGAAGAATCGATTATTTCGGCAGCAGGTCTTTCACTGCGTCGCGCTCCTCTTGGAGTTCCTTGATGGAAAGATCGATCTTTTCGCGGCTGAATGCATCAACAGGCACGCCTTGAACGACTTCCCATTTACCGTTTTCGATCGTGCGGATTGGCATGGAGGCGATGAGGCCTTTTTCGATGCCGTACGATCCATCCGAGCAGATGGCGACGCTATGCCAGTCACCCGCTGGGGTAGGAGTGATCAGGCTTTTTACGGTATCGAGGGCGGCGTTCGCGGCAGAGGCAGCAGAGGAAGCCCCACGAGCTTTAATGATGGCGGCACCACGTTGTTGGACGGTGCTGATGAAGTCACCCTTGAGCCATTCGACGTGAGAGATCACATCGGTGACGGGACGGCCATTGATTTTCGCATTGGTGAAGTCGGGATATTGTGTGGCGGAGTGATTGCCCCAGATGCAGAGGTTGGTGACTTTCGATTGATGAACTGCGGCTTTGCGAGCGAGTTGGCTTTTCGCGCGGTTTTCGTCGAGACGCGTCATCGCGAAGAAGCGGTCATTTGGTACACCATCGGCATTGTTCATGGCGATGAGGCAGTTGGTATTACAAGGATTGCCAACAACGAGAACGCGAACGTCTTTTGCCGCATTTCTGGCAATGGCTTTTCCTTGGCCTGTGAAAATTTTCCCGTTGATGCCGAGCAAGTCACCGCGCTCCATACCGGCTTTACGTGGCACCGAACCAACGAGTAGAGCCCAATTAGTATCGCGGAATCCTTCATTCAGGTCACTCGTAGGAACGATTTGGTTGAGCAATGGAAAAGCACAGTCATCAAGCTCCATGCATACGCCTTCGAGAGCAGGCATGCCTGGTTCAATCTCGATGAGTCGTAGGTTAACTGGTTGGTCAGGGCCGAAAACGGATCCTGATGCGATGCGGAAAAGCAAGGCATAGCCAATTTGGCCAGCTGCTCCGGTGATTGATACGGTAATTGGTGCTTTCATACGGCGCACATCCATAGGCGGGAATCGCGTTGCGGTCAAGCACTGGAGGAAAAAATGAGCAAAAATGCTTATGATTTCACATGTAATCGGAAGTCAGGTATCCGTGCAAAAACCATTTCACCTAGATCATTTTGCCCAAAATACGCGCCCTGAACCGTCGCGCTATGCTTGACGACGTGGTAGCTTTTATACTCGAATGTATCACGATAAGAAAATACCGGCGATTCCCCAATCACTCCTTCACCTTCAATCACCCGTGTATCGCCATCGTCTTCCTTAATAATCCATTTTCTACCGCGCAGAGTGATTGTCTGTGTTGAGTGATTGGTGATACGGATGGAATATAAAAAGGGGTGTGGCTTATCAGGCGGAGCATCTAAGCCCGGCGTGTATCTCACTTCTACAATTTCGACAACCCAATCTTTACACTCTTGCATACTAACTTTTCCAGTCGAGCGAGTAAATTTTTATGACTTCGAGAAATGGCCTCGTTGGATCTTCTTTCAAATTCCATTTTAAAGTGATTTTCGCTCTCGTTGGTTCATTCCACCGAAGTTTCGTTTTCTGATCTTCGATCAACTTAAACAGTTCGGATGCGTAATTGATGTAAGCGACAGCAATTTCATCACCTTGGTTATACGCCAGAATTTTTATGGAAGCTTTATTACCGTGGTCAGGAATATCTTGGGAGTAGCTATCGCGACGAGCGTCGATAATGCAGTAAAAATCTTGTTGTGGTTTTGTCTTCGAATCCTGGTAAAATGGCTCTTGTCCATCTTCATGGAGCATGCCGAGTTGTTGCTTTTTATCGATTTCGTGTGATTTGGCGTATTTTTTCAAATTGCCACCTATCGTATCAAGTAGTGGATCAATATAAATTTTCGGCGCATTGGAACCATATTGGTGAACAACAATTAACGCATCGGTAGGGAATCCGGCGGCATTCACCGCGAATTCTACATGGTAGTTGTATTCGATGAGACGCATGTCCGGAAATGGCTCTTGCTTAAGCAGGGAGGCGCTAGCTATGGGCCACAATTTATTAAAAACACTTTGTTTTAAAACTTCTTCGGGGAGATTTGACTCAATAAACACTTTTCTCTCTTCAAGGTTATTGGCTTTTAAAAATTTCTCCAGCATTTGACCGACTTCTCGGGACTTGCTCTGGGGCATGGAGCTAGAATCGGACTGCTGATCGTCTGATTCTTGCGTTTCGGTGCCATCCAAAATAGCTTCTAGCGAATTTCCCGCTGCTACATTTTGCGCAGTTTCTGGTATTTTCTCCGGCTTAGCTATGGGTGTATCGCTAACAACGATCGGCGTATTTTTAACCCTTCCTGACTTATTCTTTTTGAGAAATTGCATAACTCCGAGTAAGGTGCCGAAAGTAAATGTCACATAGAAGACCATAGCGACGGTCTTTCTAGAGATTTTCATTTTTTTCTTTTTCGGAATCGCATGAACGAGCTTTTCCTCATCAGTAAAATTTTTATTGGAAAACGGAATGTATTGGTGGGTTGGGGTCGATACCGTTGAGCTAGCTGGCACATATACCGTCCTTGCTGTTTCCGCGGGATCTACGGTAGGACTCTGCGTAGGAACGGGCATCGGCTCTATTTTAGGCGGATGATGCGCAGCAGGTAAGGTGCTATGAAGTGCGTTACTGCTGACCAATGCAGACAATTTCGGTGCCACAGCCAAGCGCGGCGCGGGATTGATCTTATTGACTGTGGGGAGATGTGGCGCAACAATTCGATTACCACACTTTGGGCAAGGTCCTGATATCCCCGCCATACTCGCGGGGACACTTAAGGATGTGCCACAAAAATTACAGGTAAAAAAAATATTAGGTGCTCCATTCATGATGTTCGCGGAAGAATCCTACCAAGTGAAAACGTTTTAAGCATCAAGTATAAATCAATAATCAACCTCGCCACAAGCAGCATTTATGCCAACTGCACAACTGTCAATCGTATAAAAAAACCAACCACGAATGGTTGGTTAGTAAACATGAAACAATGGACAAAATATGTTCGATTACTTTGCCGCTGTGCGAGCTTTGCGAATGATGGAGCGAACTGTTTCGGACGGTTTCGCACCATTTCCTAGCCATTTATCCGTGGCAGCTAGGTCGATATCGTAATTGACTCCTTCAGCCATGGGATTGTATGTGCCTAGTTGCTCAATGAAGCGACCATCGCGGCGCACACGGCTGTCAACAGCGATGATTTTGTAATAAGGACGATCTGATGTTCCTTGACGGGAAAGTCGGAGTGCTACAGCCATAACAGAAGTGAGAATGAAGAGTTAGTTCGAGATAGTTTGAGTGCTTGTGATAAGCGCGGGGGCGGAAACTGCTAAATTTTTTTTCTGTTGGCAAGAAGAATCTTCCTTTTCTTGCGAATTTTTTCACAACCACTCATCTGGTGCTTGCTAAATCCAGCACTGACGATTACGCATACCTCGATGCAAATCTACGATACCATAAGCAGAAAGACGAAAAAAGTGACGCCCATGGATGGCAAAACCTATCGTTTTTATTGCTGTGGCCCTACGGTTTACGGTCCTGCACATATCGGGAATTTCCGCACATTTGTCTTGCAGGATGTATTCCGCAGAACCATGGAAACTGGCGGCGTGCCTACGATGCATGTGAGAAATCTGACCGACGTGGACGATAAGACCATCCGTGAATCGCAACGCGCCGCCAAGTCGCTCAAGGACTTCACCGATTTCTGGACGGTAAAATTTCACCAAGATTGCCGAAAATTGAATTGCCTAGCGCCGCACGTAGAGCCGAGTGCCGTGGAGCATATCCCCCACCAAGTCGCCATGGTTCAGGAACTCGTCGATAAAGGTCACGCCTACAAATCAGAAGATGGCTCGGTCTATTTTAACATCGCTTCATTCCCTGAATACGGCAAATTATCACGCCTTGACGAACGCGAGCTAGAACTCGGTCGCACGCAATCGCAACGCGCTAGTGCCGACGAGTATGAAAAGCAAAGCGTCAGCGATTTCGTGCTCTGGAAATCCCGCCGTGCCGAAGATGGAGAGAATTTCTGGCAATCGCCGTGGGGCGAAGGCCGCCCAGGCTGGCACCTCGAATGCTCGGCGATGATCCGCGAATACCTCGGCACGGATTTCGATATGCACAGCGGCGGCGTGGACTTGGTTTTCCCGCATCATGAAAATGAAATCGCCCAGAGTCGCTGCGCCTGCGGTGGTGAATTTGCCGCTACGTGGTTTCACATTACCCATCTCATGGTCGATGGCGGAAAAATGTCAAAATCCCTCGGCAATCTTTACACACTCGACGACCTCGAAGCAAAAGGCTGGACCGCCTCCGAAGTGCGCTACGTGCTCATTAGCGGGCATTACCGTAAACCGCTGAACTTCACCTTCGAGTCCCTCCACGCCGCCCGCGAGGCACTCATGAAATTGTCCCGCGCCGCCCAGCGTATGGCCGATCACAGCAATCCCAATGCCATTCTCTCCGAAGTCGGATTCGGTATTTTCCAAGAGGCATGGGACAAACTGAACGACGACCTCAATACCCCCGCCGCCCTCGGAGCACTCTTCAGCGCCATTCGTGATACCTCCGAACTCAAAGGCGATGCTGCCACTTCCGCCCTCGCTGCATTCAACCGCATTCTCAAAGCTCTCGGCCTCACACTACCGCCCTGCAATCAAGAAATTGTCATCCCCGAAGCAATCCGCGTCCTCGCCGAAGAACGCTGGGCCGCCCGTAGTGCGAAAGATTGGGCGCGATCCGATGAACTCCGTAACGCCCTCGCCGCCCAAGGCTGGCTTATGAAAGACGGCAAAGAAACCTACCAATTAACCCCGAACGAATCAGCTCACGTATGAAGATCCCCATCCGACCTCGCCGCAATCGGAAAAGCGCAGGCATCCGTGCCATGATCCGCGAAACCTCCCTATCCGCCGCCGACTTCGTGCAGCCACTCTTTCTCCAAGACGGCGAGGAAAATACTCCTATCGCCTCCATGCCCGGCATCACCCGCTGGAGTGAGAAAGACATCGTCAACGAAGCCATCGAAATCGAAAAACTCGGCATCCCCGCCATCGTCCTCTTTCCCAAAATCCCCGATCACCTGAAAACCGCCGACGCCGCCGAATGCTTCAACCCTAATGGCCTCATCCCACGCGTCGTCGCCGCCATCAAACACGCCTGCCCCCACCTCATCGTCATCACCGATGTCGCTCTCGATCCCTATAACTCCGACGGACACGACGGCCTCGTCAAAAAACACCCCAACGGCAACCTCGAAATCCTCAACGACGAAACCGTCCACGTCCTCTGCCAACAAGCCCTCTGCCACGCCGCCGCCGGTGCCGACATCGTTTCCCCCAGCGACATGATGGATGGCCGCATCGCCGCCATTCGCCACGCCCTCGACGATGCCGGTTACACCCACGTCTCCATTCTCAGCTACAGCGCCAAATACGCCTCGGCCTACTACGGCCCCTTCCGCGGCGCGCTCGACTCCGCGCCCAAAGAGGGCGACAAAAAAACCTACCAAATGGATCCCGCCAACGCCCGCGAGGCGCTCCGCGAACTCACTCTCGACGAATCCGAAGGCGCCGACATGCTCATGATCAAACCCGCAGGTCCCTACCTCGACATCATCGCCCTCGCCCGCCAAAACACCTCACTTCCCATCGCCGCCTACCAAGTCAGTGGCGAATACCTCATGATCCAGAGTGCCTGCGCCGCTGGCTGGCTCGACCTCCGCGCCACCGTCATGGAATCGCTCATCGGCATCAAACGCGCCGGTGCCGACATCATTCTCACCTACTTTGCGAAACAAGCAGCAGAATGGTTGCAACAACAGCCAGGGAAATGAATCCATGCCACGCGAACACTCCCCCATCCGCCGCATAATTTTGGTCATTGTATGGCCCTTACTGATGCTCTTTGCCGACCTCGCACTGCGGGCACGGATCATCGCCACATTTTCGTTCTTCGACTGGAATTGCTACCTCGCCTCCTTCTTCCTGATCGCTAGCCTTTGGTCACTATTTTGCCATTTCCTTAAAAAACAAAAAAAATACCGCTACCTTCTGCTTATCATCGCCACCAGCGGCTTACAGATCATCACCATCGGCCTCGGCTACGGCCTTTATTTTGCCAATGGCGACCTCCCCGACCTATTTCTCCTCTCCTTCATCCGCTGCGAAACAGAAAACGCCGCCATCATGTTTCGCGATTCCACGACTTGGCTTCATTACCTCGGAGCTATTCTCGGCACCGCCCTCCTCGCCTTTGGTACGCACATTTCAGTAAAAAAATTCACCCCTCCTCAAACACGCCGCCCAATCTACCTGACCGCTATCACCGCCTGCGTCACGCTCTGGTTTTCCTGGACTTACACCTATTCTCAGGGACAAACCTATCTACCACTCACCCGCACCCCACTCATCATCGGCGTTTATCTGCAAAACGAAATCAAAGGCATCAACCCCAAGCCCATCCTCCTCCCCGAGCGCCAAGCCCACACCATCACCACCACACTCCCGCAGCCGCCCATTAACGTCCTGCTCATCCTCAACGAAAGCCTACGCCGCAACCGCCTCTCCCTCTACGGTCACGACCGCAAAACCACCCCCTTCATCGATCAACTCGCCGCCACTTCCCCGCAACAATTCTTCCGCTTCGATCACACCTACACCAACTCCACCACCACCCTGCTCTCCGTCCCCAGCATCCTCAACGGCATCGCCCCCTACCAACCCATCGCCCAAAAAATCACTGCGCCAAACATCTGGCAATGGGCCAAAGCCGCCCAAATGCACAGCTTCTACCACAGCTCCCATCATCTCGACTGGCTTGGCCTCGGAAAATTCATCACCACTCCCCCGCCCGACCACACATGGGACATGCGCCAAGAAAACCTCCCCCACTACCGCGACATGGGCTGCGATGACCACATCACCATCGCCCGCAGCATCGCCCACTTCAACGCCCGCGCCCAAAATCCCCAACCCTTCCTCGGTGTCATCCACCTCAACACCAATCACTACCCTTACAATACGGCAGCACCCTATCAAAAATGGCAAGGTTCCCCCAGCGACCTTTACGACAACTCCATCCTCGAAGTTGACACCCACACCCAGCGCATCATCGATGCCCTAAAAGCCAACAATCAATTCGCAAACACCCTGATCATTTTCGCCTCGGACCACGGCGAGGCATTTAACGAACACGGCTACACCGCGCACTTCTACTGCCACTTCACCGAGACCATCACCGTCCCCCTCTGGTTGCTGCTACCCGAGCAAATCACCAAATCGCGCGACCTCCAAGCCCTACGCGAAAACCTCACTCGCAACACCCAAAACCTCGACATCCTCCCCACCATCCTCGATGCCATCGGCGCCTGGGATCACCCCGAACTTACCTCGCACACCCGCTCCATGCTCGGCAGCAGCCTCTTCCGTCCCATCGACGCGAACCGCCCCATCCTCATCACCAATACCGATGAAATCATGCCCAGCGTGATCGGCCTCAGTTCCGTCATCGGCCCCATGCACTACATGCTGCGCACCAGTGGCAAAACACCGCTCGAAGACCTCTACAACATCGACAGCGATCCCCAAGAACGGCAAAATCTGTGGCCCAATCTTCCCCCAATCGAGCGCGAAGCCTTCCGCCAAGCCTTCCGCCCCTACCCGGTCTCCGCCGGAATGATCGACAAAGCATTTCCGCAGAAGCAATAGAGGAGCAAGGACACAAGACGCAGGACTTGATGCATCAAGCTGCTTGGTGATCTCTTTGCTCTCCATGTGTGTGCATGTTGTTTTTTTAATATCTTCACGTAGTCACAAAAAATTGCTTTTATTCTACGCCGTGCTGCGATACGTATCATCCCATGAAATTCAAAGCGATTCTCCATGTTGCAGAAGAAGGTGGTTACTGGGCTGAAGTTCCCGCCTTGCCAGGGTGCGTCACACAGGGCGACACTAAAGAGGAACTGGAATTGAATTTACGAGAGGCAATTGAGGGATGGCTTGCGGCCGGACAGGAGGAGTTACGATCGACAAAAGATCAACAGATCCTTGAGCTGGCGATATGAAGGCTGTGACAGGCAAGAGGATGCCAAGCTGGCAGAGGAGAAAGGTTGGGTCTTGGCGAGAGTAAACGGCAGCCATCACATTTACACTATGGAAGGCAGAATGGAGCGCGTCGTGATTCCAATCCATGGCAACAAGATATTAAAGATGGATTACAGAAGTCGCTTATGAAAATCATTCCTATTTCCGAGCATGAACTGTGAAAAAACGCCAATTTGCAGCATTTAATCCATAGCAGCATTCAGCCAGAATGATTTGGCGTAATATCGACCCAAGCTGCTAAAAAATTTTGCTATCTATTGCGAGCCATTTATCACCACTTGAACTTCAAGTAAGCTAGTGAACTTTTGGGAATGGCATTTGAACTTTTGAGAATGGCATTTGATCTTTTGGAAATGGCATTTGATCTTTTGGAAATGGCATTTGATCTTTTGGGAATGGCATTTGAACTCTTGGGATTGGCATTTGAACTCTTGGGATTGGCATTTGAACTCTTGGGATTGGCATTTGATCTTTTAACATTGGCATTTGATTTTTGCACAATTGCTTATGAATTTTGTTTTTTTGATAAACCCTAACGCGAATTTTCCATGCACAGGCTGGACGCTCTGGACGCCGCTTGGGTATTGCCAATTTAGCGCAGCGCATCCAGAAAGGCGCGTCCGTAGCGTTGCGCTTTTACGGCGCCGATGCCCGGGACGGCGAGTAATTCATCGGCGTTGGTCGGGCGGTAGCGGCAGAGGGCTTCGAGGGTTTTGTTCGATAAAATGCAGTAGGCTGGCACGGATTCGGCGTTGGCGATCTTGGCGCGCAGGTCGCGGAGTTTGGTGTAAATTTGTGGATCGAAGCCGGCGTCTTTGAGTTCCACGGGCGCGGCTTGACGCGATTTCGGCCAGACGAGTTTGTAAGTGGCGCTGCCTTTCATCACTTTTTCGCCGCGCTCGGAAAGAGTCACGACGGGGAACTCGCCTTGCTGGGTCACGATCAAGTTGGCGTCCATGAGTGCGCGCATAATGGCACTGACGTAGCCGCTGCCTTCGGCCTTGAGGATGCCGTAGGTGGTGAGGGTGTGGAGTTTTGCTTGGAGGATTTCTTGCGATTTACTGCCGGTGAGCATGAGCAGGATTTTTCCTTTGCCAAAGCGACCTTCCCAGCCGGTTGGAGTCTTTCGCGACATGCGGGCGACGCCGCTGAGGATTTTCCGCACGACGAGATCTTCATCTGTGGTCGCAGCGCGCGATTCTCCCGCCGTGCCACTGCGACAAACATCGCAGTTGCCACATGGTTCCGCATCGTCCTCGCCGAAGTATTCGAGAATCCATTCTTGCCGGCAGGTGTGGGAGTAACACATTTGCACCATGGCTTTGAGTTTTTCGCGATCGCGTCGATCTTTTTCGCGGATGGCTTCTTCATCGATTTTTAGCCCTCGTGCAAAAACATCGGGCCGCAGGAGGCGGGTGCCGCGCATGCGTTTGCCGGGAATGTCGTAGCGTTCGATGTATCCTGCTTTGCCCAGAAGAGTGAGCGCACTACTCACCGTCATGGAGTTTTTCATTTCCGCTCCTTCTGAGATTTCGTCGATGGTGCGGGTGATCTCATGCTCTTGATTGGCCTCGTTGAGGAGGTATTCGTAAATCGCCCGTATGTCCTCAACGCTGGGATTGGCGCCATCGATAAAAAATTCCTGCGTTCGGGTATCGGCGTAGTTGAATAAAAGTTCGCAGTAGGCACTCTCGCCATCGCGCCCGGCGCGTCCTGCTTCTTGGTAGTAGGCCTCGATGCTGCCCGGGACTTCGTAATGAATGACGAAGCGGACATCGGCGCGGTCAATGCCCATGCCAAAGGCGTTGGTAGCGACGGCGACATCGGCGCGGCGGCTAATAAAAATATCTTGGGCGCGGGCGCGTTCGTCATCGCTCATGCCGCCGTGGTAGGCAACGCATTTGATCCCCCAGCTATGCAGGGTTTCAGAAACGGCATCGACTTTTTTCCGCGTCGCACAATAGACGATGCCGGTGCGATGAGCGGTGATGATCGCCTTCATGCGCTCTTCTTTGGTTAGAACATTTTCCGTGGAGGTAATGTTGAGAGAAAGATTCGGGCGGGAAAAGCCGCTGACCATTTCAAAGTGATCGCGCAACTGCAATACGCTGGTGATGTCCTCGCGCACGATTGGCGTGGCGGTGGCGGTGAGGGCGACGCATTGCGGGCGGCCAATTTTTTCGAGTGCCTTGCCGAGGCGAAGGTAATCCGGACGGAAGTCGTGCCCCCATTGACTGAGGCAGTGGGCTTCATCGACGGCGAAAAGTTCGATTTTTGCGCCTTCGAGGGCATTAAGGAAACTCTCGGCGCGGAATCGTTCGGGGGCGACATAAACGAGTTTCCATGTACCATCGCGAATGCCGCGCAGACGTTCTTTTTGCTCTTCCCACGTCAGCGTGGAATTGATCATCGTCGCGGCAATGCCTTTATTAACCAAGGCATCGACCTGGTCTTTCATCAGCGCAATCAAGGGACTAACGACAAGGGTGACACCTTCTAGGCAGAGAGCGGGGAGTTGGTAGCACAGCGATTTTCCGCCCCCTGTGGGCATGACGACGAGGCCATCTCTACCCGCGAGAATGTTCGCGACGACTTCTTCTTGGCCATCGAGAAATTGATCGAAGCCGAAAAACTGTTTCAATGCCTCCTGAGCGGAGAGGATGATTTTGCGTTCGCCCGTCATGGTAGCTGCGCAAATGAACAAATCTGGCTGAATTGTGTCAAGCTAGTAGATGACTTTTTCTAAGGTTAATCCATCGGCGGGGGCGCAATGGGAACATGTATCGCGAAAGGTAAGACCCTCGGCAGAAATCCATTTTTCCAGTTGAGAGATTTCCATTTTCCCCTGGGCACAGGCGAGCGCGGCACCGGTTAGGAGTCGGATCATTTTGTAAAAGAAACCATCGCCGATGTAGGTGATTTCATAGCCATCATCCTGCGCGTTGAGAGTGCAGGAATGAATCGTGCGATGGAAATCTGACTCCTCTGTTTCATTGCCCCGCACGGCAGCAAAGTAGCGGAAATCGTGACGTCCGACGTAAGCGGCGAGCGCTTGCTCCATGACCGAGCGATCAAAGAGTTTTGGCACGTGCCAGACCAGTCCATGGAGTAAGGGCGGGAGCACAGGCAAGGTGCAAAGCCGATAGATGTACACTTTTCCTTTGGCAGAATAGCGCGCATGAAAATCAGCGGGCACTTCCTCGCTATTCATCACGCGTATGGCGGGAGGGAGCTTGCTATTTAATGCGGGAACCCAATTGTAGGGATTCATGTTGAGGGTTTCAGGGGCATCAAAGTGTGCTGTTTGTGCCATGGCATGCACGCCGGCATCGGTGCGTCCGGCGAGTTGCATGCGGATGGCTTGTTTTGCCGTGGCTTCGATGGCACGTTCGAGGTGATCCTGCACGGTATTTCCTCCGACTTGTGACTGAGATCCTTCGAAGACTCTGCCATCGTAGGCGAGTGTGAGCTTAATTCGCATACGCAGAGGCTATCTGATATGCGCGACTTTCAGAAAAGAAAAATATGCAAATCGGCTTGCTATCATGGTGGTAGTGGATATTTTCCGCCGCAGATGACCCAAGGAATCGCCATTATGACATCGGGCGGAGACAGTGCCGGTATGAATCCCGCTGTCAAATGCTGTGTCGAGTATGCTCGCAAGCAAGGATATGAACCGTATTTGATCTATGATGGACTCAGAGGTTTGATCGATGATCATATTGTTCCAGCAGATCGGGATAAAACATCCGGTATTCTCCATCGAGGAGGCACGGTGCTGCGTTCCTCGCGCTCGAAAAGATTTTTTCAGTTAGAATATCGCCAACAGGCCTATGATAATTTGCAGAAGCGCGGCATTGGCCAAATGATCGTCATCGGCGGCGATGGTTCGTTTAGTGCATTGAACCAATTTTACCATGATTTCAAAGTGCCCTTCGCGGGCATTCCAGCAACAATTGACAATGATATTCCTGGGACCGAATATTGCTTAGGTGTGGATACCGCATTGAATCAAATTCGCCAAGCGGTTGATTCCATTCGCGATACCGCAACATCATTTTCCCGCGCCTTCGTAGTAGAAGTGATGGGGCGTCACTGTGGCTATTTGGCGATGGTGAGCGCTCTTGCCTGTGGTGCGGAAGTTTGCCTCATTCCCGAGCTTCCGTATGATTTGGATAAAATCGGTGCGCGATTGATGGAGGAGAAAAACAACGGACGCCGCTACGTGCTGGCCATTGTTGCGGAAGGCGCACGGATGTCTGATCACTTTACGAGATGGTTGTCGGAAACAATGGGGCTGGATGCACGATTAACGGTGTTAGGCCACGTGCAACGCGGAGGATCGCCATCAGTTTATGATCGCATCATGGCATACAAATTCGCCGTTGCTGCTGTGGAATCCTTAAAATCTGGACAAACCAATGCGATCATGACTTTCGCTAATGGTGCCTTTGGATCTGTCCCTATCGAAACGGTGACAAGTTCGAAGTATCACCTCGATCAAGATTTGTTACGACTTTGCGCTCCCCTATCTTGCTAAATTTTTTACCCTAAAAAAAGAAATGAGTTATAAAATTACTGTATTAGCCGGAGATGGAATCGGCCCGGAAGTGATGGATGTGGCACTGATTGTGTTAGATGCTGTGGCGGAAAAATTTTCTTTTACTATCGAAAAAAGCACACAACTCGTAGGCGGTGCGGCCATTGATGCCACAGGACATCCACTGCCACCAGAGACCGTCAAGGCCTCGGAAGAAGCAGACGCGATCCTCTTCGGCTCCGTAGGCGGCCCGAAGTGGGAAAATTTACCGCCCGACATCCAACCGGAGCGCGGTGCGTTGCTGCCGTTGCGCAAGCATTTTGGACTTTTTGCCAACTTGCGTCCCGGCGTTTGCTTGCCTGCATTGATTCATGCATCGCCTGTAAAGAACGAGCTGATTCCTAACGGATTCAACGTGTTGTGTGTGCGCGAACTCACTGGCGGGATTTATTTTGGCCAACCCAAAGGCCGCAAAGAGGAAGATGGCGAGTCTGTGGCATTCGATACGATGATTTACAAAAAATCGGAAATCGAGCGCATTCTCCGCGTGGCCTTCACCGCTGCGCAAGGCCGTGATCGACGTGTTTGCTCGGTAGATAAAGCGAATGTGCTAGCGTCTTCCGTTTTATGGAGAGAGACCGCCGTTGAAATCGGCAAGGAATTTCCTGATGTTGCTTTATCGCACATGTATGTGGACAATGCCGCGATGCAACTCGTGAAGCGACCATCGGACTTCGATGTGCTAGTCACGGAGAATTTATTTGGCGATATTCTGAGCGATGAGATGGCCATGATCTCTGGTTCGCTCGGCATGCTACCTTCTGCTTCGTTAGGCTCGAAAAATGACAAAGGGCTTTACTTTGGCATGTATGAGCCATCGGGCGGATCGGCACCGGACATTGCCGGAAAAGGGATTGCGAATCCGATTGCGCAAATCCTTAGTGTCGCCATGCTGCTGCGCTATTCATTAGGAGAAAATGTCGCGGCTGATGCGATTGAAGAGGCCGTAGCGGCAACGATTCGCGATGGCTTCCGCACGGGTGACATTGCGACTAGCGCTGCTGGCGAAACTCGCGTCGATACCAAAGGCATGGCACAAGCCATTCTTGAAAGAATCTAATGCGAATCATGCGAGTGGGACTCATCGTTGCGGGGCTGATCATGATCGCCATGGGAGTAGTCATTTTACTCAACGTGGCAGATAAATCCCTCGCGCTAGGCTTTTTCAAAGGTGCCGTAACGATTGGTGGAGCATGGCTCATTTGTGCGGCCTACACTTGCCAAAGTTACTGGCATGGGATGATTGGCGGTGCGGTCGTCGCCCTACTTGCCGCCTGTCGCTCATGGTGGAACTTCCCGCGTTGGATCGAATCAATCGTCGCCAAATCGGGACAACCCTTGGTCGCTATTTTTGAAATGATCACTGCCATTATTTCGAGCGTGATCGTGATTGTGGCGGTCAGAAGTTTATTGGAGGAAAAAGCCCGACGCTTACGCGAAGGCTGATGCCGATTATTTCTTTGCTTTGATCGCTTCGATTTTTAACCGCACTTCTAAAGCAGTTGCGGCATCGCCCTTTTCGACCAGAGTTATTCGCTGCGCATCGAGCAAAAGCAGATCATTCGGCCATCGCTTCAGACCATCTTCGTAGGCCTCTAAGGCATCATCATACTCTTTTAGCTGATGAAAATATTGCCCCACTTTGATTTGCATCGGTAGTAAAAAAAGCGGCGGCATCATTCTGCTGGCAGGGTTTTGCCGATCAACAGCTCCCGAATACCAGTTGTAGGCGGTCGATTTTCCTTTTTCTTTGCGCTGGACGGTATTGCCCTTTAGCTCCGCAGTGATGATCTCCAATCCGCGAAACGCTCGGGCGAAATGAGAAATTTCACCCAACTGTATCGCTTCTTTGCGTAGGGCTGTCATCTGATTCCCATGCAAATTCATCAACTGAGAAATTTCTTCCGCACGCTTGAAGTCTCCGCCTGTGACTGATTTCATCCCCTCAAAGTACAAGGTTAGTGCTTGATAGAGTGATCCCGCTTTGGTGCTCTTCATCAATCGATTCACCTCTTGGGGTTTGGGTAAGGAATCCAGAGCATTTTGTATCGAAGCTTTATCGGTAAATCGATGGTAGAGTCGTGCCGCGAGTGTGCGCCCTTCCCAAGCAATCATTCGCGCACCAGCCGAGCCGATTTCTTTCTCTGGAATGGCTAATTTTTGCAAGGCACTCGCGATATTCATGGCATCGTCCAATTTACCAGCACTGCTAAGAGCCACCGCGCGATAGCTCTCTGAACGAATCCACTCTGGGCAATCGACGATACCCAATTCCGATTTTTTCATCCACGCGTGATAAAGATCACTGGTCTTTGAAAATGCGGCTGACGCATTCGAAAAATTTCCACTACGCCATTCGTAATGACCTAACAAATGATGAATTGGAGGAAAATCTGGCATCGCTGCCGCGACCTCACGAGCCATCGCCATATCATTTTCGGCAGGAAAAGGATTTTCGGCGCGAATCACCAACCACGAATTACGAAACAACAGAGACTCAGGGTTTTTCGCGAGAAGATCGTTAATTTTTTTCTGCGCAAGTTCCTGACCAGCAGACGGTGTGCCGCTCTCATCGAATCCGCTGCGTAAGAAATAAGCCTCAAATAATCGGAGTTGCGGGTCGTTAGGAAATTTCGCGGCTACGCTAGCAAATGCCTCCGCCGCCTGTTGCGGACCTTTACTTACCAATGTGTGCAGCCCATGAACATACCCTCGCTCTAACGGCGTTCCCGCGCCTGCTTGTGCTAATACCAGTGATCGATCAATGGCCGTAATCCGCGCCTTGGTAAATTCATCGCCGTCGCCTTGCGTGGCAAAGGCCATGCCGAAAAATGCCATCAAACAATCCGGATCTTTTTCAATCGCCGCTAAAAAATGTCGATAGGCCTCGAAATCCCATCCGCCATGAATCAAGTTCAAACCTTGCAGCACATGCTTCTGCGCCTCGGGATGATTCGTGGAAATGGCCATCTCAATGCCACCAGGAAATTCCCTCATCTCCGGTGCGTTGAGCTTACTAAGCCGCGACAATTTGACATCGGCCAGCTGAAAATCTTCATTTGCAGGGAGGAATGTCAAAAAACAGAAGAAAACGAGCAGATAGCGCATGCCCGCTCATGGCATGAAAAATACCGTAAACCAAGAAAAATCGCTCGCATCTCACCAGCTTCATTGCCTATACTCGCCGCATGCACTTAGGCGTGATTGGATGTGGGAAAATGGGCACAGCATTAGTTAGTGGCGCCATTCGTTGTAATGTGCTGTTGCCACAAAACGTTTGGGGTATCGATGCCATCGATGCAGCAACCGTCGCGTTTTCCGCCAGCACCAAAGCCCACCATGCGACTTCCTTCCTTCAGCTTGCGGAAAATTGTGACACATTTCTCCTCGCCACTAAGCCGCAAGATATTGCCACCGCCTGCGAATCGCTCACACATGCACTCGCCGGACGCCCCGCACTCGTCATTTCACTCGCCGCTGGTGTCACGCTTTCGCGCTTAGAAAAATTGCTTCCCGAAAATGCCCGCGTCATTCGCACCATGCCGAATACTCCCGCCTTGGTCGGAAAAGGCGCATCCGCCTACTGTCTCGGCACACTCGCCACGCCCGATGATCAAAAAATCACTCATACCATCCTCGCCGCCGTAGGCATTGCTACCGAGGTATCTGAATCCCTGCTCGATGCCGTCACCGGACTATCAGGCTCTGGCCCAGCCTACGGATTCATGGTCATTGAAGCTCTCGCCGATGCAGGTGTAAAACAAGGCCTATCTCGTCAAAAATCCCTCGAACTCGCCGCCCAAACCATCCTCGGTGCCGCCGCCATGGTCCTCGAAACAGGAATGCATCCCGCCGCCCTGCGCGATATGGTAGCCTCACCCGCTGGCACTACCATTGCCGCCATTGCCGCCTTAGAAAAAAACGGCCTCCGCCATGCCCTCCATGAAGCCGTATCCGCCGCCACGCAACGCTCCAAAGAACTCTCTTCCCTATCGTAATCCCTACCTATTCCTCAGATGATTCATCTACCTCGCCTCGCTCTATTTTCCGCCTTCATTAGCTCATTCGCCCTCATTTCATGTGGAAATGATACCGATGATACCCCTCCACTCTTAGGCCTCGTCAATGCTTCCAGCGGTCGAGCACACGAACTCTACCAGTACGCCCAAACGGCTGACCAAGCAGGAAAAAGCAAAAAAGCCTGCGCCCTCTACAAAAAAATGGCAGATCGCTACCCCACCGCGCACGATGCCGCCGCCGCACGCTTCCGCCAAGCACAACTCCAAGAGCAACTCGGCAAACCACTCGAAGCCTTCACCGCCTATAGCGATGTCGTAAATCGATACCAAAATAGCGGACTCTACTCGCAAGCACTCGCTCGCGAAAATGCCATCGCCGAAGATGCCTTCGCTGGTCGAATCAAAACCGGTCTCATTTTCTCTCGAAATGTCGATTACTCTGACATGATCAAAATCCTCGAAACCCTGCGCGATTCGGCTCCACAATCGAAAAACGCCGCACGAGCTCAATTTCGTATCGCGGAAATCTATCAACAACATGAAAAAATTCCCCTCGCCATCAAGGAATACAAAAAACTCGTAGAAGATTGGCCGGACGATAGCCAAGCGCACGAAGCCCAATACCGCACTGGCATGATTCTCCTCGAAGAAGCCCGCAAAGGCAACCAAGACAGTGGCAACCTCGACCGCGCCCGCGAAGTCTTCGATGACTATCTCAACTTTTTCCCCGACAAACCCCGCACCGCTGAGGTAAAAAAACAACTCGACTTGCTGAAAAATCAAGACGTGCAACGCTCCCTCGATGTTGCCAAATTCTACCAACGCAAAGGCGACATCGAATCCGCTCGATTTTACTACCAAGAAGTCATGAAAAAACATGGCTCCGGCTCACTTCACGACCAAGCAAAAGCCGCCCTAGAAAAGCTCAAATAGCCCACCCGATTTCATGACTCGCCATTCATTCATCTTCCATCTCGGCATCACAATTCTCTGCGCCGCAGCGCTCAACTCCTGCGCGGGTTACAGCATCCAAGGGAGATCAAAACCTGCTGCCATGAAAAATGTTCAACGCATCCATGTGCCGCTTTTCGAGAATGAAACCATCACCATCCGCGGCGAATCCATCGCCACCAACTCGATGACGGATGCCATTCTTCTGGATGGTACCTACGTTTTATCCGGCATCGATGGAGCAGACGCCATCCTCCGTGGTAAACTCGCTAATATTTCCTACAATCAAGTCCGCGCCACACGTCTCGATACCCTGCGCTCCGAGGAAATGCAAAATACCGTCACCTTATCCTGGGAACTTATCGATGCGAAAAACCCGATCAAAGTGATCAAATCCGGCATTTCCCGTGGCACTTCCCGCTTCGCCATCGATGCCAACCAACAAACCGCCCGCAATAATGCCTTGCCCGATGCCATGCAGCGAGCCTGCAAACAAATCATTGGTCGTTTAACCGACGACTACTAACTCCGCTTTTCCACTCTTCCTCATGGAGCAAACCGATCCACCGCTCCCCGTCACACCGGGAACGATTTACCTCGTGCCCACCCCCATCGGCCACCGCGATGACATCACTCTTCACGCCATCAATGTGCTGCGACACGTCGATCGCATCGCCTGTGAAGACACGCGCCACTCCTCGCCGCTGCTCCAACACCACGGCATCCATAAGCCGCTCATTTCCCTCCACGAGCACAACGAACAACGCCGTATTCCTGAAATCATCAGCATGCTCCAAGCTGGTGAATGTCTAGCCGTCATTACTGATGCCGGCATGCCTGGCATTTCTGATCCTGGCTACCGCCTCATTCAGCACTGCATCAAAGAGCAAATTCCCTATCACGTCCTCCCCGGGCCATCCGCCATTCTTAATGCCCTCATCGGCTCAGGATTCCCCTGCCATTCCTTCACCTTTGGCGGTTTTCTTCCCATCAAAAAAGGCCGCCGCGCCCAAGTCTTGCTAGATGCCGCCGCCGCCCCCGTCACCCACATCTTCTTTGAGTCCCCCCATCGGCTTTTATCTACCTTGGAAATCCTCCACCAACAAGCCCCAGAAACGCATTGCTGTGTCGCTCGCGAACTAACAAAAAAATTCGAAACCTTCCACCGCGCCACCGCCACCGCCCTCTACCATTGGTTTTCGGCCCACCCCCCCAAGGGTGAAATCGTCTTCCTCATTCATCCAAAATCCTAACTACGCAAGCTCTGCGTCACGCTTCCTAGCTTTCTGTGCCGTTTCTTCCCCGGTATTTTTCCCACTCTAACAACAACGGCACCAGAATCATTACCGCAGTCAATGGAGCGACAAAGCGAAACATCATCGTGCTAAAGGTGCTCAGCCCGTCATGTTGCTGCGCGGCTAAAATCAAATAAACGGTGTAGGCGATGTAGTAAAACAAGAACAATGCCCCGTTCCATCGTTCTAGTCGCAAACCGGTTACAAACAGCGGCAAGCAAACCACCGCGACCACCACCATAAACGGAATGTCGAAAAACAAGATCGGCTGCGCGACGGTGAGCCCGCTAGGAGCAACACAGGCTGACAGACCTGCAACAGAAAAAATATTAAACGTATTACTCCCCACCACATTTCCCACCGCAATGTCTCGCTCGCCTTTGATCGTCGCCATCAAAGAAGTCGCCACTTCTGGCAATGACGTTCCCGCTGCTACAATCGTTAGACCGATAATTGCCTCGCTAATGCCAAACTGCTTGGCAATGGCGATCGCACCTTGCACGAGATATTTTGAACCCAAAACGAGCAACACTAAGCCCACTGCAATCAGCAACAGATTCATCCAATTTCCACCTTTTTTCTTCCCCGGTTTCTCTTCGCTTTCTCGTGGGGGCAGTTGATTCGATGCCTTGCGGCTCATCTGAATTAGCCAGCAGGTATAGGCCACACCACAGGCAAACAAGATCATGCCATCGACGCGCGAAATCACGCCATCGCGACAAATGAGATACAGCAAGCCCGACGCACCAATCATCACTGGCACATCAAGTCGCACGAGTTGCTTAGAAATCACCAACGGCGCAATCATGGCAGCCAGACCCAAAATAAATAGCACGTTAAAAATATTACTCCCTACGATGTTTCCTACCGCCATCTCCGATTGGCCATTATAAGCCGACATCACACTCACACTCATTTCTGGCGCACTCGTGCCAAAGGCCACCACCGTTAAGCCCACCACTAGCGATGATACCCCAAATGATAAAGCCAATCGTGCCGCCCCCTTCACTAAAAGATCCGCTCCCACCACGAGTAATACTAATCCTATAACGATCAGAAAAACAAAATAGATCATTGCGGCGAGAACGTAGTCCAACACCTTCATCGGCAACAAGTAGAAATTTCACATGACCACTAGACGTGCATCGCCCTCTCACCCCTTCATTGGTGATTTGACATCATAGAAAATGCCATTATTTTTGCCGGACGAAATGGATAATCAATACGAATCACTCATTACATTCCAGCCTGCGCCGCGCAACCTTTGGCCTGATGTAACGAACGATGAATGGAACGATGCAAAATGGCAGCTCAAAAACCGCATCAATTCTCTTTCGTCTCTCGAAGAAAAAATGACGCTTACGCCCGAAGAGCGAGCTGGTGTTCTGCTTGCTGGCAACAAACTTGCCATGTCCATTACGCCACAATTTTTCTCAATCATCGATCGGAAAAATCCAGCCTGCCCGATTCGCCGCCAAGTCATCCCGCGGATGGAAGAGGCATGGACGGCACCCGAAGAACTCGCTGATCCTTGCGGAGAAGATCAACACATGCCCGTGCCTGGACTCGTGCATCGGTATCCCGATCGTGTTTTATTTCTCGTTACTGACCGTTGTGCTTCTTATTGCCGTTACTGCACACGCTCACGCGTCGTTTCTGGCGTGGGCGACCAACAACTGGAAATCCAATGGGAAGCGGTTTTTCAATACCTAGAGCGCACGCCACAAGTCCGCGATGTCCTGCTCTCCGGCGGCGATCCGCTGCTTCTATCGGATGATCGTCTGGAACGCATTCTCTCCCGCCTATACGCCATCCCCCACATCCAGTTCATTCGCATCGGTTCGCGCATTCCCCTATTCCTGCCGCAACGGATTACCCCCAAACTTTGCGAAATGCTGCGGAAATACCATCCGCTCTTCATTTCCATTCATACCAATCACCCAAAGGAAATCACTACCGAGGTACAATCCGCGCTCAATCGCCTGGCCGATGCGGGCATTCCCATGGGCAATCAATCCGTCCTCCTCAAAGGCGTAAATGACGATCCCGAAATCATGCGAGCCCTATTGCATAAACTGCTCATCTGCCGTGTGAGACCGTATTACCTCTACCAATGCGATCTCATTCAAGGGTCATCTCACCTGAGAACTCCGCTAGGGCAGGGCATCGATATTATGGAGCAACTCCGTGGCCACACAACCGGTTATGGCATCCCCCAATACGTCATCGATGGCCCTGGCGGAGGTGGGAAAATCCCCATTAATCCCGATTACATCGTCAGCCAGCAACACGGACGTGTGATCCTGCGCAATTACAAAAAGGAAATCTACGAATACCCAGATCCCACACCAATTCCTAATCACATTCTCAAATCGCTTCACGAACAAACAACTTCAACCATTTAATCGATCAAAAATCCTATGTGGGACAAAACCTTCTTAACACTCCATGCCAAATGCCTAGCACTTCATGCCGCAGGCGATAAAAATTTCGCCAGTTATTACTCCGATGCCGATCAAGCATTTCTTGCGTCGATCGGCTACGGCGAACGCGAATTTTACGATTTCGTCGAAGACCTCAATGATTACGGCGCGCCCAGTCCCGAAACCGCATTGCTCATCGCCGCCGTTCGCCGCGATTATTTTCTGGTTGTTCAGGGCAGCATACCTTCGCCCGCACGCCTCATGCCCGCCGATCTGCCCACATTTGGCGATACACTCGGTGGCATCAGTTACTTGCCGCGCATTCTCGCAAAAGCGAAAGCCAAACTCCGCGGGGAATTAGATCCTGACATCATGTACGGCTGTGGCGGCGATCGTAATTTTCTCGAAAAAAACGGCAACATCCATCCTGCGGACTTCCTCCGCCACGTCTGGGCCGCTGCCGGGGATGATCAACTGATCCTTCGACTCGTGGAAAAATAACACTTCCGCATAGCAGCATCCTCAGAATGATTTATACAGTTTCCATTGGGCAATGATGGAATTTACGTTTATAAACTCCCCATCATGAAACTCTTCGGCACTGATGGCATACGTGGCACCGCCAACCAATACCCGATCACGCCTGAAATTGCCTTGCGCGCAGGGAAAGCGATTACCCACGTTCTCGCCAATCCAGAAAAGCCACGCCAGCGAGTGATCATCGGCAAAGACACCCGCATTTCCGGCTACATGTTGGAAACAGCACTTACCAGCGGACTCGTTGCCTCCGGCATGGATGTCTTTCTCGTAGGCCCCATGCCCACCCCCGCCGTCGCTCACCTTACCACTTCTATGGGCTGTGCCGCTGGCATCATGCTCACGGCATCGCATAATCCCTTTGAAGATAACGGCTTAAAAATCTTCGGCGCCGATGGCTATAAACTCAACGACGACCTAGAACTCGCCATCGAAAAATACATCCTCGATCCCACATCGCCCGATACTCACGTCGATGCCAAACACATCGGCAAAGCCACCCGCATTGATGATGCTCGCGGACGCTACATCGAATATGCCAAATACACCGCCGATAACGTATCACTGCACGGATTAAAAATTGTCGTCGATTGCGGCAATGGAGCCGCTTACTACGTGGCGCCATTGATTTTTCGCGAACTCGGCGCCGAAGTCATCACCATGGCGACTCAGCCAGACGGCATGAACATCAACGCCAACTGCGGTGCCCTCCATCCCGAACAAGCAGCGGCTCTCGTCACCCAGCACCAAGCGGATCTCGGCATCAGCTTCGATGGCGATGCCGACCGCGTGATCTTTACCGATGCGCAAGGCAATGTCGTCAGCGGAGATCGCATCATGGCACTCACCGCCCTTGCCCTAAAAAAACGCGACCAACTCCGCGGCAACACCATCGCCGTAACCGTGATGAGCAATCTTGGACTACACGCCGCCATGACCGCCGCCGGCATAGAAGTCATCACCACCGGCGTGGGTGATCGACAAGTCATCGAGGCGCTGCGCCAACACGACCATTCCTTCGGTGGGGAAAATTCCGGCCACCTGATCTTTGCCGACCACGCCACCACAGGCGACGGCATACTCTCCGCCTTGCAAGTTCTGCGCATGATGCAAGAGGAAAAATCACCCCTCCATGTCCTCGCCGACTGCATGGAAGAATACCCGCAAAAGCTGGAAAGCTTCAGCGTTCCCGCCAAACCCGATTTAGATTCCCTTCCCCATTTCCAGAAACTTCTTGCCGAAGCCGCCACCGCATTTGGCAAAGAAGGGCGACATCTCATCCGCTACTCCGGAACAGAAAACAAAGCCCGCGTTATGGTTGAGCACCGCGATCCCGAAACCGTTCGCTACTGGACTGCCAAACTCGCCACTGCCTTGCTTGATGAAATTAAGGATAGTCTGAAAAAATAAAACGCTACTTTGCTATGCGTCATCTCCTATTTTCTCTACTGTCCTTACTGTTTTTTTCCAGTTGTGCGTCGATCCCCCAGGCTGCTCCGAAAAATACGTCAGCCACATGGAAAGTAGCGCCGTTTTCGGTATCATTTCAAGCTGGCCCTCATGCAAATACTGAGGAAAAACATCGTTCGTTTTCCTGCTACCGGATCGAGAGAAAATTAGCAAAATTTACTCATCTCAGTTCCCTTGTGCTAGAAAGTGCTCTGTCTTCCGACAGTTTTTCTAGCCCAAATGATAAGCTGTCTGATTTTATATCCATTTATGCAAGCGCGACAGGCAACTCTTTGTTGATTCAAGAGATCGTTCCTAATGATTGCGCCCCCTGCTCCAACTATCTCCTCGTGCAGGTGATTGATGATGAACTGATCTATCATTATTTAGAACTGCCTACAATTCAGCCGTCTGAAACGGACTACGAAAATGCATACGTAACGGCCATTTCCGACAAGGATGTAACCTATCGATACAGCAACGGCACCAGAGGAACCCGATCCTTTGCCCGTTCGAAGTCGTCCGAAAATCGCGTCACATTTCCCGGTTGACCAGATCAATCTGCAAAATCAAAAGCATGGGAAAAAAAACTCTCATTTGCGCAAATCATTTACGCCGTGAAAATTTTGTCACTGGCATTTGTCGAACGATTTATGCCTGTTAAAATTTTGTCACTGGCATTTGTCGAACGATTTATGCCGGTGAAAGTTTTGTCACTAGCATTTGTCAAACGATTTATGCCGGTGAAAGTTTTGTCACTAGCATTTGTCGAACGATTTATGCCGGTGAAAGTTTTGTCACTAGCATTTGTCGAACGATTTATGCCGGTGAAAGTTTTGTCACTGGCATTTGTATAGTTTTTTATGCCATCCTAGGTTTTGTGAGAACCGCTGGGTGAATGGAATGGGATCTTTTTACCACAAAAGACACAAAAAACACAAAGTAGAATGCCGCTGTATCCGCGCGAAGATACCTGAAATACCGAATTTTCATCGATTTTTGTGTGCCAAAGTGTGTTCTGAGGTTGAGACCTTCAGTCTGATTGGCGTCTGCGGATCAATTTTGCCGCGAATAATGATAAAATCGCCAAGCCTGCAACGCTAGGCTCAGGAATGGTTGTGATGGATACATTGTCGAGTGCTGATACATTATTGTAAGATGTATTGCCATTATAGAAAGAAATCGCGGTAGAGGAGTCCGTAGCTGTGAAATCCACCGTGAATTGTTGCCAATCTAGATTCGTCGTCGGCGCATTCAGATTGTGGTAGCCAATTCTTGCTCCTGCGCCGATTTGCAAATCTACCGTTGAAGGGAAGTAATTTACACCATCAGTGACTGATCCTACATAAAAGCTCAACTGATATGCCTGACCTATGTCGGTGCTGATCGTTTGCGTGATGCCATAGCTTGTGATGGAGTTTTCTCCAGTTAGGTCAAGCCAGGCGTTTCCTATCTGGGCATTCCAAGTGATTGCGCCTTCCGAAGCTGATCCAGATACAATGGCGGTTTGGTTAATCACAGTCCAGCCTGTGATGGACGTAGAGGCATGTCCGTATGCTTCATACGAGCCTACAGTTACAACGGGATCTTCAAATGAGCCGTTCACGATCACTGCAGCGTGGCTTATTTTAGCAGTAACAAGGAAAGGAAGGATCAAGGATTGTAGTTTGATGTATTTCATGGAGTCAAATGTGGTAGATGAGAATGCGCGGTAAAATTCATAGAGACAAGTGCTAAAGTGAATCGAAACAATTTTACACGAATCCGTCACCCTTCCAAATTAGGGGGGAAGATGGGAGCCCGAGGTCAATCCTCGCCGTTGCCGATGGAAAACCGCTTTATTTGTCTACGTAGGAGTGAACTCCGTAGTGTCGATAGATTTCCTCTACATAAGCGCGCCACACTGCGTACGTCAGCTTCGCAAAGAAAACTTACTATCGAGGAAAAATTAAAGAAACTCCGCAGAAAAATATCGAATAAAGATCTTTCTTGCCTCGTATAGCATTACAGTATGAAATCATCCACCATGAAGCGGGTATTTTTTTGGTTATCGGGTGCGGGAACGGAGACCTTGGAGCAATGCCCCAATTGGGAGCAGCGCAAGTACGTCGCCTTCGGTTGCACGGTTTTAGTTCCCTGTGCTTTCGCTTTTATTGCCAGTGCTTACGCACTTTCCACTCTCACGGATAACAATGCCGTAATCTACTCCGTGGCTACGGTTTGGGCGTTCATCATTTTATCAATCGACCGGGCTCTGCTGGCTTCCTATCGGCCATATATGTCGGCAATTCGTAAATTTGGGCAATTTGCATTACGTTTCATCGTTGCCATGTTGATGGGCATTACCATTGCTCACCCCTTGGTGCTGCTCTTGTTTCGCGATACGGTGAACTCCGTTATCGAAGCAGATCGTTCGGCACTAATTGAAAAGACCCATACCCAATTCGCTGCGGAAAAAAATGCCGTTGGTCAAAAAATCGCCGCTTTAGAGAATAGCATCGCTCAACAAAGAGAAAAATGGAACGAGTCTTTCCAAGCGAAATTTATCATCCAAGAGAAAGAAAACGCAGATGCCGCCATTCCCGGAATCACAGCGGCGCAACAAGCGGAATTAACCAAAGCGACGCAAGAAGCCACCGCACCCTTTACGGAACGACTCAAATCCATTCAGGAGCAAGCCGATGAATTGAGTCCCACATACGCCAAACTGCAAACGGAACTTGGGTATTGGCAAACGGAATTTGAGAAGGAATTAAATGGTCAACGGTCGGGACTCGCAGGCGAAGGGCCACGCGCGCGCTCGATCCGCTCGGATCAGCTCGAACCACGGCGCGAAGAGGCAAAGCGACTCGGTGGATTGCTTGAGCATCTTACGAGCGAGAAAAAAACCCTCGAAGCACAAGTTCGCCTAGCGGAATCCCAAGCAATTGCGACTTTTGAAACCAAACTCAAAGAAATTGAAATCGCCAATAAGGCAGAAGAAGACCGAGTGGCAGCTTTAAAACGCCAAGTCGAAAATGATCAAGCTACGGCTTTCACCTCACAGCAAAATGCCCTGAGAGACACCATCAAACAACAGATTGATACTCGACTCAAGGAGTTAGACCGCATGCAAAATGAACTCGCTGAAGTTGCCGCTGAGGAGAGAGCCAGCGTCAATGCCATCGCCGCAGAACCACGGCGCGATGTCTTAACGCAGACCTTAGCACTGCATCAACTCTTTGAAGCTGGCCAGCAAGGGGGGACTTTTGCCTATTACACCTACTTGATCCTCACCGCTCTCTTCATGCTGGTGGATACCATTCCGCTGATCGTGAAGTTTTTCACCAAACCCGGGCCGTATGATACTTTGTTAGACCGCGAAGAAATGGGCTTTGAAGGGCAACATCAATCCTTTATCCGTAGTCACAAACGCTACATGGAGGAACATGCAGGCAGCAATCTCATTGCCATCACGCGCAATAAACGACTCGAAGCGGCGATGATCGATGGTGTAGAGCATTCGCGAGCGGCGCGGGAATTTTTGCAGTCGCTCTTTGAAATGGAATATGCCTTTGCGGAGAAAATGAAACAAGAAGAAGCCCTGCGCGCCAATGCCACACCAGAACAAGTCGCCATCATTGAGGAAATGAAGAAAAATTTTTACACAGATCTCCATCGGCGCATGGAAAGCTTCTTTAAGCCGAATCCAGCCTAAGATCCCGATCCAGCATTTATGACCCCATGGCGGCAAAGCAAGAGCAGTGCATTATTTTCTACGATGAAGATTGTGGATTGTGCTCCCGCTCCGTTCGCTGGCTGCACTGCGTGGACGAGGAAAATCGATTTCTCTTCGCGCCTTTAGAGGGGCAAACCTTTCGGCAATATTCCCTAACGCATCGCGCCGAGCATGATAGCTTTTTGCTGCTGCGCCTTGCCGATCAACAATTGTTCTCCAAGTCGCGTGCGTGGATCGTAATCTTGCAGCATTTGGGATATTGCGGGAAATTTCTCGCCGGCCTGCTTTCCTTGATGCCACGTAATCTGCTCGATGCCGGTTACAATCTCATCGCAAAAAACCGCCGTCGGCTTCTTCCGTCACACGATCTCTGCTCTTTACCTGATCAAAATTTGCAAAAAAAACTTCTACCCTAAGTCTTGCTCATGCCGATTGCTTGATCTAGTCTGTGGCAGATGTTTTTGCTGAAAAAAGTTTTCCAACTGCGAGATAAGGCCTCAAATGCAGAGGAAAAGCCCTTTCTGGAGCACCTCGAAGAATTGCGGGTGGCCATCACGCGTATTGTCATCACACTGCTGATCACCACCATCGTGAGTTTTACTTATCGCGATACCTTGATGGAAATTTTACGCAAGCCCATCAACGAGGTTTGGGATGTGCATACAGATAAAAAATTGCCCACAGATCCCCTGTTTGATGTGGATCGATGGGAACAAGCGAAAGTTCAAGCGGATGTCCTAGCGACATTGCCGGATTCTCAGCAAGCCTTTTATCTTGCTCAGCTATCCGCCGATCAACAACGCCTGATGAATCTCTTCATCGCCTACAAAAGCGCCATGTCACTGGAGCAGGAAAAACGCCAAGCCTTCTTAACCAACAACCCCGCAGTTCGGCGGGAAGATCAGGCATTTTTAACGGAGTTGATCGAGAAAAAGCCCGATATGATGCTGGGCACCAAAGATCGCTTCCGCTTCATGTCCACATTGAATCCCACGGAGTCATTCATGCTCTCGATGAAGCTCGCCCTCTATGCCGGCATCGTCATCGCCTTTCCCTTATTGTTAGCATTCATCTTGCAATTCATTCTTCCCGGATTGCATGCACATGAGAAAAAAGCACTTTATCCGGCCTTAGCGGTGGGCTTTGGGCTATTTTTAGGTGGCGTACTATTTGCCTACTACTGGATTTTACCCAATGTTCTCGAGTTCTTTTATTCCTACGGCGAATCGATGGGCATCGCCAACGAATGGCGTATCGGCTACTATTTGTCATTTGCCACTCAATTCACTTTAATCTTTGGCTTGTGTTTTGAATTGCCAGTCATCGTCTGGGTTCTGGTAAAAGTGGGGCTATTGAATTATGAACTCATGAGCCGCACCCGCAGTTATGCGATTGTCGCCATCGTCATCATCTCGGCCATTGTCACTCCCACGCCGGATGCCTTTACCTTGATGCTTCTTGCCGCACCAATGATCGTTCTTTATGAAATGTCCATTTGGCTGGCATGGTTCGATGCTCGACGTGCCAAAAAACGCGAAGACGAAGAAGAACAACGGCGGATGAAAAGCATTCTAGAAAAAGATCATGCCGCGCCTGTTGCGCCGGATGTGATGCCGGATCCTTATCCCACCAGCCATTACGCAGATCACGATTCCTACCACGACGCATACCACGATCCCATGCATCAAACGGAAGAAGGAGAAACAGAAGACGTAAGTGATCCAATCAGCGAGCCAGAGCCAGAAAAAAAGGCGCCTGATGCTGAGAAAAATGACCCGTCCCGCGAGTAGCTGTCCTACGTAAAGAAGTTACGACGTTGTCGGCGTGAATCAAAACGAGAGGGGATCGACATCTTGCCCACTAGTTTCGATTGCCCCCTTGGTTGATGAGAATTGTTTGAAATGTGAAGGCGATTTTTTTACTGCGGTATCAGCACAGTAGGAACCAGAGCATTTTCTCCCGATCCCCAAACCGAGCCTTCGCCGGTCTCAAATAGGGTTCGATTTGTTCCTGGTAGCTTGATCCGGTTGTTCTGTGGATTGAGACGTTCATCTTTCGCTGATCCGTCAACACGCATGTAAACGCCACGGTAATCGTAGGCATCCGTACGGAAAATAGCATCTTGACCGCCTCGATGTACTGGCGCGCAGAGATAGGGAATTGCTCCATCATCTTTTGAAGTCAAACCACGAAGACCTTTGACCGTATCTGACCCCCCAGTAACAAGCACGTAAGACATGCCACATTCACCAGCTTGCAAAATTTGATTTGAGGGTTGAATGATGTTATCGATCTTTATCACGCCGGAGGGATTCCCGCCTTTCGCATAGAAGATTTCTTCTGACTGGCTGTAGCCACTCGCGATAAGCTGCCCGAGAAATTGATTCGAAAATTGCCCTGTGAATGCATGCAGTTGCGGCTTACTGCGTGCCGAATTCGCGTCAGGAAATGATTGAAAATCCTGCTCGAAGTCCATCATAATAAGGTGAATATGCTTCATGTGTCCAATCGTTCTTACCTTATCCACTTTTTTTCGCTGTTTGAGAATATAAGGAGTGGCCAATGCCGCAAGAATCACAATGATCACCAATAAGATCAGAATTTGTCCCCAGGTGAAGAATTTTCGCTTTGGATTTTCCATACACGTGTTTTCGTTAGTTTTCATTACTGTGGCGTTAAAACAGTAGGAACAAGAG
>CAMAYN010000018.1 GCA_945862285.1 Akkermansia muciniphila | reverse complement strand
TTATCACCGCTATCTTATTACAATAATACTCCCTCCATTATCCATGACTTACTTGCAATCGTTTTGTTTTCCGACGCTGCTATTTGTATTTGCAACACTGAATAGCGCTACCTCCCAAATTGTCGATATTACTCCTGTAACTTACAATGCCTGGAGTGAAGTGAATGCTTTAGGACAAAAGGCCGATCAGGATCACGACAAAGATGGCGTGTTAAATGGGATCGAATATTTCATGGGCGAATCAGGAAATACTCAAACGACAACCCCTCTGGTGAAGAATCAAATCATCACATGGCCCATGGCATCGACTTATGCTGGTAAATATGGAGTAGATTATACCGTAGAAACATCCACTGATCTTTCCACTTGGTCTGCCGCGCCAATAGGCACAAGCCCAGGAACAGTAACGATTATCGGAGGTCATTCTGTGGCATATTCAATGCCCAGCAAATTGTCAAAAATTTTTGCTCGTCTCTCTGTAGTTATCGGCACAATCCAAGTTCCCTCGATTCCTTCGGAATATTTTGACTCTATCGTTGACGGAGACGCGGCGGAACAGTGGCGCCCCTTGATGGCTAACCCTCCCATTTCAGGACTATCACCCACTATCGGCTTCACAGGAACAACGTACCAACCATTCATCGCAGGAGTTCAACAAAGTGCCTATCATCATTTTCAATTCCGCGGAGGAGTCTTTGTGCGCGGCGGTTCGGCGGCGAATGACTGGGATGTCGCCCGACCATCGAAAATCACCGGTCGATTTCTTTCCCTGCCTGCTGCGATAGAATTTTCCACCTCTTCTCCCATTGTCGCATTTCGCGTAATGGCGGGCACGATCGGCTTGTCATCCATCACTCCATGGGTTTCTCAGAACGGAGGGCGCTACGAATTAATTCAATCCACTCCAATCTACACAACCGTTACTGCCGGAAGCTACGAAACATTGCGCCTTACCTTTCCAACGGCAGCCCCTCGAAAATTTAAATTTGAATTATCTAACACAAACGGATTTAGCCTAGTAAGAGTTCCAGAAGGAGAATCCATTTCGAAACCCGATACTACATTGAAAAGAGTCATCGTACTAGGAGATTCATTTACGCAGGGCACGGGTGTTACCAATGGACATATATGGACTGGATGGGCCTCACGCCTATCTCATAAATTCCCTACATGGGACGTTTGGGCATCAGGAGCAGGTGGCACGGGTTATCGAAATTCAGGTCCTGCAGGGCAATTCAAAATTTTCGATCGCCTTCAGAGTGACTGTATCGACTTTAAGCCAGATATGATCATCTGGGCACTTGGTATCAATGATACAAGGTCTGATCTATATGCCAGTAATGGGGTTTATTCCGAAGCCAGGTTGTGCTATTCCACAGTAAAGACTGCGCTGCCCAATTGTACTCAGGTGGTTTTTGGTCCATGGTGGAACTTCGCCGGCCCCACCGCTGATGCCACTGCTGTGCATGAGCAACTGCGTGCAGCCGCGGCTGACGAGGGAATTGTCTTTATCCCTACACTTGATCTACCAGGCAGATGGATTCAAGCGAATAACCGTGAATCCTATCATCCCACCATAGCTGCAAGGGGCGTAGTCACGCGAAATGGAAATACGTTAGAATCGATTGCGGTAACCAATGGAGGCAGAGGCTATCAAGCGCGTCCTGCGGTCAGTTTTTCCGGCGGTAATGGAAGTGGCGCTACTGCAATCGCAAATATGGATGGTAGAATCGAGTCCGTTAGTTTATTAGCAAGTGGCATTGATTATACTTCGCCTAGCGTAAGAATCATAGGGGGAGGTGGCGAGGGAGCCACTGCGACTGCGACAGTCAACGAGGGACAAATCACATCGATAACGATCTTGTCACAAGGAACTGGTTATACAGCACAACCAATCATCGAAATATCAGATCCGACGGGACGCGGCGCAAAGGCTGTTGCCGCATACGCTCTGCAAGTTGTATCCGTCACAATCAATCAAGCAGGCAGCGGATATACCACCACACCAACTGTAAATTTTAGCGCACCATCTGATACGGTACATCCAACAAGAATCGGACACGGCTTTTACGCCGAAAGAGCTGCTTACGAATTACAGAAATTCGGTGGTTAGGCTTTATTATCTGCGAACTCCGAACCACACGAATTCATCAAATCGCAGTTTTGATTTTTAATACAGGTGTAAATCATCGCCATCTGATTTTTCACTTAGCGATGGGGAAATAAGGGATGTTTTCCCAGTCAAATTCATAATTACCAAAGTCTTTTTTGATGCGTTCCTGTTCTTCTGTGCTGATCGGAGCAAGTTGGAAGAGTGGGAGAATGGAGCGACCTTGTTTATCGCTGCGGTAGGTTTGTCCTTGTTCTTCGATTTGTAGCACGAAACCAACTTTGCCGCCTGGACGTTCACCTATGGCAATGTCGATTTCCATGGTATCTCCTTCTTTCACTGTGAACCAATCACCTATGATCAATGTGTTACCAAAGGGGCCTGGTTTCGCTGATTCTGATCCCTTCCATGTTCCTACGTAGCGATCAAAACAATCTGGCCAGTGGCCGTGGAGTTTTGCTTTACCTCCGATGTATACAGAAAGGTAATCATCACCACGACCATACAAACGATAGGTGCCACTACGTGCAGCCTTGACGGTGCCACGATAGTGGGCAAACCATCCTGATGGTTTAATGTCATTTTCCGCACCGAAATTTTTTGGACCTGTATCGGCTTGGGCATAACCTATTGCAAGGTGATTAAGCACAAGTTTCTGTGGAGCTTGAAAGTGCCGACGTAATGAACTTTCCGAAAAGTCCGCACGTTGCAAGCGTAAGGCAGCCTCGATGAAATGAGTTGGGTTACGAACGTCGTAATCTTTGACGGGCGAGCCAGATGGTTTTTTCTTAAAGTCCACCAAGGTTCCACGAAGACCTTTCGCGTTCGGCGCGCTGCTACCAAAGCCACCGCCGCCGCCACCAAAGCCTTCACCGCTGCCAGCTCCATCACCATTCCAGCCACTGCCAAAATCATCTCCTACTCCCATTTCTGAGGTGGGTTGCATAACCTCGATGTCTGGTGCTGGGATCGCGATGTCAGATGTAGAATTGGCAGTCATGAGCCGCATGCTGCTAGCAGAAGGAGCAGAAGGCCTAGAGGGCGAATGCCTTTTGGGTTTCTGATTATCTGTAGGGTCCGACGTGGTTGCGGGGGATATATATGCAATAACTGCGACATCTGGTGTAAATATCGGTTTGATGATCAAAAATCCTAGAATGATAAGGATCAAGCTTACCGTTAGAATGGCGATGAGAATGGATGATATGGTTGAGTTTCTGCGCATGCTTTGGAGACGAGCATTTGCTTCGGTACTTAGTTCTGCATGGATCATAATCGTAGTTTGGTTAGGGGTAGAATGATTCGGAGACATACAAGTAACGTATCAAGCCTACACTTCTTAGGGGTTGAAATTTTTTTCCCATCGCCCTTTACAAACACTTAACAATTCACCTCTAGCGTAAGTGCCGATTTTTCGCTACATCATGAGTCTCATGAAAACACCAACACTGAATCCATTCGTCATTTGTGCTCCTATTGTCGCCGTTTGCCTCAGCGTAAACTGCTTCGCTCAACCACCTAGACCCGGTGGTCCAGGCGCTATGCCACCACCCGTAGCAGGCGACATGACATTACTCGGGCCCATGGTCGATAAATTTCACGGCTTCCAACGCGCTCAGTTGCATGGGGAAAAATTCTATACAAAAGAAGATGCCGAACTACAAAAGATGCACGCTAGCGTCTATCAATTGATCTCTGAGCATTTGATTAACGATAAAATTACCGAAGAAAAAGGCGAAACTTTTGTCACCAGGCTGATCGAGATCGGCGCAGCACATCAAGCTGCAATCGCCGGCGGCACGACTCCTACGACGAACACTTCTTTGCATGATTTGCATGAGGAGGTGAAAATCGCTGCCCGACAAGAAGTGAAAGAAGAAGAACTCACACCTGATGTGAATCGAGTCCAGTTATTGATGAGTGAACTCGTTCGCTTCACTAATGCTGATAAAAAATTAGCACCAAAATCATCGGCGATTAAGCGCCGGTTAGATGGTTTCATTACCAAGGAAAGTCGGGCAAAAGAAGATCGCAACGTGGATGACCGCGAGCGCGAAAAACTAGCGCAGGAATCGACCCAAGCCTGGGGCGAAGTGCTACAAATCCTCAAACGATAGATCTTCTAGAAGTGGAGGGGCGATCCGAATCCCAGCTTCATCACCCAATCAAAATCATGCGTGGTGCCTGTCCCTTTACTGGGTCAGGCGCTCGATGAATACAGGGCGGCACAGGACATCCTGGATAGTCAATGGCAATGCGCCACAGATGTCCGACACCGAAAGAAAATGTCCGCGCCCCAGGGAGTGCATCGTAGTGCAGATCAAAGAAATTTTCGGTGAGATATTCCAGAAATGTTTCATCATCCTCGCCACCAAAGTCGGCAAGTAAGGCGGCGCGAACCGATGGAACTTTTGCTCGCAGAATCACGTCTTCATTTCGCACCCCGATGCTTGACGCTCCGGAATAGGTGCAGAGATAGGTATAGGCCTCGTCCGTGGCGCGATCGACATGAAACGAACAAACATCGGTGCGCATGAGTTCTTGCTCGTCGTGACCGATGTAGCCGTTGATGCTATCGATGGCAGGATCAATGCCATGAATTCGCAGTTGCTCTTGATCGCGCAGCATAAACTCGACGGCCATTTTCCCTTCATTTGTCAGAGGGAGGGCCAGTAGCTGCTCGCGTTCCCATGTGGTGATGCCGCGTTCTGGTTGAAGATGTTCGAGTATGTTCGAAAAATCTCCTTTGATTTCTCGTTGCCAGCAAATGGCGTTGACACCATCGCGCATGGGTGCGGTGATTAGCTCATCTATACTCTGAACATAACGGATTTGTGGGTGATCGAATGGATGAACCATTATTTTTTCTGTAGCATTTTTATGAGAAAATCTGTTGTACTTGGATGGATGACATTTTTCGCATTCGGATAGACCAACTCGCATGGCACTTTTTGAGTGACGCAATGCTCCTGCAATTTAACGCCGAAGTTGGAGGTATGGGTGGGGTCTTTTTGTTCTTTCCCGATGGCGGGTGCTTGGCCGTAGATCAGGTAAATGGGAGGATCTTCTGAGCTTACGAGTGCGTAAGGCGAGTATTCCGCGATCCATGGTAGAATTTTCTCCCGATTACCGAGGAAATCGGCGAATGTGGCATATCCAAAAGCGTGCCCACCGTAGTTACTGTTAGGAGTCCAGTCTTTCATTTGTTGCGGATCGAGAGTCGTTTGCGCTCCTACCACAGCGGCGCAGAGTAGTCTCGTAGATTCTCGGGCGATGGGGTTCGCGCTTTTGGGATCGGCGAGGTCGTTATGAAAAGCGAGCCACAAGCTGGAACAGGCGCCAGCGGATGAACCGGCAGCCCCGATGCGGGTTTTTTCGATGTTCCATTCTTTCGCTTTGCTACGAATGAATTGCAGTGCAATTGCGGCATCAGCTAAAGGTGCTTTCACGGGCGGTGTTTCGGCCACAGTTTTACCAATTAAGCGATAATTGATAGCAGCAACAGAAATTCCTGCCTTAAGCAATCTCTCCACTTCCACAACAACCGAGACGCGTTCCTTTGAGCCACCTCGCCAACCGCCGCCATGGATGATGAAGGCGAGAGGTGTTGGCTGGGCTGATTCTGCTTTCCAAAAATCGAGAATATTTCGCGCGTGTGGGCCGTAGGAAATTGCAGATAATGTAGGCTTAGGCACAGTCGCCGCATAAACTTCCGGCACTAGCGCGGGTTTGGGCTTTTTGGTTTTTTTCGCTCGCTCGGCTTGATCTGATTTCTCAGCAGTAGGAGGAGCGCCCTCGCTAGGAGTAGCCATGGAAATGATGGCGCAGAGCAGTGTGACAAATCGCAATTTTTGGTTTTTCATGCGTAAGAATTACGCGATCCATGCGACACTATTTCATATGATGATATAAAAAAAGACCGGAGGCAAATGCTCCGGTCTTTTTCGATTGATCGTAATTTTATGAGTTTAGTTCTCTTCGCTGGGGCTCCATTCCTCGACGGCGGAGGAAGCAAGGTTGAAGGCGTGCTCGAGTCCGACCATCTCGCTGGATGGACGTAGGCTTTCGAAGCTGGCGCTTTCTTTCTTGAGTTGATCTTCGCTGTAGCTAAGGGCTTTGATGGAGAGGCCGATGCGGCGCTCGACTTTGTCAACTTTGATGACGCGAGCTTCCACTTCGTCGTTAACTTTGATAACGTCTTTGACTTTCTCCACGTGATCTTCGCTAAGTTGGGAAATGTGGATGAGGCCGTCGATGTCACCTTCGAGGCTGATGAAGGCTCCGAAGCTAGCGATCTTGGCAACTTTGCCTTTGACGATGTCTCCAACTTTGAAGCGTCCGTCGATGAGGCTCCATGGATCATCTTCGGTTTGTTTGATGCCGAGGGAAACGCGTTGGTTGACTTTGTCGATAGCAAGGACGACGGCTTCCACTTCGTCGTTCTTCTTGAGAACTTCGGATGGGTGGTTGACTTTGCGTGTCCAGGACATATCGGAGACGTGGATCATGCCGTCGATGCCTTCTTCTAGTTCAACAAATGCACCGTAGGCGGTGAGGTTGCGAACAGGACCTTTGACGGATGTGCCAATCGGGAAGCGGCTTTCGATTTCGTCCCATGGATTGACCTCGAGCTGGCGAACGCCGAGGGAGATCTTTTGCTCGTCGATGCTGATACCGAGAACGACAGCTTCGACTTCTTGACCAAGAGAAAGAACGTCGCTCGGGCGGGTGATGCGCTTGACCCAAGAAAGTTCGGATACGTGAACGAGACCTTCGACTCCTTTTTCGATTTCGCAGAATGCACCATAGGGAAGAAGTTTGGTGATTTTTCCTTTGACGCGGGTGCCGATGGGGAAGCGTGCTTCGATGTCGGCCCATGGGTTTTCGGAAGTTTGCTTGAGGCCGAGGCTGACGCGCTCTTTCTCGCGATCAACTTCAAGGATGAGAACCTCGATGGCTTGACCGATGTGGAGCATTTCGCTGGGGTGGCTGATGCGGCCCCATGACATGTCAGTGATGTGAAGAAGACCGTCCATGCCCTCAAGATCGACGAAGGCGCCGAAGTCGGTGATGTTTTTAACGGTGCCGATCACTTTATTGCCAGCGACGACGTTGACGAGGAAGCGTTGGCGTTGTTCGCTGCGCTCGGCCTCGATGACTTCGCGACGGGAAAGAACGACGTTTTTGCGGTCGTCGTTGACTTTAACGATCTTGAATTCGAACACTTTGCCGATGTATTCGTTAAGGTCTTTCGGTGGAATGATGTCGATTTGTGAGCCAGGCAAGAAGGCTTCGACACCAACGTTGACGGTCAGGCCACCTTTGACGGCAGCTTTGACTTTGCCGCGGACGAGACCACCATCGTGGAATACTTTGACGATTTTTTCCCAGTTTTGTTTGTGGGCGGCTTTCTCTTTGGAGAGAACGACCATGCCTTCATCGTTTTCGAGTTTTTCGAGGAGAACTTCGACTTCGTCACCTACTTCGATGTCGTCGTCTTCGAATTCGTTAGCGGCGATGGCACCTTCTGATTTGTAGCCGATATCGACGATGACGACTTGGGGACGGATTTCAAGGATGGTTCCTTTGAGGATCGATCCTTCGCGGAATTCGCGGAATTTGGAATCGATCAAGTCAATCAACTCTTGATTGACGGGTTCTTCGAGAGCATTGCTCATGGTATTGTAATGGTTGTGTGTTTGGTTGTTTGGTTCGTTTTCCTGACAGCATCGCCCTGGAATTAATGACCAACGCACACCAGGGCTCCGACTGCGCATTGGGTTTTCGTGAGGAAAACGGGAAGCGGTTTTAGGTGCAGAAATGCGACAAAGCAAGAATTATTTAGGATGTTTCCGATTTTATCAGCAATTAGATGATTTCCTGCAATGGTTGTATACCATCTGCAAAACGTTCTGACCGAATTCCTGAGGTATTCAATAGAGTAAGCCATAAATCAGCAAGAGGACGTTCTCCATCATAGGAAATGTGCCCCTGATGCTTTAAGCGACCAGAAGCCTTACCTGCCAACAATACCTGCAAATTACTGTAACGATGCAAGTCTCCATCGCTGATTCCACTACCCATGACAACCATGCTATGATCGAGTAAGTTTCCTTCGCCTTCTTTCATTGCTTTCATTTTTCGTAAAACACGTGCGTAGAAATCTACATGAAAGCGATCGATTTTTGTAATCGCATCTTTGGCTTCTTGCGTTTTCGTATGGGTCAATACATGATGATTCTGAGGCTTATCAAAAACACCATGGAACATTCGAGGGCTATCCCAGCGTTCGGGATCGACTACTAAAGAGGCAACTCTTGTCAGATCTTGACGGAAAGCAAACAGAAACAAATCCGCCATGGTGTCTAAATATTCCCCGCGTGAATCAGGAATACCAACGGGCATAGGGAAACCAGGAGCGGCAAGGCGTTCTGCTGATTTTTCTGCAAATTGAATGCGCCTTTCCGTTTCGCGAACACTCGTGAGATATTCATCCATTTTTTCTCGATCTCTCGCACCCAATTTTTTATGGAGAGATTTTGCATCTTCTCCTATCACGTCAAGCACGCTTGCGATGGCACCGTTATTGGATTGGCCAAAAATGCGTTGAAATACAGCACGGGGATTTTTTTCAACGCTCGCAGGATAGCCGGGTGCAATCCAACTAACACATTCATAGTAGCGAGTTTCCTTGTTATCAGTGAAATCATTGCAGCTTAGTTCTAACGAAGATAGTGGAGTATCTCGTCCCAGATGATTCGCGATAAGCTGGTCTAAAGTTGTGTTTGTGGGAAAACCGCCATCTAGGGTTTCGCTGGGCGGTGAAGAACTCATCCAGCAGGCTCCGCATTGGGCATGCACTCCAGTACCACCGACGAAGGTTCGATCCAAACCGGTGATTAATGAGAAATCTCCGCGAAGGTCAGAAAGAGGCTCAAGCGCACTGGGCAAGACAAAATCCGAGCCCTTTGTAGAGGGTATGAAAGTTGATTGATTGTATCCATTGGGAGTATAAATAAACAGCGATCGAAGAGGATAACTCATTGCAGACTGAGCCGCAGCGCTGTGCGGAATCATCGCTTCTAGCCATGGCAGTGCAAAAGAAATCCCTGCTCTGCGTAAAAATGAGCGTCGCGATAAAACTTTTGTGCGTAATACATTCATGAACGTGTGTGAGTGAAGGGATAGGAGCTTACAATGCCGCGGAGGATACTGCGGAATTTCCATCCATCAGCACGGGCTTTATCCATAATTTCCGTAACCGCAGGTCTATCATAGATTTCTAACTTTCGTGCGAGCGCGTAGGATAGTAAATGCTCGACAAATCCGCGAACAAACTCCTCTGGATTGGCACGCATCATCGCCTTATATTCTGCAATACCATCAAATGCATTTCCGTTCCACTCAGCCGTTGCGTCAACTGGATGCGCGCCGTCATTTAAGCGCCATGAGCCTATGGCGTCGAATTGCTCAAGAGCAAAACCGGGAGGGTCGATCCGTATATGGCAAGACGCACAAGACTCTTGACTGCGATGTTGCTCGAACCTTTTTCGAACTGTATCTGGTTGTCGGCCAGTAAGTGGTTCTTCCTTGAGGACAAAAGCGATTTTCGGTTCTTGGGGTGGGCGATTAAAAATAGTCTCCAATAGCCACGCGCCACGCTTTACTGGGCTCGTACGATTGGGCAAGGAGGTGACTGTTAGAGGGCCAGCCATCGTGATGAAACCACCGCGCGTGCGATCGGGGAGCGGACTTCGCCACCATACGGCATGCATTCGTTCGGCTTTTTGGTCATCTTTTAAATCGGCACGCAATCCTAATTTTGCAACTTGCTCTGCGCAATGCTCCTGTAAGCCATAGTGCTCCATCAGTCGCATATTGAGCCACGTGTAGTCGGCATCGATAAATTCCAAAATACTGCGATCTTCTCGCTTCACCGTATGAAAAAGCATCAAGGCTTCGACCAAAAATGATCCGTGTAAAGTACGCTTCCCTGCCTGCCCGAAGTAAAAGTTCGGATGCATATCGGGATCTGGTTTCGCGGTATAGAGTTGATCCAATCTCAGCCACTGCGCTGCGAAAGATTCTACCAGTTCAAGCGATTTCTGGTCACGCAACATTCGATCTAGTTGCTGAATCATCGTGGTATCATCTAGGGTTGATTCACGATTTGCCAATTGTAACAATTCCTCGTCAGGGCATGACGACCATAGGAAATAAGACAGTCGATTTACCATCTCGTGAGAATGTAATTTGCGTACTTTCGCTGCGGCCTTTTCATTTTCATTTTGGCAAAGATATAAAAAATCTGGCGATGCTAGCGAAGCGGCTATCGTTTCTTGCATAGCCCCGGTAAATGATTCACCAGAATTTAGGACAGAGGAAAATAGAGAAACATAGCGATCAATCTGACCTTTTTCCAAAGGCTTGCGAAACAATCGCGGGAGCCAAGCCGCTAGGCGTTTTTCGGCAATTTGCTTCAGTTCTTCTTTGCTCAAAGATTTCATTTCCACCAGATCTTCTTCTTCACGTATCGCGGTGATAAAACCTAAGTCATCAAGCAAAACATGATTTCCAGAAAACCCTGAACCGTCAATTTCTAAACCTACAATTCTTTGATTTTTTGGTGCACGAAACGCATAGAATGTATTTCCACCACCTTCTCCGCCGTCGATCATCGAAGACAAAGAATGAGAACTGCCGTCACTGAACTTGGCAGTGATTTTCACTATGCCCTTTTCATCGCGACGCCCCAGTGCGCATAGCGCAAGATCTGTGATCATTTCACCAGTTCCTTCGCCGCCCAATTGCAACGCGAGGCTGATGATTTTTTTTCCTTGTTGATGATTGGTAAATAAACCGACACCTGAGGTTTCTTCTGCTGTGGAAAATCCTGCAATCCATAAATCGTTAGCAGTTACTAGTTTGAGATTTTTTTCCTGATCAAGTCCATATCGGATGATGAGATGTTTCTTCGCATCTACTTTTGCACTTCGATGTTCTGCACTCCAAACGCCTCCCATGCCTTCCTGTGTGGCAGTATGGACATTGAAACGAAATTGATAGGGGACAGTCACAGAGCCGCCGTCCACAGCTTGACGAGGTGCATCCATGTTTGGGGCAAATTCAGATGAAGCAGAGAATGCAAGCGAATCATCGTTTTCTTCTATGATTGACGCACGTGGAGCAATTGCGGGATTCATGAGAAGATCCCTAGCAATAGAGCTTTGTTTAATCGTCTTGGGGTTTTTAGCGATCAGGCGACCGAGTTCTAAATATTTTTGCAGAAGTAAGGGGGAGACATTCATCGCTTCTCCGCGATTCGAAAAACCATGCTCTGCTCGATTGTCTGCTGGTAATCCTGCCTCAGGCAATAATACCGCATACTTTAAACCATATTCTCTCACAAAAATGCTGACCTGATCTGGCATCGCTGTTGTAGAAATATGAAGCTCTGAATCATCCACAGGTAATCGTTCAGGAAACATGAATACATCATTTTTCAGACCTAACACATCACGTATGCTATTGTTGTACTCAAGCCTCGTAAGTCGTCGCAAGGTCGGTTGACCTGGGTCACGAATCGCAAGAGTTGCATCAGGCATAAGAGCTAGGTTTTCTAACCATTCCAACAAAACTTTTCGCTCTTCATTTGTCGGCTGATTACGTCGTTTGGGAGGAGGCATTTGCTTGGTTTCAACCTTATCAATCAATGCACCCCAATGAGATCTCCCAGCATGCACTGCGGCAAAGTCGCGATATTTCTCAAGATTCATGCCGCCTTTTGGCTTATCTGTATCATCGTGACAATCGTAGCAATAGGCATCTAGCAAGGGTACGATTTTTTCCTTGTATTCATCGGCCCGTGCCATGCTGCAGCAAGTCCATGAGATCTGTGCAGCAACTATGAAGAGGAGAATGATCGTTTGCATTTGAAAACAGCCATCGATTAACGGAAATCAACTCCGTAGGCAAGCTAGAACACGTATTGAAGGAAAATGTAGCTGCCCCACCAGTTACCCATCTCCGATGATCAATCATCGATCAAATTGGACGGAGAGAGATTTTTTTTCCATCGTGCCTGCACGAGTTAACAGTAAGATTCCAGATTTTAGAAAAATCGAGATTTTAAGAAAAGAAATATTTCCTGCGTTTTTGCAGCTCATTCTTGCTAAATACCATTTGGCTGATTTAATCGTCGGCGTATATGGCAGACGAGCGAGAGCAGGAAAAAAGTTTCTTCACCGAGCGCTATTTAGGTATTGCCGTTTTGGCATTATTGATCGTTGGGGTGGTCTATGTATTGATGCCGTTTATGACGGCGTTGATTTGGTCGATGATTTTGGCCTTTTCGCTGTGGCCGGCGCAGCGCCTATTAACGCGATGGTTTCGCGGAAGGCGTACCTTGGCGTCGGTAGTGGTCGCGTTATTTGTTTCGCTCCTTTTGGTTGGGCCATTTGTCCTGTTAGGTGTGGGATTGGCAGATGATGCGAAGCTACTAGGATTGACTACCAAGAAGTGGATTGAATCTGCTGATGAAAAACCGCCTGAGTGGACGCTGCGGGTGCCTGTTGTAGGTTCGAAAGTGGAAGAATATTGGTCGGCGTTTCATAAGACGAAACAGAAATGGCTAGAGCAAATCAATAAGGGTATTGAAGAAGTGCCGCTAAAAGCCGTGCCAGTTGACCATGAGGATATCAAAGATTTAAGTCCTCAGGAGGCGATCGCGGCAGCAATCAATAAACCCGTGGAGGCTGCGATTGAGCAGGATGCCATCGATAAAGATGCGATAAATAAAGATGCGATCGACAAAGAAAATGCCGAGTTGGAAGATTCGCGGATTCTAGCGTTGGTTGGCAAAACGCTAGGATTACTTCAGCGCTGGTTAATCAATGCTACCGTAGGAATTTTAACGGGGATTTTTCAAATTGGATTGAGTGGGATGTTGACATTTTTCATTTTGCGCGATGGGCAGGCGATTGGAGCAAGAATTGCAGTGGCGGCTCATCGGATCGCGGGCGCGCGGGGTAGTAATTTGATCAAAGTGGCAGGTAGCACCGTGCGCGGCGTTGTGTACGGGATCATAGGAACAGCAGTTGCGCAGGGGTTGTTAGCGGGATTAGGATTCGGCTTTGCTGGAGTTCCCGCTGCGGCGCTACTCGGTGTTGTGACCTTTTTTGTGTCGGCGGTGCCGTTTGGTCCGCCCTTAGTTTGGGTGCCCGCGACGATATGGTTATTTTCCTCCGGCAAGCCAGGAATGGGGGTTTTTATGCTGATTTGGGGCTTTGCTGTGGTTAGTGCCGTGGATAATGTGATTAAGCCGTATTTGATCAGCCATGGGACAAATGTGCCATTTGCCGTTGTTTTATTAGGAGTTCTCGGTGGGGCGTTGGCATTCGGCGTTGTTGGGGTTTTTCTTGGTCCTACATTATTAGCTGTGGTATTCCGTATTGTGGAGGACTGGTCATCAACCAATGGGGAAATCGCAGATTCTGTACCTGTCATCACCTCTAAAGCAGATGCGACAACATGATTTTTTTGAAAAAAATCCTTGTCGTATGGGATTCGAGTCTCTAGTAGCTACCGAGTCAAATTAGCCTGATTGCAAATTCACCACTTGATCATCCATTTCGCATGCTACGTTCGTATCTCTTTTTCCTATTAGCCGGCCTTTCTCTTGTCGCACTTCCCCAATGCTCGAATCAACTCCTCGGCGGCATGAATTCACGCTCGGGTTCTCAAAAAATCGTTGCACCAGCACAAGCCTCGCACCATGTGATTGCCACGGCAAAAAATAAGCCTCGTGACCGCCACGGGCTGCCCGTGTATTCGTTTACCGAGAGAAATCGACTTGTGCGCACCACAGCCTACACGTGCTCTGAAGATGATCATATCCAATATGGATCCAAGAACGCGATCGGAACGACATTAAAATACAGCTCAAGCGTAAGGTCTGCGGCGGCGGATTGGTCATTTTACCCACTAGGAACGGTTTTTAAAATCAATGGACATTCCCAACTCTACGTGGTGGATGATTATGGCAGTGCCCTTGCGGGAGCGGGAACGATCGATATTTACCATCCTAGCAAAGCGATGATGAACGCATGGGGTCGCAGAAACGTGGAAATCAATGTTTTGAAATGGGGTTCTTTTCAACAAAGCGCTGCGATTCTTTCGAAGAGAAAAGACTTCTCTCACTGTCGCCAAATGTATGCGAATATTCAGCGCATGGCAGGAATTGCCGCAAGAACGGCTTCACGCTGATTCGCCAAGGCCCCCTCTGGGCGATACATCTTCAAGTCATGTGCATCGACTGGATGCCTAGTTGAGAAGTAGGCTTGTTGTTTTTTTACGTAAAAACTTGCGTGAAATCATTCGCCTTGTCACTTTTCTGCACCCAATGGCCCAAAAAGGATCATCCCGAAAAGGTATGCGGCGAAGATCAAATCTTACGTCGGGGGGGGCGCGCGGTGAATCATCCAGTAATCCAGAAGATGAGGTAGATGAAAATACTCTACGCAGCTATTTATACGATGTTGTTAAATTGCCCAAAAATGAGGAACTCCCCGTAGAGTATCGGGTCGAGGGCGTGTTGTCAGAGCCATCTGAGTCTGAGGAGAACCTTGTAGCAAAGACGCTCATTCATCGACAAAACATCGTCGTCGATGAATCGGAATGGGGAAATACGCATCAGATCAAGCATCAATCGCAAGGGTTATGGCGATGGATCACCGTTGTGATTTCGATTATCGTCGTCAGTCTGGTGATCATGCATGTCACGAGAAAGCCTGATATCGAAGAAAAGCCCAGTGGATACTTTTTAGAAAAAACACACGATGAGGCCATATATAATCAAGCCGTGGCACCCTTGATTGCTGATACGCGAATTCATATCAAAGCGGTTGATTTGGTAGAAAAATTACTCCAAGCAAAAAAATGGGAAGAAGTTGCAGATTTATGCCGACCTAGCAGTTCATTGCGCGAACATTTGCGACAGCACTGGAACCCCATTTCATCTCCACCGCTGCTGCAAAATAACGACGATCTGATCTTTGATTATGGTCATTCTGGCAATGTCGGCTTTTATTTGATCGAAGGTCGATGTATGGATAATTCGCCGTTTACTTATTATTTTGTCAACGTCGATGGCAAGTTGAAGATTGACTGGATGGCCTCCATGAATGTGGGCGACCTGACTTTAGCGGAGATTATTGAAAGACCATTGAAAGAGCCTGCTATGATCCGCATTTTTTTTGAACGCAGTCCGTTTTACCTGCCGTCCTTGAAAGAAGAAGAATATGAGTCCTTCCGCCTAACGCAGCCAGGGAACGAAAATGTCATCTGGGGTTATGTAAAAAGAGGCTCGCCCCAAGCTGCGGAGCTTAACACGATTTTGTTACAGGGCGGAGTGCTAATGGAAACCCAAGAGAAAGGACGTGCCGCAGTGATATTGGCGCCTACAGAAGAGAAGGCGAGTAAAAGATTTTTCATCGATACCGTCATAAGTCAAAACTGGGTAATCCCGTGAAACAACGAATATGCGCACTTCATACACAACACCGGAAAGTTGGCATAAATGTCGAAAATGCGGAGAAATTTATCTCGCATACAGTGAAAGTTCGACTTGCCCTGCTTGTAGCACTCCGAAAAATCCCAAAACACATATCACCCCTAAAGAGGTCATCACCACCAATATCACCGGGAAAAGATCGATTTTGAAAGAAAAACGCGAGTTTCAGCCGAACTTGAAACCGAATGAACCAGTTCTGCAGAAGGAAATCCTAGAGCCTGTCGCGCAAGACGAACCGAAAAATATCGTTCATGCTCCACATCGACCTCGCAAAGTGAAGCTAGGCAAGCGATTTGTTGTTTTCTTTGCCATTTGGATCGGATTGTTAGGAATTCTAAGCCTCTATTTGCGAAGAATCGGCATGGAATACCAAGGGAATTTACGCAAGAATGAGCAAAAAATCGAATCGATCGATCTGAATAAAAGAGGAAAAGCCGTCGAATTTCAAAATCGGGCGAATGCTTTCGTCCCCGCTCTCGCACAGGAATTTTTCCTCAATGCCTCTCCTCAAGTGCTATCGCAAATTTGCCGTAAACGGCCACGTATCGTGCAAATCATCGCCGAGGATGCGTTTAAAATCCCTCCCTACCAAGCACACGAAATGCCGACCTTAGTCTCCTCAAATGTCGCTTGGTGTGGTGAAACGATGTGCTTGGAAACACTATGGAAAGATTACCGTGAGCGGCTCATGGAGTTGGTTTTTGTCGAAGATGACGGCGAGTGGAAAATCGATTGGGAGGCATTTTCACGTAGTTCTTCTGCACCATGGACAAAGTTTGCTGCAGAAACAGAAGACGCGGAGGGAACATTCCGTTTGCTGGTGCGCGAACGAAAAACGGTGAAGGCGAGTGAAGGTAAAATCAGCGTGGCTTTTCATGAACCGTCGCTCTTTCATGGCACTCACCCAAGTGTGCAAAGTATGCCCTTCGAAATAGATCGGAACAGTCGTAGCGCACAACGAATCCTCGCCGCATTATCCGCGAGGGAAACGGGACCCCAAGTGCTGGAGTCGATGTACCCGCAAAATGACATGCCCCAGACGGCACGCGTGCGCGTGAAAATCCGCCGAGTCATGGTAGATGGCGTGAAAGTTTTCACCGTTGAAGAAGTGCAAGCCTGCCATTGGCTCGGATGGGACGAGCCCGGAATCGTCCTACCGAGTGGTCCCTAATCCACGACGCATAATTTCCAGTGGCGCAGACCCTGGATACCAAATATCAAAAGCAAGCACGCCTTGATGCAGCAGCATGGAAAAACCATTGGAAACACTAGCTTTTTTCATCAGCGCATGGCGTAGAAATGCCGTCATCGGCGGTTTGTAAATCGTGTCATATACCATTTGGTGCTCGTCAAAGCAGTTGATCGAGATGGGCGAATCGTCATCGGGACGTAGCCCGAGCGAGCTTGTATTCACAAGCATCTGGCACTGGTGCGCCACTCCAGCGATTTGCTCATCATCAAGTTTGATGCATTCGCAACGTAAATCGGGATGTCTTTTGCATAAAACGTCACGTAACCGCATGATTTTATCCAATGTTCGGTTCACCAGCACGAGCCACGAAACATTTTCCATGGCACACTGCGTCGCTATGGCTTGTCCTGCACCACCGCCCGCACCAACAATCATGACTCTTTTTCCTTCCAACGTCGTTTGAAATTCATCGCGAATCGCCGAAGAAAATCCCGGGCCATCAGTATTCCAACCATGGATCTCGCCGTCGATGAAACGTACCGTATTCACGGCACCAATTTGCTGCGCTGCGGCATCGACATCATGGCAGGCGTCTAATGCGGCCAATTTATGCGGCACGGTGATGTTTGCTCCGTGAAATCCAAGCGCGGAAAGTTTTTGTAATGCCTCCGCCAATCTCCCCACGGGCACTTCCAACTTGATGTAGCGAGCCTGAATTGCACAGAAATCAAGCGCTGGCTGGTGCATGGCTGGAGAAGCCGAATGCGCCACCGGACAACCGATCACCGCCAACAACGCGGGCTTACTATGCCCATGATCCAAAGCATGCCGCGAGGACAAATGCTCCATCTGAAATACTTCTTCGTTCATGCGATCACATGCGAGAATTTTTCCAAACGAGTCACACAGCGGTCGCGCCCTAGATATTCAAGAATTGCCGCAAGATCCGGCCCACCGCCACGGCCACTCAGTGCCACACGCAGAGGAAACATCATCGCACCTTGCTTGACACCAAGCTTGCTAGCCACCGTCGCGAGCGCGGCTTTCGCTGCCTCCCCCGACCAATCTTCCGTGTCTTGAAAAGCCGTTGCCATCGCTGGCAATGCCACACTTACCACGGCGGCTTGTGTGCGCACTTTCTCCACGGCGGCATCTTCGTAAACAAAATCATCCGCTAATAAAAATCCCGCCGCTTCTGGTAACTCGCTTAACAATCGCACTTTGTCTTTCACCATTATCATCGCTTGCGGAAATCTTTCATCGAGGTTCATCCCCGCTTCAACTAGCACGGGACGCGCCAATTCCACAAATTCTTCCACCCCCATCCGCAAAATATGCTGCTGATTTACCCACGCGCATTTCTCCGCATCAAAGCGAGCAGGCGCCCTGTTTACCGCTTCTAACGAAAAACGTGCGATCAATTCCTCCATGGAAAAAATTTCATCCTCCGACTTCGGCGACCATCCTAATAACGCCAAGAAATTCACCACCGCGCTCGGCACGAATCCCCGCCGGGGATAATCCGCCACCGCTGCGCCTTCATCCCGTTTCGACATCTTACTCCCATTCGGATTCAGAATCAGCGGAATATGCGCATAGGCCGGCGCCGTGCCGCCAAGCGCTTCGATCAATTGCAAATGCTTCGGCGTATTCATCAAGTGATCTTCGCCGCGAATCACATGCGATATTTTCATTTCCAAATCATCCACCACATTGACGAAGTGAAACACATACGAGCCATCTGACCGACGAATCACCAGATCGGGAGTATTCGAGGCATCGCGATAATCAATCGTTACTTCGCCACAGACTAAATCATGCATCGTTACAGGTTTTCTCTCGAAGCGGAATCGCCATGCACCACCGTCTTCATAGACCCTGCCAGATTCCTGCAATTGCTGAAAATATCGATCATAAATCGCCCCGCGTTCACTTTGCAAATACGGACCATAAGCACCACCCACATCTGGGCCCTCGTCCCACTCCAACCCTAACCAACGCATGCCATCGTAAATCGCACGGCGAGCTTCATCGGTATTTCTTGCCTCATCCGTATCCTCCACACGCAAAATAAATTCGCCGCCATGATGCCGCGCAAATAGATAACAAAACAAAGCCGTGCGGGCACCACCCACATGCAAATATCCCGTGGGTGATGGGGCGAATCGTGTGCGAACTTTAGAAAAACTCATGCCCGTTCATCGCATCGCAATCAACTCCCACAAACAAGGAAAATTCGGGGTTATCTGAAATTTGTCGCCCATGGTGGACAAGACGGGGCTTTAGGTTGAAAGAGGGGCATTCTGTCCAGCCGGAAGGGGTTTGCAGGATGAAAGAGGGGCATTCTGTCTGGCAGGATGGGGTTTGCAGGACGAAAGAGGGGCATTCTGTCTGGCAGGATGGGGTTTGCAGGATGAAAGAGGGCATTCTGTCTGGCAGGATGGGGTTTGCAGGATGTGGTTTGCAGGATGAAAGAGGGCATTCTGTCTGGCAAGATGGGGTTTGCAGGATGAAAGAGGGCATTCTGTCTGGCAGGAATGGATCTGCAGGATGAAAGACAGACGATTTTATGCGGGAGGGATGGATGGAAAATGCCGCCCAACCACCCATAAATGCATCAAAAAAACACCCGCCGTGGCAGGCGGGTGTTTGCGGAAAAAATCGTGCGTAAGAAAAACGCCGCGGGTTCAAGCAAGCTCGGGAGAGCTACCCTAGGCAGAATGGCCTAGGACTTGTAGCGCAGACGCTTCTTATGGCGATTCTGTTTCATGCGCTTTTTGCGCTTGTGCTTGTTAATTTTCGTTTTACGGCGTTTCTTAATGGAACCCATGGTTGTATTTCTATGTTGCTAGGAGACTTGTTGTTTTAGTTAGGGAACGATTTTATTCAGTGGATACTCGATGATCCCCTCGGCACCGAGAAGCTTGAGCGCGGGTATAATGTCGCGAACTACTGTTTCGTCAATCACCGTTTCCACGGCGATCCAATTTTCATCCGTAAGATGAGAAATGGACGGACGGCGTAAAGATGGCAAAACCTCGATCAATTGCGCGAGTTTTTCTTTAGGAAGATTCATCTTCAGCCCTACCTTACCACGAGCAAGCAGAGCCGACTTCAAGAGCATGACGATGCGCTCCATTTTTTCTCTCTTCCAAGGGTCGGCTGCGGCTGCCGGACTGGCGTAAAAATGCGGGAACGATGTCAATAGCGTATCGACAATCCGTAACTTGTTCGCTTTGATCGACGAACCTGTCTCGGTCACGTCCACAATCGCATCCACGAGATCCGGCACCTTGACTTCCGTGGCCCCCCAAGAGAATTCCACTTCGGCATTGATGCCTTTTTCTTTCAAATAGCGTTGCGTAATACCGACACCTTCCGTAGCGATACGCTTTCCTTCTAAATCTTCCGGGCACTTGATCGGTGAATCTTCTGGCACTACCAGCACCCAGCGCGTCGGGCGAGCACTGGCACGTGAATAAGGTAATTCCCCTAAATCCACAAGCTCCGCGCCATTTTCATAGGCCCAATCGAGCCCCGTAATGCCACAATCCAGAAAGCCTTGATCAATGTAACGACCAATTTCCTGCGCTCGAATCAAGTAAAGATCCAATTCGGCATCGTTCGATGCAGGACGTAAACCGCGTGAAGAAACATACACTTCATACCCCGCCATCGCGAGCAACTCCACAGTGGGTTGTTCGAGGCTTCCTTTAGGTAAAGCGAATTTGAGTGTGCGTTCCGACATGGCGGGGCGCGGAACGTAGTGACGACTAGCCGATTGATCAAGAAAAAAGCTCAATCGTGACGGATTTTTCTCAAATCTGTCCCCGTGCATACAGAGTGGTAGCAATAATCGAACATTATTTGATTACATCGCGCTAGAATTTCTCGTCGGATCATAGCAAATAAATCAGAAATACCCACCCATAACCTAACGGCAACCCCGCGGTTCATTTTTTTGGGAAAGATTTTTTAACCACGGACTGCACAGAATACACGGATTTTTTATCCTTATTTTCATAACCTTCGTCTTGTCACTTTTTTCTTTTGTGTAACTTTGTGTTGCTTTGCGGTTTAAGAATATTCTTACCGTAAAAGCAGTTCTTCAAAAATCCGTGCAAATTGAAATTCTCGACAAATTTGTTAAATTTGCTACGTTTTCAGTCATGCGAAGCGAAATGGAAATCGTGCAAGCATGGAAGTTACGTTTACCCCAGCGATTTTTCCCCTTGCATTATCCAATCTGCATCAGAAAGAATTAGCTCTGAAAACAATCCATCCAATGAACGCCAACTCTGCATTCTCCCGTCGCCAATTCCTCAAAGGCATTTCCGCTAGCGGTTTTCTACTCGCATCGCCTCATGCATTGGCGGTGGAACAAGCCATCGCCCCACTCCGCCAGTTGGCCAAGGGTAAGCTTATCATCGGCACTGCCGTTCCTAGTGATTTCGACAAATTCTTTACTCCGAAAGAGCTCGAAACTCTTTCGACTCATTTCGACAGCGTAACGCCAGAAAACTGTATGAAATGGAATTCTATTGGCCAAAAAGAAGGGGAATACCGCTTTGAGCAGATCGACCGCCTCATGGAATTTGCCACAAAGAACAAGCAAAGCTTTGTAGGCCACACTCTGATTTTCAATCGTGATGAAAATCTTCCTAAGTGGGTCTTCCAAGACGGTACAAAAGAAGCTGATGCCAAGCTCGTCTGGAAGCGCATCGAAGATTACGCCACCGAAGTGATGACCCGTTATAAGGGGAAAATCGACTCATGGGACGTGCTCAACGAATTTATTGAAATCCCAAAACCTGGCTATCGTGAGACCAACCTCACCCGCATCGTTGGTGCTGATTACCCAGCGCGATTGTTTAAACTCGCTGCCGAGCTCGACCCAAAAGCCAAACTGACCTACAACGACTTCTCCGTCGAGCAACCAGATCGGCTGAAGGCGATCCTCAACTTCGTCCGCAAGCTCCGCGACAAAGGTTGTAAGATCGATGTCATCGGCAGTCAAAGCCACGTCGAAATCGGCGAAAAAACCGGAGATAAGCTCGACAAGATGGTCAAACAATTTGCCGCTGAAGGCTTTAAGTGCGCATTGACCGAAGTCGATGTGGATGTGATCCCGCGGAAACTGTTCTGGAATCCGAAAAATCGAACAGATGTCAGCAAGATTAATCCGTATATCAATGGATGTCCGCCAGAGATTTTAGAAAAACAAGCCGCAACCTATAAGGAAGTCATGGGGGCGGTGATGGCGAATATCAAGCACGTGGATCGCGTCTCGTTCTGGGGTTTCACTGACAGACGCAGTTGGCTCAATAAATGGCCTTGGGAGCGCGTGAATTATGGGCTACTCTTTGATCGCGAGACCAACCCCAAACCCGCCTTCCACGCCGTTGCAGAGATGCTCAAAAAGGTGTGAAACCTTCTCTTTGATGAGGGCTTTATTTTAGACCTGTTGCCATTCTGCCTTACGCTATGAAGATCGAGCGACCTATTTCTTGATCATCAAACTTGTTTTTTTCAGGATTAGAATGCCGAATAGAAATATATTTCATTCATCGTATTTTGATCCTATATCCCTTGCGGCTAGAGGCCAGTCAGGGAATTCATGATCAGCAAAAAACCAAATAAATCTCACCTTTTTTCTCTGTTTGTCCCGTTGCTTGCCGTTGGGGTTCTCGGGTTTTGGCTGATTTTTGAAAACAATTTCGATAAGCCATCGAATCGATCAACCCAACAGCAGATTGCCATCGTTCATCACCAAAATAAGCCAGTCGTGGTGAATCAAAACGAGAATGAACTGCGATCCAATCGTTTGCTTGGTAATTCTCAAGCTGCGCCAAAAATGATTTCCAATGCTGCACTTAATCCTCACGCGATACGTTTGGAATTACAATCATCGCTTCAAACGCCAAAGAATGTTCAGTCACAGCATGAATTGCGTTCGGAAACACGGCAGATGTCTGCTGCCATTTCGGAACTGTATCGTCAGCACGAAGTTGCCGCGCAAACGTCTCTCCATTTTCCTCTTTTTGATGGCAATTTCCTAGAGCTCAAAGCGCTCCGCCACCAACCGATGGGACGAGATCAGGGTGTGATTTTCGCAAAGGTCGATAGCGAACCAGAAGGTGGGCATATTTTACTGAGCTACGTCGGCACTGCTTTGGCGGGAATGATTCACCTGCCGCTGCGTGGGGAGTTCTATGAAATTCGCACTGCTCCTGACGGGCGTTCTCATATCTTATCCCAACTTGATCCAGAAAAAATGCCTTCTTGCGGCACGTGCATGCAACCTCGAACCAAATAATCCATGATCAACCGACTGCTTTACGTTTTGTTTTGCTATTTTTTACCAGCGGCCTCTTTTGCTGATCCCATTTTGGTTGGGAGATCTCCCACGCATCAATCCGTGAATCAGCCTTATAATTCGAATATTGTTGCCACATTCGATGAAAACATCATTGCGGGTGGAGGAAACGTCACGCTCAGGAATTTAACCAATCCCGCACGCAGTAGGGTGATTGCTGCTTCCGATACCACACAAGTGAGTATTTCGGGTCGCGTTCTAACCATCGATCCTTCCGTGCCTCTGGATGCTGACACGGATTACGCCGTACAATTTGCTTCAAATGCTGTGTTTAACGCCACGAATGTGCCGTATGCTGGCATTCCAGAATTGGATATTTCATCGTGGAATTTTCGAACAGGATCTCCCACGGTAGTTGACGTTCTTGTGGTTTACACACCTGCGGCACTGGCATTTCATGGCACTGATGCGGGTATGTTGGCGCACATCCAAGCCAATGTCGCTGCCACTAATGATGCGTTTGCCAGAAGTGGTGCTATCGGACAAATCAGGCTCGTAGGCACTCAACTCGTATCGTACGTAGAAAGTTCGTCGTATGTTGATGACCTGAATCGGTTGACCAATACGAGTGATGGCATCATGGATCAAGTCCATACTTTACGAAATACTGTGGGAGCTGATCTTGTTTGCCTTTTGCGTCGTGGGGTAGATTCTAGCTTGCGGGGCGGACTTGCATGGCAACCGCTAAGTACAGCGGGCGAAGCCAATAGGGGTTTTTCAGTTGTTCAAACGGAGGCTGCCTTGGCCACTCTAACTTTTGCGCATGAGCTTGGGCATAATTTGGGACTCGGTCATGCTCGCGGCGATTCACAGGCAACGGGAATTTTTTCTGACTCGCTCGGCTATCGCTTCAATGGCTTATCCGGAACACAGTTTCGAACAATCATGGCAGCCTCTGGTTCGGGAACACGAATCTCCCATTTTTCCAATCCAGAAATCAGCTTCGATGGTGCCGCCACTGGGGTAGGTCCACCAAGTGCCGCTAATTCTGCAAACGCTGCACGCACCATGAGCATCATGATGCCTGCGATAGCGGGCTTTCGCGCTGTAGCAACGAGTAATGCACCACCAACATGGAGTGGAAATCCCTTTTCTGCTTGGGATGCGACGGTAGGACAGCAATACCAGACGGATCTGGAAATCAATAGCACGGACTTAAATTCCGATGTATTAACCCACACGATAGTTTCAGGTCCATCTTGGCTATCCCTTACGGATGCTACGTTAGGGCGCGTTACAGGAACACCAACTGTTGCTAACCTCGGCATCAATGAATTCACCGTGCAAGTCACGGACGGGGTAAACCCTGCGGTTGAGGCGATAATGAGAATCAACGTTGTTGCTGAGACGGGCGGAACATGGCTGGGGGTTTCGGGAAATTGGGAGGATACCAACGTTTGGTCTGGAGGTAACATTCCCAATGGCGCGGGTTCTTCAGCCAATTTTACAGGGATCGATATAGCGACAAATCAATCCATCGCCGTCGTACAAGCGCGAACCATCGGGAATCTATTTTTTACTGATACCAACGCAAACTCAAACGATTTAAGCCTTTCGGGCAGTTCGCTAACGATCGATGTTAGCAGTGGACCTCCGACGATCAACGTTGCCCAAGTGGAACGAACATTATCCATCTCGAATCGGCTATCAGGAACTAAAGGCCTGCGGAAAATGGGGTCAGGGACTTTGATCCTTTCTGGAACCAATAACTACACTGGTAACACCTCGATTGTAGCTGGCACTCTTAGGCTAGCGGGGAGTGCCTTCTCCACCACCGCACGAACGTATTCGATCAGTGCTGGCGCGGTATTGCACAATGCAAACAGTCAAATCCCTTTAGGAATATCGACGATTTCTGGTCGCGGAATCTTGCGCGGGTCATTCATCAATTCCATCGGAACAGGACGCACGTTGAACCTTAGCATGGACGCTGGTGGATTGATTGATGTCCCATCAGGGGAGAGTATTTTCAATGGTGGATGGAGTAGCATCAATTGGCAGCAAAATCTAGGAAATCTTAACGTAGATGGTTCTATTGACATTTGGGATGGAAATGCCATTACCGCAGCAGCTCTCACGGGATCTGGTACGATCCAATGCACTACGGCAAACGGAGGCGCTACAAATTTCAACCTCGGCGCTAACAATGGATCTGGAACCTTTAGCGGAAATATCACAGCCTCTGGTACGCGCCTTGTATCTCTGGTAAAAAACGGCACGGGCACGCAGACTTTTTCCGGGAATGCAACGTTCCGTGGCACCACCACAATCAATGGCGGCGCCCTGCACTTTGCGAAAACGCAATCACTCTATGCCGGAAACACGCCAGATTGGGTAAAAACGAAGATTACCGTCAACAACGGCGGTACCCTCGCGATCAATGTTGGCGGCACGAGTGAGTTTACCTCTGGTCATGTCAGCACTCTACTCGGCGGAATTGGCGGATCAATCAACAACAATGGCCTGTGCGCTGGCTCCACGATTGGCTTCGACACCACAAACGCTATCGGCGGCAATTTCGTCATCTCCCAAGCCATAGCCAATACCACGGGTCCAGGCGGCGGTGCCGTAGGCCTGCGCAAAAGAGGAAATAACTCACTGGTGCTTTCCGGAAACAGCACATATACTGGCTCAACCTTGGTGGAGCAAGGCATCCTTGCTGTTACAGGCTCTTTAGGCGCGAGTTCCGTAAACGTTACGGGCGGCATACTCACAGGAAATGGCAACTATGGAGGCGATGTTGTCATCGGCGCGGGCGCGGTACATTCTCTAGCAGTCGCCGCAACAGAAAGCAGTCAAGATACAAGCGTCATCGCTGGCACCCTTTCAATGGCTGGTAGCACACTCAACCTTACCGCAGCATCACCTCCCGCGCCGGGAATTTATGTCATTGCCACAGCCAGTGTTGGCATCACTGGCATTCCAACAACCATCAATTACAACGGCATACCAGGTGTCATCTCCGTGGATTCCAGTAACACGCCGCATAGGTTGCTACTTACCATCCCAACTAGCTCCCCTTACACGATGTGGTCACAGCAATCATTTACCTTCCCCTTCAGCCTGAGCAGTCCATCGAACAATCCTGATGGCGATGGCATGAACAACCTACAAGAATTTGCCTTTGGCTCCGATCCTACTGTTGGCGGGCAAACCATTAGTTACATTGCGAATGGGGCGGTGACCTCTGGTGGCTTACCTTTTGCCATGAACCTTGCGGCCGGCGGTGGTGTTGACTTCCATGCCATCTTTACGCGACGCAAGGATCATGTTGTCGCTGGCATGAACTACACCGTGCAGTTCAGTGCCGATCTGATCAACTGGGTCAATAGTAACGACGCGCCGGTAGTCCTATCAGGCGGCGAATCCGCAAACCCCGCCGTGGTCGAGGCGGTTGCTGTTCCCTATCCCTTGTCGGTGCCGATTGCTGGTGGTGGCACTAAAAAACCAAACTTCTTTCGTGTTGTTGTGACAATGCAGTGAATGGAATTGCGCTAAATGATCTCTGGATGTGATGGCGACTTTCCTATTTCAGCGGATCCATTGGGCGTGGAGTTCTTGCGGTAAATGATCAGAGCCAAGGTTGGGTCCGATGATGCGTTTTTGATAGATGAGATGTTTGCTACAAAGGGCGTGATCGATGGGCAGCATGTAAAGCGTGTTGGCATTCCATGTAGGCTTCCAAACGGGTTGAGGGGTTCGAAAATCTACGGCCCCCACGGTTCGGAGAAGTGTCATGTTCGATGACCAAGGAGTCGTATTAAAGTCTCCGAATACTAATGTTGGGACATTGGGGCTGGCGGCGAGGAGAGTCGCCATACTCGCGAATTCTTGTTTGAGTAAATGGGAGAGTCGTTTGGATATGGGCGGTAAAGGATGGAAACCAATCAAGCGCATTTCTCGTCCTTGCCATTCGAGTTGTGCAATCGCGCAAGGCATGCCTTCTTCACACAATTTTTTGATTTCGATCCTGCGCAAGGGATGACGACTAAAGAGTTCAATGCCCATGCTGCGGTCGGTAGTTTGTGTTCTTCCGTGGGGGTATTTTTGCCGTAATGGTTTCATGGCGTTGTGCCATTTTTCATTCACTTCGTAGAGGCAAATCACATCGGCATTTGTCGATTCAAGATACCGCAGTGTGTCCCCATAGCGGTTGTTACTTACGAGAACATTAAAAGATACAATTTTTATGGCAGGTGTGCCATCGCTGGCCACATCCACAGGCAAGGGGAATGATAATTTTCCTATGGGCCAAAGATGCACGAGGAGCGTGAGCGATGCAAATCCGATGCTGCACCGCCATTTTCGTAGCGAGAAATAGATAAGGCTAAGCAAGGAGATGACGACATATTGGATTCGGAAATGATCAAATAATTCGCATATCCAATGCCATGAACCGAGTATGGCAAGCAATGATATTGCTAAGGCGGCACAGCAACACGCAGCGAATCCGTGGTTGAAAAGTCGGAAAAGGAAATGTGCCTGTATTTTCATGCCACTGGATAATCGACGATGTACCTTGGAACAATTCAAAAATGATCGACTCCTAGGAAAGTTGAAATTTTCTCAGATGAAAGCAATGCTCCGATCCTCTTATATGCATCGCGTATTTTGCTTGGCGATTGCGTTTCGAGTGTAAATGTCCGATCATCAACGCCAATGAAAACGATCATTACTGCCATTGATTTCTCGGACGCTAGCGAAGGTGTTTTACAGAATGCCTGTAAGTTGGCAACTGTTTATGGTACAACCTTGCACATCATTCATGTCATTGAGCCTGAGCCAAGTTATTCCGCCTACGGTCTCACTCCTGAAGAATTTCCAGCGATTCATACGTTCCGTGACGAATCACAAAAACGCGCCGAGGCACGGCTCAATCATGCTGTTTCGGAAGCTCGTCAGCATGTCAAAGACGTGCGTGCTGACTTGATTATTGGCTCGCCTCTGCACGCGATCATCGACTATATAAAAGAGCATAAGGCAGATCTTGTGGTGATCGGCACACATGGTCACGGTGCGATTGCGGCGTTATTGATTGGCAGTGTGGCGGAAGGTTTGGTGCGCAAAGCAATCTGTCCCACTCTTGTCATTCCATCGCTTTAGGTGTTACAAGTTTCTATAGTATACGAGGCACTTTAGGGTCAGAAAATTTCGGATGATTTCTAGGGGTTGCATCTAGGAAAAATAAGTGGAGCAGCGTTTTTTCAAGAGCGCGACCAGTGCTGGATCCATATATTCGTAAACATCGGGAATGTCTAAAACGACGATGCGCTTGCCAGCTAGAATTTTGCCAAATTTTCGAGTGAGGCGAGTCCTATGAATTTTTTCCATCACCATAATCACATCTGCCCAAGCAATGTTTTCTTCCTCTACGACAACCTCGGCATCATGGCTTAAGCCTGCTGAATCAACTTCAATGCAAGGATGATTCGTGAATAACGCTTCGGCAGTGGGGCTTCTTAGCTTGTTGCGTGAGCAGAGAAATAGAATGTGTTTCGGCATAGGAATGCTCCTACAAGACCATTTTGTAAGCAATATCTTCGATGGTGCTACAATGGGTTCGTTACTTGCTGAGGATCTCTTTGATTTTTGGCGTGATGGCTTTAGCCCACATTTCGTAACCCTTGGGTGATAGATGTAAAAAGTCATGCATGTCATCTTTGCTGATTGTATTGTCTGGCTGGAGAAATTGCGTGGCGATGTCCATGTAGATGATCGATTCGTTAGCGTATTTTTTAATGATCTCGTTTACAGCTGCACGAGAATCACGACCAGGATTGGGTTTCTCGCCCACAGGTAACAAACTCAATAGTAGGATTTTTGCTTGCGGTTGCTTTTTTTGAATTTCATCAAGGATGACTTTCACTCCAGCGGCTGCATCTGCGGGTTTGGAGTCTTTTCCCCACAGGTTATTTGTCCCGATTAAGACAACGAATATTTTTGCTTTGTAGCCGTCGAGTTGGCCGTTTTGTAATCGCCATAGAACATGCTGTGTACCATCGCCACCGATGCCTAAGTTAGCGGCTTTGTATTCTCCCCAGTATTTGGACCAGTTATTTTCTTTGCCTCGCCAACGTGCTGTAATGGAATCTCCCACGAAACAGAGATCGATGTCTGGGCCCAGAGCTTTGATGTCTTTATTGATATTTTCATAATTGCCATTCCACCATGCTTCGCCATTGGTCTTGGCTCTTACGGGAGTGGTAGTTTCAAGCTGCTGCGCGTGAACTGAGAATTGGGTAAGGATGGCGAGCAGGAGAGCTTTGGTAGATGCTGGATATTTCATAGTTAGCTGTAGAAATCTTATTTTTTCATCGAGTGAATAAAAGGAAAAAATGCTGATGATATTCATAGAAGTAACTTGCAGTGTCTGAAGTAAATTGCGGATTTCTCGCTAGAAAAAACGAACGATTGCATCTTTCCGAAAAATTAGGAAAGTATTTACTTGTCGCTTTTTAGTTAATATGACTAAAATGTCTAGGGAAATAAAATATTTGCCTTTTACAAAAACATTGAAAAATCAACAAATTGAAACAATCGCAGTATTTTTAAGAAAGAAAAATAATCTGAAAAAATCGAATTGACATACGAAGTGTACTGAGGTGAAATCAAATGCATCGAGAGTAACTCTTTTCATGTCCTTTTCGCTGCCAAAGTATTTCGGTGTTAATGAACACAAAATGGATCCCAAATTTAGGGTATCCATACCGTCTGCATGGCGTCCAGAAGACGGGGAGCAACTCATTTTACGTAATCTAACAGATTGCAGCATTCCTCACATTCAAGTGCTTACAGAAGCTGCTCTGGCTAAGGCGATAGCAGACATTGAAAAAACAGAATGTACCTCGGGTCAAATGCGCGACGCCATCCAATTGCTTTATCGCTCGATTCAAATTGTCCGCATCAGTAATCAAGGTAAGCTACAAATTCCCAAAGAATGGAGCTTGCAAGCAAACATCCCGGCTGAGTCGAAGGTCATACTCTCAGGCAGCGGAGAATATTTCGAAATTTATGAGCCATCCGTATTTTCCGCGATTGATAGCGCACAGAAATCCAGCGTATCTGGCACTATGGCGCACACACACTTATTTCCTAAATGATCCTACATGCAACTACCCAACATCGCGAACTGTTTTGTTGCGCTTCTGTCAATGATAGAAGCTAGGGGCATTTTTTATCCATTTCTTATGGCTGGGCGGCGAGAGGGACAAGGGACGGTCTCTCTCCCGCCAAATTTTTTCTGCAACGATAAGCCAATCAATCTTCTTATGGCTGGGCGGGAAGGGGAGAAAGGGACGGCTCCCCCCCCGCCATATCATCTTCCCGTACTCGCCGATGAAGTATCTCACTGGATGAATGCATCCGCAGGACAGCACATCATCGACGGCACTCTTGGCGGTGGTGGGCATAGCGAAATTTTTCTTCAGCAAGGAGCGTCTGTGTTAGCGATCGACCGCGATTCTGATGCCTTGGAATATGCCAGCAGACGACTTTATAAGTATCGGGAAAATTTTCATCCATGGCAGGCCAACTACGCAGAAATGCCGCATCATCCCGCATTGGAAATGATGGGAAAAGCAGACGGGATTCTTCTTGATTTGGGTGTTTCCTCGCACCAGCTTGACTGTGCCGAACGCGGATTTTCTTTCCAAAAAGATGGTCCTCTCGACATGCGAATGGGTAGCGATGCAATTTGTAGTGCCGCTGAATTCGTAAATCAAGCGACAGAGGAGGAACTCACACATTGCTTCAAATCACTTGGTGAGGAGCCACAAGCCCGCCGCATAGCTCGAGCTATAACGGATCACCGAAAAAAAATTCCATTCTCACGTACGGCAGAACTCGCTGGATGCATCGAAGCACTTCTAGGACGTCATGGGAAAACGCACCCAGCCACACGGACTTTCCAAGCGATTCGTATGCATATCAATCAAGAAATGCCTAAGCTTCAAGAAGCGTTGCATGCAGCACTTACTTGTCTCAAGCCTGGGGGCAGACTGTTGATCATTACATTTCATAGCTTGGAAGATACAGCGGTTAAACAATTTCTCCATGAGCATGCCAAACCAACCATAGATGATCCTACTTGGCCAGCAGCGAAGCCAAACCCTCACCACTTTCTTACACTACCTGTTCGCAAATCCATCGCTCCGCAAAGATCGGAAATTCTCCGCAATCCACGCGCCCGCAGTGCCAAACTGCGCGTCGCCATTCGCAATCAAAACTCCATTAACGCAACTACAGTATGAACTACAAGAAGAAGCCAAAACCACTCGCGAATAGTTTCGTTACCATCATGCTAGCTGTGGCACTCGCCACTGCCTGCGCAGGCGCCATGCGTTTGGTTACCTATCGCAATAACCAAACGATTATCCGTAATAAAATCCAAAAAATAGAGGATCAAATCCGTGCTCTTCATCAGGATGATATTCCGAGCGCTAAATCAAAAATCGAACAACAAGTCGCTAGCTACAGACTCAAGGAACGGCTTGTAGAACACAAAAGCCAACTCACTCCAGGTATGCCTGCCCATCGCGAATTCATTAAAGCGAATCAACAAAACACAAATACACCTTAGACCCGTAAGTGAACCGCACCTTTCAACGCCGCTGCCTGATCCTGTTCTTCCTGATGATGGGGGGATTTTTCGTGCTTACTTGGCGGCTGATTGAGATCCAATATTTACGTCCGTCATCTTTCGTCGCTTACGCCGAAAAAGACAAGGAAACTATCACCGTTCTTCATGGCATCAGAGGTCATATTGTTGATCGGCATGATCAAACCATTGCCCGCAGTATTCCACATGGGGAACTCTGGATTTACACTGGGCACTTTGATCAGCACGAACCTGCTCTTTCTGCGTTAGCCTGGGAAAAGTGCCTAAGCCACCCAGAATGGCATGGTTTTGAAATTCCTAAGCAAAAGAAAATGTGGAAAGAGGAGACGAAGCAATTTCGCAAATCCTTTCCTAGCAAGCACCCAGAATTGCGCGAGCGGTATCTGGCATACGCCATCGACCACATCGCCCCAGCCCTCGCCATCAAACGAGACGATCTCATCGCGCAACTCCAAGCGAAAAACGCGCAGAAAATAAGCTATTTCAAAATCTTCACTGACCTCGACGAAGAAGCCTGCGATCGACTAGAGGAGATCATTTCCGCTAACAAAATCGGTGGATTTGACCTGATCAAATCTGCTAGGCGCGAATACACATCTGACACTTTCGCGCCCCACATTATCGGTTACACGCGTCTCTTTACGACTCAAGAACAGAATGCCAAAGATTCTGTGAGCGGTGAATCAGAATACCGCAAAGAGATCGGCGTTTACGGCTTAGAAGCAGCAGCGGAAAAATACCTTGCCGGTAAAGATGGCTACCGCAAGTGCATCACCAGTGCTTCGGGAAATCTGATTGGGAAATCTCCTGGCATCACCGTGCCGCCAAAGCATGGCTCTAGCGTAATGTTGACCTTGGACATGGAGATTCAGAACATTGCTCAAGAAGAACTCAACGCGGCCATTCAAGAAACAAAAGCGGAGCGTGGATGCATTATCGTGATGGATCCTCACACGGGCGAAGTATTAGGTATGGCAAATTACCCGACATTTAGCCTGAAAAACTTAAAGAAGGAAGATACGGAGAATTTAAATTTTTCCACACAAATGATCTACGAGCCTGGCTCAACGATCAAATGCATCGCCTTTGCCGCAGGATTTAATGAGCAAGTGATTTCACGCGCTACTCCCATCAATTGCCACAATGGTAGTTACCAACGCGGCAGTTTATCGATAAATGATCACCATAGTTATGGAGTTCTTTCCGCCGAATGGGTGATGGGCAAATCCAGTAACATCGGCACTTTCATGATCGCCAGTCGCTACGGCATGGAAAAACATTACCAATACCTCGAAGCCTTTGGTTTTGGTAAACGCACGGGCATCGAACTCAGCGGCGAAGTCAACGGGCGTTTTCATGCATCGGATAATCTAACAGAATTTTCTAGTAAAACCTACGGCTATAATATTTCTGTGACGCCTCTCCAAATGGCTGCCGCTTACTCGGTTATCGCCAATGGAGGGAAGTTGATGAAACCCCAACTTCTCAAAGCCGTCATTG
>CAMAYN010000017.1 GCA_945862285.1 Akkermansia muciniphila | reverse complement strand
GGCTTTGATGCGTAATCCCTTTGGGATCGTAGAATTGTATGTGTCCGATGAAACGCGTCTGTCTCAATGAAATATTTTTTTGGAAGAGATTTTTAACCACGGAGTGCGGAATGCACGGATTTTTAAGAATTATTTTGAATGACCACATGCCATGTCTGTTTTCCTTTGCGTGTCTTTGTGTAACTTTGTGGTTTCATGAGAAGTAAGCGTCCTATGTAGTGCCTATGGGCGTAGTTGGTAAGTGTCGTATGTAGTACTCCTACCACATTTTTGGCATAAACTCTCTTCCCCGCGCAATCAGGCTGGCTTTTATGGGCGATTTGAGGCATTTCGATGTTTGAAATGAAAGCTTTTTTATTAGGTGCTGGTCTTGGCACTCGTTTGCGGCCGTTGACAAGTCGATTGCCAAAGCCCTTGGTGCCGTTTTTTGACAGGCCGCTGATTCGACATGCTTTTGATGCGTGTCGCGAAGTGGGATGTGATGATTTCGCGATCAATACCCACCATTTGCCGGCAATGTGGCGCGATGAAATTTTTGGTATCGGCGGTAAGAACTGGGCTCCCTCCGGTGAACGCGGGGGCAATGGCGAAGAGGTGATTCTTGGTAGTGTTGATGACTTACCGTTGCGGCTTTTTCATGAACCTGAATTGCTGGAAACGGGCGGCGGATTGCGCAATGTCCGCCATTGGATGGGCAATGAGGATGTCCTTGTTCACAATGGTGATATTTTTTCGAGCATTGATCTGAAGCAATTGATTGCCGCGCATCGGGCATCCGGCAACGTGGCTACTTTGGCCTTGCGGAGCGAAGGAACGGCGAAACACTTAGCATGGGAGGCGGGGAGTCAACGCGTTTTGGACATTCGAAATATGCTGGGTCGGGCACCAGGGACTCATGTATTTACGGGGATTTATTGCATTCATGCGAGTTTGCTGGATTTTTTGCCAGAAGAGCCTGTCGTTTCGGTGATTTCTGCGTTTTTACGATTGGCCGAGCAGGGGAAATTAGGTGGCGTGTTACTCGATGAGGGGCTGTGGTTTGATCTGGGCGAAAGGGAAAGCTATCTTGATGCGCATCAGATTCCGGGTATGCCGAAGCCCTGTGGCGGGCGGATTGCGGAAGGTGCTGATGTGACGAGTTCTATCATCGGCAGGAACGCGGAAATTGGGCGTGGCGCGCGGTTGCGGAATTGCGTCGTCTGGCCCGGAGGAAAGGTAGCAGATGGTGCGGAGTTAGAACGTTGCATCGTTTACTCCACCGATGTAGCAAGCGGGTGTCATTATGGGGCGGATTTGTGAATTTTCTCGATGCCGCGTTTGCCGCTGACGAATGTGGCAAGTTCATCGTAGCCTACCGCTCTAGCGATTTCGATGGCGCGGGAAAAATCACGCCCAATTTCACTCGGGGCATGGGCATCTGATGAAATGACCAGTGGAATTCCTGCCGCCCGAGCCAGTTCTAAAAACTCCATCGCGGGATACGCCTCTGCACAGGGCTTATGCCAGCCCGCCGTATTAAGTTCAATGGCCGAGCCACTGACTGCGATCGATTCAATCACTGGTTCGTAAAATCGCGATAAATCACCAGCAGGGCGATGGGCAAATTTTTTCACTAAATCGGGATGGCCAAGAATTTCAAACAACTGGCTTTCTGCCATCGCGCTATACGTTTTCCAATAGCGACTCCACACCTCCTCGACGTCGCTTTCACCCCAACGCCCAAGCCACTTTGGGTTATCGAAGTCCCAATCCCCTAAGTAATGAACAGATCCGATGAAGTAGTCCCATTCGTGCATACCCCGCAATTCCTCAATCCAGTCTCGGCAATCGGGCAACCAATCACACTCGAGACCAACCCGCACGGGGATTTTCCCGTTGGCATGGGATCGCGCCCGCTCGATCCATGAAAAATATTCTGGCAACTGCGCAAACTCCATGCGCCAATCATCAAAAATTCCTCGTCCTACCGGTGCGTGATCGGCAATGCCATACTCGCTCAAGCCTGAAAGTAACGTTGCCTCCACATACTCTTCTGGCGTCCCGACCGCATGGCGGCATAATGGCGTGTGTGTATGATAATCTGAGGGCATCGCTTTCGTATTGTATTTTTTGTGAGTTGACCCTAACCTTCTCAAGAAATTTTCACCAGAGCTTTTTTTCATGAGCACATTTACGCATATTCCTAATGTTTTTACCTCCAAGCTAATCGCCAAGCTCAAGAATCATCCGAAGCGCGTTGTCTTTGTGGAAGGGGAGGATATTCGTGTGTTGCGTGCGGCAGAGCAACTTGTTGCTCACGAGTGTGTGCTTCCGGTAGTTCTCGGTGATCGTGATCGCATCCGCGCCCTCGCTGCTGATAACGACATCTCACTCAATTTCATCAATGTGCTCAATCCTGAGAAATCGCGCGAGCTTGACCGCTTTGCCAGCATGTTTGAGAAAAGCAGTCGCGTCCGCGGCGTGGATATCCCGAATGGTCGCGAATTCGTAATCCGCCCCGCCTACTTTGCTTCGATGATGGCGCAATACGGCCTCGTTGATGGACTCATCGGCGGCAATATGTCCATGCCTAGCACGCTATTCCGCGCTCTCATCCAGACCATCAAGCCCATGCCGCAGGTGCCGAAAATTTTCAGCACGATTGTCCTCGTTGCGCCGCATTTGAAAAATTTCGGTATCAATGGAACGCTGATCCTCGCTGACTGCGGACTCATCCCCGAGCCTACCGTAGAACAACTCGCTGTCATGGCTGTTGAGACGGGGAAATTCACCCGCCGTTACACCGAGATTCGCCCGGAAATTGCCTTGCTCAGCCATTCCACGCGCGGCTCCTCTGGCACGCAAGGAGCGCAACGCGTTGCCGCAGCGACTCGATTGGCACAGACCATGGCGAAAGACCAACACTTGGATCTCGACATCGACGGCGAACTGCAAGCTGATGTAGCATTGGATCCCAAAGCCGCTGAAATCAAGCTTCCCGAACAAATTGCGCGGCCAGGCTCGCATGTGCTGATTTTCCCCAATCTTGACTCGGCTCACATTGCGCTGATGCTGCTGACCCACTGCGCCGATGCGCAAAATTATGGCCAATTCATTATGGGTCTCTCCCGCCCCGCAGCGCAAATCCCCCGCACTTCATCGGAGGAAACCATTTTCGGAACTGCGCTCACCGTCGGATACGAGGCGATTAAATTCCATGAACTTTACCCTGAAGGCGAAGTTTAATCTTGCCATCACAAGTCATCACAAACACACTCATCAAAGACCACTAAAAATCATTATGAAGTCGAAAATCATCCCATCACTCCTCATCCTTCTCGGAGCAGGCCTCTTGATTTCCCAAAACCCCAAAGGAGAAAATGCGCCTAATGGAGCAGAGGAAAAAATTGCTCAAGCCATTCCCGCTGCCGCCCATGCCAAGCCCGCCGCCCCGAGAAAAATGCTACTCTTTTCTGCCACCGCAGGTTTCCGTCACCAATCGATCGCCACAGGGAAAATCGCCCTTGCGGAGTTGGGAAAAAAAACGGGTGCCTACGAAACCGTCGTCTCGGATGATCTTGCCAACTTCGATGCCGATAAAATCAAACAATTCGATGTCATCTGTTTTTTAAGCACCACGCAAGACGTTTTCACCCCGAAAGACATCAAGAAACTCAGTCCTGACGAAGCGAAATCCGCTCAAGAAAAAAGCCTAACCTATCGGAAAAACCTGATGGAATTTATTGAAAGCGGTAAAGGTTTCGTAGGCATTCACGCGGCGACAGATACACTCTACAACTGGCCAGAATACGGTCGTATGATCGGCGGTTACTTTGATGGTCATCCTTGGAATGCTGGCACTGAGGTGCAGATCGATGTGGAAAAAGGCCAAGAAAAGCATCCGCTCGCCGCCATGTTCGATGGGCAAAGCATGAATTTCAAAGAAGAAATCTACCAACTCAAAGACCCATACAGCGCGAAACGCCAGCACTTGCTCTTGCGTTTAAATGTCGAAAAATCAGCCAAAGTGGGTGGTCTCAAGCGCAAAGACGGTGATTACGCCGTAGCGTGGGCACGCCACCAAGGAAAAGGGCGAGTGTTTTATTGCTCGCTTGGTCACAACCACGAAATGTATTGGAATCCTAAAATTCTTTCTCACTACTTGGCGGGCATTCAATGGGCCATCGGCGACTTCAAAGCCGAAGTCACCCACACCATCGACTAGTCGGATTGACGACAATTTACATGACTCCCCCACTTGTCGTAAGGCTTCTTTTTCTTTGTTGCCTGATTCCAGCTTGCATGCCGCGAATCTCTTCGGATCGTGCTAATGAGATTGTAGAAAAATTTCCTGATCCCTACGCAGAATATCTGATTTTTCCGGACTCGGTATCTCCGAATCAGCAGTTCGCGCTCCTTGTGCCACGCGCTGACCTTGCTCTCGATCAACGGGAAAAAGGAACAGCTAAACTAGCGCTCGTTCGCCTTAAGCCGTATGAGATTCTTTGTGAGTTGCCTAACGATAGCTTTCTACCTTTCGGCAAGAGTGGCTATCAGATCACTTGGATGAAAGATTCCTCTGCTCTGCTATTTGCCGATGGCGGAAAGTGGGGGGTAATCGACTTTTTCTCCTTGAGATTTCAGGAGGTAAATCACCATTACTCACTGATTTAGCAGCTCTGGCAAAAGAAAAAGTGCGCCCAGAATTTAGAAAATCAAAAATGCCGCCTTATAATCACAATTTCGATTTTATCATTGATGGATGGGATCAAGTAGGCTTCACGAAATCAGGTGATGTAGCAATTGATTTCACGTTCACAAACAATCCCAAGCCGGATAAGAGCGATGTGTGGAAGCACCGCTGGCAGGCTGAATGGAGTCGAACACAGAAAAAATTCGTTTCCCGCGAGTAGAGCTTACAGCGTGGCAGAATTTGTAAAAGGTAGGTCGGTAATGAGTTATGGAATTCGATCGATTTTCCTGATTGTTTCTCCTTGTTTGTGATGGCAAATACCGCCATAGAAAGTGCGTGTTTATTGTATCAATTCCTGCATTGCAGCGCAATACGCGGATTCTTCGCGATGTGAAAGAGGCCGCCGGATGCCATCTGGTATTGGCGTTGAAAGGTTTTTCCTGTTGGAAAAGTTTTCCGTACATTCGCGAAGATTTAGATGGATGCTGCGCGTCAGGATTGTGGGAAGCGCGTTTGGCCCACGAGGAATTTGGCAAGCATGTCATTACCTACTCGACGGCGTATCGGGCGGGAGAAATTGCGGAACTGCTGGAATTTTGTCATCATTTGGATTTTAACTCCCTCAACCAGTGGATGAGCGCCCGCGAGCAGATCATGGCGCATCCAAGATACATTTCAGGTGAGGTGCAATGTGGTTTACGCATCAATCCCCAACATTCGACGGGCGAGACCGCGTTGTATGACCCCTGCGTGGCGGGATCACGTCTAGGAATTACGGCGGATCAATTGATTGACGCAGATCTTACAGGCTTAAGTGGGTTGCATTTTCATACCTTATGCGAACAGAATTCGGACGACCTAGAGAGCACGATGGCGGCTGTGGATGAAAAATTTGGCCATTTGCTGCGGTTGCCGCAATTTCGCTATCTGAATATGGGCGGTGGGCATTGGATTACCAAGCCGTTTTATGATCGCGAGCGCTTGATCCGCGTGGTGAAAGAGGCACAAGAACGCTGGGGCGTGGAGGTTTGGTTGGAGCCGGGCGAGGCCGTGGCGATTCACACGGGAGTCTTGCGGGCAACGGTTCTGGATGTTTTTGCTTCGGCGGGGCATCAATTGGTCATTCTCGATGTTTCGGCGACAGCGCACATGCCTGATGTGATGGAAATGCCTTACCGCCCCGATGTTTTTTTAGTCAATGGAGCAACACAGGAACAACAACCCGCGGTGGTCATGGCTGGTGAAACCTACGAGCTTGCTGACATAGCGGGAGAGAAATCATTTACCTATCGCATTGGCGGTCCGACATGCTTGGCGGGTGATGTGACGGGGGATTTCTCCTTTTCTCGTCCCCTGGTGGTGGGCGATACTTTGGTCTTCGACGATATGGCACACTACACGATGGTAAAAACCACGATGTTCAATGGCGTGCCACACCCTGCGATAGCCTTACAACAGGAAAATGGCGAGTTGCAAGTGTTGCGGGAGTTCACTTACGAAGACTTCCGCAATCGGTTAAGTTAGCTCAATAAAATATTCATCATTGATTTTGCAGATAGAATCATTCATTTAATGCGTATAGAGAACGAAATATGTTACAGCGACTATTGATTACAGCATTGGGGCTAGTGGGGGCATTTCAAGTAAAGGCAGCGAACTGGCTTGAATTCCCCGCGAAAGCAGGCACAGCAAATGGGAAAACAGTGGTATTGATTGCGGGAGACGAGGAATATCGTAGTGAGGAGTCATGTCCCATGTTGGCGAAAATTCTCAGCCAAAAACACGGTTTTTCTTGCGTGGTGCTATTTTCTTTAAGCCCTGACAATAGCTACATTGATCCGAATAATCAGAAAAATGTTCCAGGCACAAAAGCTCTCGATAATGCAGATTTGATGATCATTGGCACGCGTTTTCGCGATCTCCCAGAAGAACAACTTGCCCCGATCGCTTCATACCTCAATGCTGGTAAGCCAGTCATCGGCTTCCGGACTGCGACTCACGCATTCACAGGAAAAGCGCAATCAGGCGACTTCCGATGGGCTGAATTTGGTTTAAAAATACTGGGAGAAGCGTGGGTGAGCCACCATGGAAATCACGGCAAAGAGGGCACGTGCTCTGTTCCAGAAGCTGCTAACAGCAGCCACGAGGTGTTGAGCGGGGTCAAAGAAATTTTTGGAACGACGGATGTTTACGGAATCAAACGCGTCACTCCAGAAAATGCAACGATTCTTCTCCGCGGCGCGGTTACGGAAACCCTCGATCCCACTTCAAAAAACCTTGATGGTCCGAAGAATAATCCGATGATGCCGATCGCGTGGATTCGCGAATACCAATCGCCAGATGGCGCGAAAAAAGGCAAGGCAATGTGTACAACGATGGGTGCAGCCACTGACTTTACAGATGAAGATTTGCGCCGATTAATCGTTAACGGCAGTTATTTTCTAACCGGACAGAAAGTGCCTGCAGCGGCGGATGTCAACTACGTGGATCCCTACGCGCCGAAGAATTTTGGATTTATCAAGGAGCCTGGTCACTACAAAAATTTGAATCTGAAGCCGGAAAATTTCACCATAGGATTTTCTCCTAAAGAAATAAAAGCCGCACCCGCAAAGAAAGAAACGGCGCCTAATGCCTCCCACGCACCTACGACGGAACCCGCAAATGCCAGCAGTGTTCGCTCGCAGTCCGTAGCAGCACCAGAAAAAGGAGAGAAAATCGTCCTGATCGGCAATGGTCTCGCCGAACGCGACGTGTATTACCACCAAATCGAAACGGAGTTGCACCTAAGATTTCCTCAGCAGCAATTGCTTTTTCGCAATATGGGACACCCAGGAGATACCCCAGGCTTTCGCCCACATCCGAGCCGGAAATCGCAGTGGGCTTTCCCTGGTGCGGAGCAATTCCATCCCCAACATAAACCGCATGCAGGCACTGGATTCTACCCCATGCCTGACCAGTGGCTGACCCATCTCGAAGCAGATACAATCGTCGCCTTCTTTGGCTACAACGAATCCTTCGACGGCAAAGACAAAGTCAATAATTTTAAAGCGGAGTTAGAGGCTTTTGTCAAACACACCTTGAGCAAGGCCTACAATGGAAAACAAGCACCTCGCCTCGTTTTGGTGTCGCCGATTGCCTACGAAAATCAGCGTAAATTCAAAAAAGACTTGCCCGATGGTGTTGCCGAAAATGACCGTCTGAAAGCCTATGCTGCTGCGATCGAGCAAGTGGCAACGGCAAACAAACTCACTTACGTTGATCTATTTACGCCATCCATGGAGCTTTACAGCAAATCATCGAAGCCCTTCACTAGCTATGGTTTCATCCCCACAGAAGAAGGATATGCTCAAGTCGCAAAATGGCTTGCCGATGGCATCTACGGAAAAAAATACCACGAATCAAAAGCAACTCCCGCACTGGTCCGCGCCGCCGTGAAGCAAAAAGATTGGTTCTGGAATAACGATTACAATATTCTTAACGGTGTGCATACGCATGGACGTCGCTATGCTCCATTCGGCCCGAAAAATTACCCCGATGAAGTCAAAAAAAACCGCGAAATGATGTCGATCCGCGACCAGCGTATCTATGAAATCACCGCGGGCAAAACGACCAGCCTCGCTGTGGATGATAGCAAAACCCACACCTTGCCCAGTGTAGATACCAATTTCCGCACGGGCGGGAAAAATGGCGACGGTGTCTATAAATACGGCGATGAAGCGCTGAAGAGTTTATCCGTTCCCGATGGCTATAAAATCTCTCTTTTCGCCTCAGAAAAAGAGTTTCCAAACCTTGCTAACCCCATGCAAATGTCTTTTGACGATCGAGGGCGACTGTGGGTGGCAGTCATGCCCACCTATCCACACTATCGCCCTGGCGACCCCATGCCTAATGATAAAATTCTCATCTACGAGGATACGAACAACGATGGTAAGGCCGACAAAGAAATTGTCTTTGCCGACAAACTCCACCTCCCCATCGGCATCGAATTCGCGCCAGAGGGTGTTTACGTGGCGCAAGAGCCCAACCTCGTTCTCATTAGAGATAAAAACGGCGATGATAAAGCCGACTCGATGGAAATTGTCATCTCCGGCTTTGATACCCATGATACTCACCACGCCATTAGTGCCTTCTGTGCTGATCCGTCTGGCGCATTTCTCATGGGCGAAGGAGTATTCCTCCACACAAATACAGAGACTCCCTACGGCCCCGAGCGTGGCGTGGATGGCGGCTTTTGGCGCTTTAATCCACAGCAAACCAAGCTTGAGCGCACCGCTCAGTTGAGCATTCCTAACCCATGGGGCATTGCTTTTGATGACTGGGGACAGGACTTTTTCATTCACACCTCTGGCCCACCACTTACTTGGATGATGCCATCATCGTTGAAAAATCCTTACGGAGGTAGAACTCCGATGACGAAAAATTTGATCCCCGACGGGCAAGCCGTGCGCCCTACATCGGGACTAGAATTTGTCAGTTCCCGCCATTTCCCTGACGAAGTTCAGGGCGACATTCTTTTGTGCAACAATATCGGTTTTCTCGGCATTAAGCAGCACTCCATGAAAGACGAAGGCACTGGCTACAAGACAGCGTTTCGCCAAAATTTACTTACTTCCACTGATGGCAATTTCCGCCCCGTGGACTTGGAATTCGCCCCTGATGGTTCACTTTACATCATCGATTGGCATAACGTTCTGATCGGCCACATGCAACACAATGCCCGCGACCCACTCCGCGACCACGTCCATGGCAGAATCTACCGCATCACCTATCCCTCGCGCCCCTTGGTGAAACCCGCCAGCGTCCATAAAGCCAGTGTCGCTACACTTTTGGAAAACTTGAAGTCTCCTGAATACCGCACCCGCTATCGCAGTCGCCGTGCTTTGCGCGGTCTTGGTGAAGCTGCCGTATTACCCGCCCTGCGCCAGTGGGTAAGTAAACTAAGTCCCTCCGCTCCAGGCTACGAACACCACCTTGTAGAAGCTCTATGGGTCACATGGGGGCTGAATGCCGTGGATTCGAGTTTTTTGGCGAAAGTCCTGACGTTACAAGATCCACGCGCCCGCGCCGCTGGTGTTCGCGTTGTTCGTTATAACTACGAGCGTATCCCCGATCATGTAAAAATCCTCGAAGCAGCAGCAAAAGATCCACACGGTCGTGTGCGCCTCGAAGCTGTGGTCGCCGCCTCATGGATGAACAATTCTGCAGCGAAAAAAATCGTCGCCATCGCCAACGGGCAACCTCAGGACGACTGGATGAAGCAAACGATCCAGACGGCAAAGTCACGACTTGATGGAATTTCCGATGTAATCATTGATGAACATCCCATGCCTACAATCCCGCAGCATTTGACAGCAGAAGAACAGGCCCTATTTAAAAAAGGTCATGAAGTTTACTTCCGCGATGCGCACTGCGCCACTTGTCACCAAGCCGATGGCAAGGGCCTTGCGCCTGCCTTCCCGCCGCTGAATCAAAGCCCATGGGTTACGGATGATGTTGATCGATTGGTGAAACTGACCTTACACGGCTTGATGGGGCCGCTGCAAGTCAATGGCAAAAAGTTCGAAGGCCAAGTTCCTATGACTCCCTTTGGTGGTATGCTCAAGGATGATGAAGTCGCCGGAGTGCTCACCTACGTTCGGAACCAATTCGGCAATAAAGCACCTGCTGTAAAAATCGAAGACGTGAAACGGGTACGTGAGGCGACGAAAAATCGGAATCAATTGTATCTTGTTGACGAGCTTTTAAAAGAACACCCGTTCAAGTAATACCGCGCGGAAATACCGTTGTTACCTCGTTCATGCTATGCTAATCTTTCGGCATGAACGAGATTGAAGTGATTGCAACCGCATGGGGCAGTGAACTTCACAAGCAGTTGATTGCCGAAGAGCACGCCGCCCGTGTGGCGTACCGAAATTCCCCCGAGGCATGGGAAGAAGCTCGTCGCATGAAGGAGGCAGGACCATTAAAAATTGATTGGTCGTTGGCCTTAAATAAGAAATCTCCCACACGAAAAACCTCAATCTACGTATGGAGCGAAATGTCAGTCTAGAAGATTTTTCTGCGGTATTGCGGGATGCCTGCGCCATTCAATTAAGAGTGTAAGCTTATCGGCGTTTCTGGTATGTAGGCGCATTGAATTGCTCAAAGGAAACGGGCTTGCTGGTGCTGGAATACGATATCACCCCACCGATGCCCGCTGCCTGATTCGCGCCCAAACGCGGTGGAATTTCATATTCTTCCAATCGGTAGGTTTTCCGGTTTTTGATGATTCGAGAAAAAATCCACGCCACGCAGGCCACTGAAAAAATGAGGAGCGTAGGAAGGATGTATGCCTGAAATTTCCCATAAAGATCATGAAGTTTCGTTGCCTTTTCGCCGAGCAGAGCTGGGTTCGTTGGCGTTGTGACGAGTGCCGATCCTGATAAATCTTGTCCATCGGCTAGGGCCTTTTCGAGTCGAACGACTAAGATCGACATTTGCATGGAAAATGCTTCAAGTTGATCAAAATCTTGACTTTTTTTCGCTGCGGTATTGATGGAATTTTGTAAGCATCGTAAGCGTTCCTGATTGCCAATTTTCCCGGTGATTTCCGCCGTCAAATTCAGTTCCGTGCGCGCTGGATTACCATAAAAATAGTAGATCACCGCCGTTTGCCGACCTTCGCGTTCGTGACGTTTGAGGATGTTGTCAACTTGGTAATAGTTGGGAATCTTTTGCTCCGCATCGAAGAGATAAATGCATAAATCTAATGCTGATTCTTCCGAGTGGTATTTCAGAAAACCCTCTATGTCGAGATACTCTTGGTTGGATAAAATCCCTTGCGGATCAAGCAGTAAAGATTCGATTGGTTGGAGGAAATATTTCTCAAGAGCCGCATCTGGAATATCGCTAGGCGGGGGCTGAACTGCAAGATCGGGGCCGGGCTGCGATAGCTCGATCACATCGTCGCCATCGGCATCCCCGAAAAATAACGAGCCCAAAATCAGATTCTCGCCTTGCTGCAAACGCTGTAGATCCTCATTCGACCATTCAGGCAACGGCGCTAATTGATACTCCTCCGCCACTCGATTTTCCTCTGGTTCAGGATTTGCCCTTGTGGCGATCGGCATCAGTGCAAGCAAGATGACAAGGCAAAATTTCACGATATTTCTGATTGAATCATTCATCCCACTTGCGGCGTATCGTTGGAAATGGATGAGGTGATGGGTTTACGGGGCATCAGGCTTTTATCGGTCCGATGGATGCGATGCTTGCGAATCAGCACACCTTCCAAATGCATGAGCAAAGCAATCATTCCATCAGCAAATAATTGATTGACCCATGAAGAATGAGCTTTGCACAAGCAGGCATACGTGTCGGTTTTATCCAAATAGGGCTCCACAGTGTAGCCAAAGGTGAGTCCTGCTTGTTTGCTCTCCACGTCCATCACCAAAAGGATACCGTCCGCGTTGTTAAGTGTCTGGTCTTGATCCCGAAATATCGCATGGTTGAGTAGCCAAAAACCAAACATTTGCAGATCTGTGGGCGTGCGAAACGTCCGAATATGAATGGCAAAAAACAACTGCGGAAACAACCTGCGGAAACGCTCCAGCGCTACGTCGATGCGCTGCAAATCGCTTCTGCGTAAAATTCCTGCCGTATCTTCCAGCAATCCAGTCGGCAAAACCTCCCTGAAAAACAAGGCATCAGCTACCTTCATCGTAAATCCACAATGAGGACATGATTCTGCCCCCCTATGGATTTGTTGAACACAGCTTGGGCATTGCATCCCAGAAAAAAACCAGAAATCTTGGTTGCGGTCAAAGGCGAAGTGCCGCTGAGCGCAAATTCCGTTTATCCCTTAACGTCGGGCATTTCTTTTCGGCTCAGAATTTTATCAACCAATCCATATTCCACGGCTCTTTCAGCAGACATGTAGTTATCGCGATCCGAGTCACGCTCAATTTCTTCTGGAGTATGGCCGCTGTGCTTCGCCAGAATCCCATTTAAACGGGATTTAAGATTAAACATGAAACCAATCGTGCGCTCCACATCAGAGGCCGTGCCACTCGCGCCGCCTGACACTTGGTGAATCATCACGTGAGAATTTGGTAGGCAAAAGCGTTTCCCTTTCGTCCCCGCGGTGAGCAGAACTGAACCCATGGAGGCTGCAATGCCGATGCAGTACGTATTCACGTCGCAGGTCATGAACTGCATGGTATCATACATCGCCAATCCCGCCGTGACCGAGCCACCGGGAGAATTGATGTAGATGTGAATGTCCTTTTTCGGATCTTGCATTTGCAAAAACAACAACTGCGCGATGACCGAGTTCGCCACATAATCATCAATCGCCGTACCAATGAAAATGATGCGATCCTTCAGCAACCGCGAGTAAATATCAAAGGAGCGCTCGCCACGTCCGTCTTGCTCGATGACGACGGGTACGTAGTAATTGTTGCTAGGGCTTTGTGGGGCTTGGAAATGCGGCGAATAGGGATTCATAATTTGTTATTCTGTGATGAATGATACCGAAGCCTGTTCCACCAAAAAATCAAGGACTTTATTTACCAACAGCGAATTACGTATGCCGGGTAAGCGTCCGCCACGTTGCAATCCTTTGATGAACTTGATGGGGTCTTCTTTGCGCTGCTGCGCCACATACGCGAGGTGATTCACTAGCTCGCTATCAGAGATGGTCACATTTTCTACGCTAGCGATTTCTTGCAGAATGAAATTCGTCTTAATGTTCGTCGTCGCACTCTCTTGCGCTTGCGCAAAGAAATCTTCTTGTTTTTCCATGATTTCCTCATCGCTCATACCGCTCTTCGATGCTTCCTGCACCATTTGATCCGTCTGGCGCTGCGCCTCAGACATCAGCAAATCTTCCGGAATCTCGAACTCCACTTGAGAGCTAAGATAGGAAACAATTTGGTCGATTTTCTCCTCGATGTTTTCCTTCTTCTTGTTGGTGGCAAGGCCATCAGATATCGTCGAACGCAAATCATCCGTAGTTTTCCCTGGACCCATGAGTTTTGCTGCGAATGCATCATCGATTTGAGGGAGAATCGCTTGCTTGATTTCTTTCAAAACTACGTGAATGCGCAAGGTTTTGCCGACGAGGTCAGCCATCGGGAAATCTTCAGGAATCACAATGTCCACATCGCGCGCGGCTCCTAATTCTGTGCCGACAAGCTGCGTCGCAAATCCTGGTAAAAAAGCATCATCTTCCATGCGAATCCAGAATCCCTCACGTCCGGCAAGATAACCTGCAGGCTTGCCGAGTGCTTCTTCCAGCTTTACGCCATCAATCGTCGAATGGAAATCAATCACTCCCATGTCGCCCATCGCTATCGCACGACCTTCCACAGCATCGTGTTCCGCAAAGCGCTTTTGGAGATCTTCTAATTGCTTGGAAATTTCCTCCTCCGTCACTTCCTCTGATTTTACCGATACAGCGATGTTTTTGTAATCGGGCAGAACGAGGTCTGGAGCAAGAACGAGGTTTGTTTTAAAGCCAAAGCTACCATCTTCGCGCACACCCATGTCAGAGGGAGTTCCGAAGTCGAGCACCTTGAGTTTCTCCTGTTTGATCGAGGTCTCCAAGGCACGATTCACCAAATCCGACTCCATTTCTTCCTCAATTTCCTTCTGGAATTTCTTAGCGATGACCGCTTTAGGTGCTTTTCCTGGGCGGAAGCCTGGGATTTTTGCTTTGCTAGCATAGGTCTTCAATAAAGTCTCGCGTTCGAAGGTAACGGCATCGGCAGGAATATCGACATGCAAGGTAGCAAGGCATTTCGGGAGGCGTTCGACAGTAATATTCATTCGGAAAAATTTGGTTAATCGCTTACGGGGGGCGGGAAAATAGGAACGTCACGTGTCGGCTGTCAATGGAAAAGCCGCAGATTTAGCAAAATCTCCGTCATTTTTCAAAAATGGCAGACTTTGGTGCTCTGCAGCAAGACACAGCTTCCAGAGCGGCCGCACTTTTCAAGTGCCAAGCCAAGAAACATGGAGCCATGAACCGCAATTAAAGTCGCGGTCTCGTTTTGACATGTCCCGTTGGGACGGATGCAATTCGGATTCGGGGTTTAGGGACACGAAGTTCAAGGCTCTGCGTCCGGTTGGCGGAAAATTTGATCGGCGTAGTGTACGCGGAGGAATAGCAGGTTGACGAGGTCCTCGGTGCTGGGTTCGCGCGTTGTCAGCTCGCTCTCACTTGGATATTCTTCTTCTTCCATAATTCGGCTTCTTCGTGGGTATCCGTAAGGAAATGCTTTTTTCCAGCTTTTGGAGGATGCGATGGAGTGGTTTTTGGGACAGAGTGGGTCGGGCGGCAGGCGGCGACCGACGGTTTTGCCGATAGTTTCCTCGATGTTAATGATGCGGACTTGTTTCATGTGGGGAGGTTACGCTGATTTTTTTGGGGGAGGGCAAGTTTGAAATGATCCTAAGAATCAGATTTCGTATTTTTCGGGCGAAAGACCATTCAATGTGTTGCGATTTCTCGCAGGCATTACTTTTCTTACACCTCCTATGGGGTAACTGGGGTGAGTGTGACTACGGAATTTGCCGCGGTAATTCGACCTTCCATGAGTCCGTAGCCAGATCGTTCGGAGGAATTATCTCCCGATGAACCTGAGATGTTGGTGATCGATGAGGCGCCGGGCACAAAAACGGTGCGACTGGCACCACTAACCAACGCGGTGTGCGTGCGTTCTGTGGAATTGTTGATTCCCAACAAAACCCGGTGCTCTGAATCATCGATCTTGAAAAATGAAATTTCGATTCTTTCTCTGCGACTCAGCGAACCGCTAATCCGGTTGGAGGACGTTGCCGTTGTTGAGTTTTCTGTGGTAATTTTCGTGGTTATGCTCGTCGTAGCTTCGCCTTCTAATTCGGAATGAAATGAAATGTAAGCACTCACATCGACGGACGGTCGGGTCTTGTGAACACACATGAGTTTGCCGTCGTCAATTCCGTTTACGCTTACTGAGGAAACGAACGCGAGCGAATATCCGGTAATGTTGTCGATGACTTTTTCGTCAACCAAGGCGAGGAGGATTTCGCGATTGGAGATTCTTGCCGTAAACATTTTGGAGCCATATTCGTAGGTTGAAGTTGTTACACTGCTGCGAGTGGTAGAAAATTCGTTTTCGAAGACCAATGGCGAATTTGCCACAATGGCACCACTTGCATTTTTTGCGGGCAACGCTGGCGCGGAAAAGGTTTCCGTTACCGCAAAAGTTACCGCTTGGGTGGCGGTGAACTGCGCGAAGCTCGTCACGGGAACAAGACTTACAAAAGTGGCCAGTAATTTTTGAGTCATAGGAAATGGAAAAATTCGAGTATATTCGTTTCGAACGGCACGCTTCAATGCCAAAGAATCTATAAGGAAATGCTGGTGCTGTTGAAAGGATATAATCAATTTTTTTCTGATGACGGAAAAAACCATAGAAAATTTTCACTTTGCTGATACCTTTGCCACGCCAAAATACTTCTTTATTACTTTTATGAAAATCGCAAACAGCATGGTTGACACCGTGGGCAACACCCCCCTCATTCGCCTGAATCATATCACTAAAGGCCTCAATGCAGAAATTTGCGTGAAGGCGGAATTTTTTAACCCACTCTTCAGTGTGAAGGATCGGATCGGAAAATCCATGATCGAAGCGGCTGAGCGCAGTGGGCAACTCAAGCCCGGCGGGCTAATCATCGAACCTACATCAGGAAATACGGGAATCGCCCTGGCTTTCGTTGCACGATCAAAGGGATACCGTTGTATCCTGACCATGCCGGAAAGTATGTCCCTGGAGCGCAGAGTTCTGTTGCGTTTGTTAGGGGCGGAAATTGTTCTTACCCCAAGGGCGCGCGGTATGGGTGGTGCTATTGCGAAAGCGAAACAACTTCTCGAAGAGAATCCCAATGCGTTTGGGCCAGGGCAATTTGATAATCCCGCGAATCCACAAGCTCATCGCGAAACCACAGCCGAAGAAATTTGGGCAGCTACGGATGGGAAAATCGATGCCTTTGTGGCGGGCGTGGGGACAGGCGGAACGATCACTGGTGTTTCCGAAGTGCTGAAGTCTCGATGTGACATGAAAACATTTGCCGTTGAGCCTGCCGCAAGCCCCGTCATTTCCGGTGGTGCACCTGGTCCGCACATGATTCAGGGAATCGGTGCTGGCTTTATTCCCGGCAATTTGAACAAAGAAATCATTGATGAAGTGATCCTTGTATCGAATGAAGATGCCTTTGAAACGGCACGGATTCTCGCGCAGGACGAAGGCATTCCAGCAGGTATTTCTACGGGTGCGAATGTCTGGGCTGCGATGCAAGTCGCCAAGCGTCCAGAGTTTGCAGGTAAACGGATCGTTACTATCGGCTGCTCCAGTTCGGAACGTTACCTCAGCACGATGTTGGCGGAAAAACTCCGCGAAGAGTGCGCGAATCTCCCTGTACATGAGATTTGATCTGGCTTGCGTAGCTACTTCGATATTCGAACGATCACGATATTTCCTTCTGCGCACAACGTTTCATTTTTGTCCACGGTGAAGCAATATTTGAGGGAGCGATTTCCTACCTCAGTGACAACCAGTTTCACGGTGGCACGATCTCCAAAGCTAAGGGCAGACCGATAATCGCATGTCACATGAACACGCGGCCAGCCATGTGTATCGCAAGTCACAGGCTCGCTGATCGAGGCGAAAAACGCATGCTCGGCTTCCTCTACATAACGCAGCACCATGGTGAAATGAACTCTGCCGCTCATATCGGTATCAGCAAAAGCGATGGCTCTCTCGTAGGTGTAAACGGTGCCAATGGTTGTCGAAAGATGATTCATGAGATGTTTTTACGCGATGTGATTTGAAAGTCCCAGCGGCGTCCCCGCTCTAACAGAAATTGTTCGACTTTGCGTTGGTGATCTGTGGCCGAGTATTCGACCTCAAGTTCTATCCGCGCATTACGCCAGCGCATCGTGCGAATCAAAAATAGAGGTGCCCGCTTGAGGCGGAAAAAACAAAATAACGGCACATGGGAATGAGCCGCATTCCAGAGCAAGTTCGCTGGAGGGAAATCTTGCAGCTTCGCCAGTGTCGATAGCGCCTCCCGTACGATCGCTTCACCATGCCGGTTTGCTAATCGCGCAGCGTGGCGCTTGCAACGCCATCGTTCGATGAATGATTCTTCGCGATTTTGATGTTCATATTCCATTTCTTGGATGAGATCGCGCCCGTGATGCGCCATTGCCGCATGTAATTCCTCGCGCGTGAGCATTCCTTGCTCAAATTGTTCCATTAACTGCGGCGGTGTGGGAAATGCTTTCATCAAGTGACTGCAATGAACTATATCAGCAAGCGAAAGACATGCAAGCACCCTGAAAAAAGACTTTTTCTAGCGCTGCGGATAGACGCCGATACGCCATCGGGTGAAAGAAGCTTCATCGCACACTGTATTATTTAATTTAGATATGAAAAGGAGAAACTTTTTAGCAACAACTGCAGGTAGTGCCATTGCCGCAATACCATTATTTTCGATAGGAAAAGCAAGCAAAGGGAAATCAGCCAACGGCAAGGTGAATGTCGCTTTCATCGGTTCGGGCGGATGGATCGCGCGTCAGCCGTACGAACAAGGATGTTCCGAAGAAAATCTTGTCGCTTTTTGCGATGTTGACCAAAGTCGATGTGCGGAAAATATGAAAAATTGGCGCACGAATCAGCCATTTTTCGAAGATTTTCGGCGAATGTTTGACAAAATGCACAAGGAAATTGATGCCGTGGTGATCAATACGCCCGATCACACGCATTTTGCGGCCACCATGGCGGCGATGGAGCGCGGCATTCATGTTTATACCCAGAAACCACTCACGCATAATATTTGGCAGGCGCGTACCCTAGTCAAGGCGCTGGCGAAATACCCCGTCGTTACCCAAATGGGGAATCAAGGACACGCGGGTGATGGGATTCGGCAGTCGGTAGAGGCGTATCGCGCTGGTATGATTGGCAACGTAAAGCAAGTTTTCTGTAGAAATCCCGGCCCCGAGCTGGGTGGCATGCATTTTGCGAAACCAGAGGTGATGCCACTACCGACGATGCCTATTCCCGAGGGTTTGAATTGGGATCTTTGGTTAGGTCCCGCGGCGGCACGAGGATACAATGTGGATTACCATCCGACGAAATGGCGTACTTTTTATGATTTCGGCCTCGGTATGCTAGGGGACTGGGGCTGCCACACCTTGGATACACCTGTCTGGGCGCTCGATTTAGATCCTCCAACGCTGATCGAATGTATTGAACGCAGTGATTCTCTCGATGGAGTGATTCCTGCGGGAAGTCACATCCGTTTTCACTTCCCCGCCAACAAGGAGCGCGGCCCAGTGGTGATGGATTGGTTCGATGGTCCGCAAGATTGGACGAAAGTAGGACGAATTGATCAATTTGGAGCAGAGCATGCCGCACACCTAGGGCAAGCCTGTTGGATGGTAGGCGAAAAAGGCCTGATTGGTTGTGGCACGCATGCGGGGCGACCGCGCATCATGCCACTAGAGCTAGAAAAAAATTGGAAAGAAAATCCCCCAATCGCATCGATTCCTCGCGTGGCTGGTGGACCATTCCGCGAATGGCTACGTGCCATTAAAGGCGAAGGCCCAGAGCCGGGTGGACATTTTCCTTATGGGGCAAAGCTGACGGAAATTGTGCTGCTCGGTGTTTTAGCACAACGATTCGGCGGCAGTATTGAGTGGGATGCCAAAGCAGGAAAAGTGACGAATCGTCCAGAGCTAAACGCTTTTGTGAAAGAGCCTGTCCGTGATGGATGGTCGTATGGCGAGAAGCTGTAGTGTGAGCAAAAAAAACTCTCATGTCCAGAGACATGAGAGTTTGTAATAATCGTAAATCTTAGAAAAGATTAGAACGAGCAGCCAACGGAGATACCGCCGAAGAGATCGTTTTGCGACTCAGTGAGATTTTGACCTTTACGGGTTTCAAGAGCGAAGTTACCAGCAACATAGGGAGTTACGGTGATAACGTCGGTCAATTTGTAAGGAGCGCTGAGAGAAGCACGCACGTGGGACAAGCCTTCACCATCGGAGCTAGCATCTACGTAGTAATCGATGCCGTAGCCCATTTGGACCATAGGAACCAAGGAAAGTTTTTCACAAACTTCGTAGTTGTAGCTTGCACTTGCTTCGAAATACCATGCGTCGATCTTGGTGTCGAACCATGCGCCAAGAGACAAAGTGGTGCATCCGATGGACTTGGTAGCAGTCAGACCGATATCAAGAGCATTTTTTACTCCGAGATCAGCATTTGCGCCTTGACCAACGCCATTTACTTCACCAGAGAAAGTTTCGAAGAAGTGGTAGTTGGTAACAACTAAGCCGTAGGTGGCAAAGTCGGTTTCATAGCTCAAGGAGCCAACCAAATCGAGTTCGGAATACTCAAGTTCGTCGCCGTTGTTGAGAGTTGTGTCAGCTGCTTGTGTGTAAAGAGCGCCAAAACCAAGAGTGAGTTTGTCGGCAAGAGGAGCGGAAAGGTTAACACCGTTGTAAGTGTTGTTGTTGGAGAACCACAAACCACGGAAGTAGTAAGATGACTCATAAGTAGCAGTTACGCTGCCAGTGATCCATGGATCAGAGGAAACGGCTGTTTGAGCAGATGCTGTGCCAGCAAAAGCGGAAGCAGTGATGGCTGCGATAGTGGATAATGACAGTAATGTTTTCATTCTTGTTGTGTTGTTGTATTAGTTTTTACCTGAACGGTGTTGGTATTGTACCAAGATGTTCAAGAATTGCAAAGCATATTTCATGCCAAAAACGATTTTTTTTCATTTTGCTCAAATTTGGTCTTCCTCCAGAGAAATGCAGCGATCCTGATCACTTAGTTATGTAGATTATTTTCTATTGTTAGGAGGAGATCGACTTGATTCGATAGCGGATGCCCGATTTTCTTGCATTCGATTGAAAACATTGCCTTCTCAGTCCAGTATGAAAATTCCTCAATATTAGTTGCTTCATCGTTAACTCAGCAAAATTTATGATAAAAAAAATCGTCGCCTTCGCCATACTAGCACTTTTTTCGCACCTGACTTTCGCCAATGAAGCGGGATGGAAGACTAATTTTGAAGATGCGAAAACTGCTGCTGCCAGAGAAAATAAAGACATCCTCCTAGAGTTTACTGGTTCGGATTGGTGCATGCCGTGCAAAATGTTGCATACAGAGATCCTTACAAACCCGGTTTTCTTGGAATTTGCCAAGCGGAATTTTATTTTAGTGGAGCTTGATTTTCCCAAGAAAAAGGAAATTGCTCCTGCGCTCCAAGAACAAAACAAAAAGTTGTTCGCGCAGTTCGGTGTGCAAGGGTATCCGACGATTTTGCTCTGCGACAAAGATGGACTTCCCTATGCATCATTAGGCTATAGCAAGACGACACCGGAGAGTTATGTAGCGTATATGGAAAAGCTTATGCAGGCTCGGAAAGAGCGGGATGATGCTTTCGCGGAAGCACAAAAGCATGCGGGAATCAAAAAAGCTGAGTTCCTTGTGAAAGCATTACAATCCATGGATATGAAGGTCGTTGATACAAATTACGGCGCTACGTTGAAAGAAATTGCCGAGCTCGATCCCGACGATACGCTTAATTTTACCAAGCCGCGCGTAGAGGCCATAGCAAAGGCCAAGCAACAATCTGAATTGAATCGATTGATCATTGATTTTAGTCAAAAAACCCTCAAGCCTTTGAAAGAGGTTAAAGACATCAATGGCATACATCAAGCGTTTGCCAAGTTTGCGGAAAGCAATCCGCAAATCCCTGCAAATAAGATCGAAGGCATGAAGCACGATCATTTTTTGACCATGTACATTCAGTCCGGTGATGAAGCGAATGCCATCGCCACGTCTGAGCAATATATCGCCGCGAATCCAGATAGCCCCATGGCAAAAAACAAAGAGAAAGTCATCACAGCCATCAAGGAAGCGGTGAAAAAGCAGAAAGAAAAGGCGCTAAATGAGCCTGCTCCTGCGAAATAGCATTGCCATTTGCATCTTCACCAATGCGCAGCATATTCTTTGCATGGAGCCGTTTGCCATCGAAAAGCCAAAAAGTGCCGCTTTTTTACCTTATCCTGTATCTTCGCTAAGTCCGCCGATTGTTCCGCAGGATTTGAGTAGCTTTAAATCACGTGGCATTAGCGAAGTCGAGCGTGACCTCCAAGAAAAGCTCCGCGAAATCCGCGAGCAATACATCGCCACCATCGATCACTATAACTGGAATAAACTCGTCTATGAATCGGCGATACAATTTGAGCCTGTCGTCGGTCAATGCTACCATCTTTACCGAACTAGACGCGGGAATCAGCTATCGATGATCAGCCCCGATCAATGGCCACAGCGCCATCTCGCTACCTTACGCTTGCAGGTTGATCGCCAGTGGCACGTCGAGCGCGTGGGTGACGGCGTGGATATTAGTGAACTTTTTCAAAGCTAATCATCGCTTCCTGCTCGACAAGATCGCGCTTAGGAAAGCAATCTGCACTGAGACATTCGACCAATGTATGATTTTCCCCTTATTCTTGGTGCTAGCCTTACGGACATTTCGCCGATGTTCGCACTGTTGACGCTCGTCCTCGCATTAGCGGTATTTGTCTGCTTGTTGATGGTGAAATTGCGGCAAAGTCTGCTCGTAGGGTATTTTCTCTGCGGCATGATTATTTCCAATAGCGGCGTGATGGAAAAACTCGGACTCGAACGCGGAGGTTCTACGATTGCCGGATTTGCCGAACTCGGCGTGGTGCTACTGATGTTTTCCCTCGGCATTGAGTTTTCCTTGCGAGAACTGCGGCACCTATGGCGCTTCGCCTTCATCGGCGGCGGACTGCAAGTTTTTTTGACGGGATCTGCGGCATTCGCGGCCAGCAAATGGTTTGGATTCCCCCTGACGCAGGCATTTTTTCTTGCCGTCATCGTCGCCCTTAGCTCGACAGCCGTTTCGCTGAAATCATTCCAAGATATGGGCATAGGCAGTAGCCCTGGAGCGAAGACGGCACTGGGTATCGCTCTCTTTCAGGACATTTTCGTGATTGCCCTCTTCATCATTATGCCCTCGCTCATGGGCAATGAAGCGGGAGGCTGGCAAACCGTAGCCATCGCGGTAGGCAAAGGTCTAACATTTTTATTCGTAGCAGGATTGCTCGGACGCTACGGCATTAATCCCTTGCTTCATGCCGTAGCCAATACTCGCAGTCGTGAGCTTTTCACCCTTGCGGTGATTGGCATCAGTGCCGGTATTACCTTCGCGGGCGGCGCATTGGATCTCAGCCTTGCCCTTGGCGCGTTCGCCGCGGGAATGATGGTCAGTGAATCCATCTACAGCCACCGCATTATGCAGAATATCCTACCGTTTAAGGATTTATTTCTGACCATTTTCTTCATTTCTGTGGGGCTGATGATCGATCTTAGTGCTTTCGCTCGCTATTGGCCCAGTGTTCTCGGGCTCGCGATCATCGTATTTACTGTAAAATTCGCCATCGTTTTTTCGTTATCACGTTTCCTGAAATTACCACTACGCCCCGCCTTATTTGCCGCGGCCAGTCTATCGAGCATCGGCGAATTCTCGCTGGTTTTAATGCAGAAAATCCACATCTGGGCACCCCTCGGTGAGCAAACAGAACAGTGCCTGCTGCTATGCACTGCCATCGGCATGGCCTTCATTCCGGCAGCGATGAACGCCATGAATCCGATGGCAAACGTTTTGGAAAAATCGCGCTTCTTCCGTCGTCATTCCCTTGCGCCCGAAGAAATGACCATGTCCCATGCCCTCAAGGAGTTGACCGATCACGCCATCATTTGTGGATACGGCCCTGTTGGCCAAGCGCTTCACAACGCTCTTACGGCAAATGGCACGCCATGTCTTATCGTTGATCTGAACGCGGACACGGTCAGAAGCTTGAAAAAAGCCGGACACCCCGTGCTCTTTGGTGACATCACCCATCCCGAAGCATTAGCTCTCACAAAAATCCGCAACGCCCGGCTAATCGCCTACACCTTTCCCATCGTCGCCATTACCAAGCAATCCATCCCGATCGTCCTCCAAGAAAATCCAGAAATCTCCATTTTTGCCCGTGCCAAGTTCTCGCAAGAAGCGCTAGAATTAACCCTCATGGGGGCTCGCGTCATCCACGATGAACAAGAAGCCGCCACCGCCCTCTGCGCCATAGTCGAAACAGCGTATGAAAAGAAATGCTGAAATCTGGAAACGCGACAAAGCTCAAACCAATGAACATTTTTCCCATGTCACCTATCGAAAAAGCAAGCTCCCTCACCGCCCGCAAAGGCCAAAACAAAATCACCGCACTTACCGCCTATGATTTCCCTACGGCGCGCCTTATTGATGAAGTCGGCATCGATCTCATCCTCGTCGGCGATTCCCTAGGCATGGTTGTGCTCGGGTTTCCAGATACCACCCACGTCACCATGGCGCACATGTGCCATCATACCGCCGCCGTGGCACGGGCAAAACCATCTGCGCTGATTCTTGGCGACATGCCGATCCATTCGTACGACTCACCAGCTCTCGCCGTAGAAAATGCCCAACGCCTCCACGATGCCGGAGCCGAAGCCGTGAAGCTCGAAGGTGGCATGGAGCAAATCCCAAAAATCTCCGCCATTCTTCAAGCCGGAATTCCTGTCATTGGCCACATCGGCATGCTTCCCCAGCAAATCCTTAGCGAAGGAGCCTATCGGAAAAAAGGCCGCACCGCCGAAAGTGCCCAAAAACTCCTCGCCGACGCGCAAGCACTCAGTGCCGCAGGCGTATGCGCCATCGTCCTTGAGTCGGTCATTCCCGATGTAGCTGCCACCATCACCGCCGCCATCTCAGTTCCTACGATTGGCATCGGCTGCGGAGAAAACACATGCGATGGGGAGGTAGCCGTCATCACCGATCTGCTCGGTTCCTACCCATGGTTTGTTCCGCCATTCGCCAAGCCGGAAGCGAATCTCGCCACAACCATTCGCCAAGCAGTCGCCGCCTACAAACGCCGCGTACAGCATACCTGATGCCGTTCTCTTCCCAAGCTGTTCTCATCCCAAGCTTGCTCTTGGTTCGTTTCTCAAGTATCCTACCCATGTGTTAGAACTTCTTTTGATTATCCTCCTGCTCTGTTTCAACGGGATTTTTGCCATGGCAGAAATTGCTCTCGTCTCCGTAAAAACATCCCGCCTCAAACAACGCGCGGACGAAGGCCACAAAGGCGCCCAAACCGCCCTCGATCTCATGGCCAATCCTGAGCGATTTCTCAGTACCGTGCAAATTGGCATCACCCTCGTCGGTGTTCTCGCCGGTGCCTTTGGTGGCGAATCGCTCGCCAAAAACATCACCCCGCTCCTTGCAAAAATCTCCTTCCTTTCCCCCGAAACCACAGAGAAAACCGCGTTTTTCCTCGCCGTTGCTTTCATCACCTACCTATCACTCATCATCGGCGAACTCGTCCCCAAAGGCATTGCCTTACGATACTCCGAAAAAGTCGCCCTTTTCATGGCGCGCCCCATGTATCTCCTCGCGTTTTACACCAGCCCATTGGTAAAAATCTTAGAAAAATCATCCAAACTACTGATGTTTTTCGTCGGCAAAGAAACAGCAGAAAGCCAAAGCCAACGCGAAGACGTACAAGTCCTACTTCGCGAAGGCATCATCACCGGCGGCGTCAAACCCGACGAGGAAGAAATGGTAAGTGGCGTCCTCGAATTACAAAACACCGTCACCGAGGAAATCATGCTGCCTCGCCCTAAAATCGTCTTTCTTCCCCACGACGCCACTCACGCCAGCGCTTGGCAAATGATCACCCAAACCCGTCAAAGTGTCTTCCCCATCTTCCGCGATTCACGCGATGAAATCTGCGGCATGGTCAGCCTCCGCCAGCTCTACGCCGACCTCGCCAACCCTGAAACTCCCGTAAAACATCTCGCCGAAATCATGGTTCCACCCGCCTTCGTCACCGAAAACCATAATGCCCTTGGCCTTTTTGAAACACTACGCAACACACCACTCGGTGCCGCCCTCGTCACTGATGAATTTGGCACCATCCGCGGACTCGTTACACTTGACGACGTCATCGAAGAAATCGTCGGCGATTTACCCAGTTCTCAACCGCTCGAAAAACCACAAATCCGCGTCATTAGCAACGACTCATGGATCATCGATGGCATGATGGAAATCGACGACATCTTTGACCTCATCCCCGAGATGGAAGAAGCCGCCGAGCAAGAAACCCAACCATTCCAAACTTTGGCGGGCTTCGTCATGCACAAGCTCGATCGTTTACCGAAGGAGGGTGAGGAATTTTTCGTCGGCACCCTAAAATTCCACATCGCCGACATGGATCAGCAACGCATCGACAAAATCCTCATCCAACGTATGCCGGAAAATAACGATGGTGCCGACAACGCTGTGCCAAGTTAAGTGCTCTTTCATCTCAAAAATGCCCCCGCTGATATTCTGGTTTTAATCTTGTTATCCGTGAGAATCGAACTATATCCGATGGTCGTCAGTGACGAAATGTGCACTTACTACGCATGAAGAAGGTTTTCATTAGTTATCGTCAGACTTCCGAAACAGAAAGATCGCGAGTTCGGGATTTTGCGGAACGTTTGCGCTCTTGCGGTATCGACGTGCTTCTTGATCAATTCTTGCTCGATAAAAAGCCAGCAGGCCCCGACGATGGCTGGGATAAATGGAGTAGTGATCGAGCATTGCAAACTGACCACGTCATCATCATCGGCAGTCAATCATGGTTTGAATGTTTTGAAAAAAACCAAAAACCTGGCACTGGACTGGGTGCTGCTTGTGAGGCAGACGATCTTCGCCATCGCATCTACGAAGCTAATGGCATCGTAGAAAATATACGCGTTGTCCTCTTCGATGATGATGATGCGCAGCACATCTCTTCTAAGCTCAAACGCTACCACCGCTTCCATGTCGAAAGGGATTTCTCCAATATCGTCCGCTGGCTAGGTGGTGAGGAATCGATTCCCGTTGTGGCATCTACCCTTCATACAACCATCGCCCACAATCTCCCCACGTTACAGCCGTTTTTTGGTCGGGAAGACGAGTTGCGGAAAATCGCCGATGCTCTTGACCCAGAATCTCGCACATGGGGTGCCTTGATCGATGGACCGGGCGGCATGGGGAAGACCTCGCTCGCTGTCCGCGCTGCTTACGATGCTCCTCCAGAAAACTTCCAGAGAATCATCTTTATCTCCCTCAAAAGTCGTGAACTCGATGACGATGGCCTTCGCGACCTCAGCGGTTTTCTCATCAGTGGACTCGCCGAATTATTCGGCGAACTCGCTCGCGAACTGAAGCATGAGGAAATTCTCAAATCCCCAGAAGACCAACGCCCGCGGCTTTTGCTAGATGCCTTGCGCGATTCTAAAACGCTGCTGATTCTCGACAACCTAGAAAGCCTGCTCAAAAAAGAACGAGATACGGTTTTTACCTTCGTTAAAAAATTGCCCTCAGGATGCAAAGCCATTCTTACCAGTCGCGGTCGTATAGGCTCCGGCGCTGAGGAGCTTATCCTAGAAAAGCTAAGCGAGCCTGCCGCTCTTGCCACTTTGAACGAGCTTGCCAAACACAACCCCGCTCTTGCCAATGCATCAGCGGCGGAACGTATCCAGCTCTATCAAGAAACAGGAGGCAAACCGCTACTGCTACGGTGGACGGCAGGCCAACTCGGGCGCGGTCACTGCCTAACCGTCGCCCACGCGCTCGATTTCCTGCGTTCCTGCCCGGATGGAAATGATCCGCTGGAATTCATTTTCGGAGATCTGGTGGACGACTTTAGTGAAGACGAAACGAAGGCACTTTGCGCCCTTTCTTATTTTACCGAGCCAGCCAAAGTAGAACACGTAGCTGCCATCGCAAGTATAACGGAATCGGAATGTCATATCGCTCTGCGCTTTCTTGTAAACCGCTCCCTCGTTGTACCAAGCGACGAATTACAATTTTTTACTATCGTTCCGATGGTGAAGGATTTCTTATGTCATAAAAAGCCTCAAGTGATTGAAGAAACGGGCTTGCGACTGGAAAATCATACATATGCCTTGATCATTGAAAACGGCTATAATAAATTCGAACGTTTTCCTGCACTAGAAGCAGTATGGCCCAAAATCGCCCCAGCGCTACCAATTTTTCTTGCGGGCGACAATAAGCGCTTACAAACAGTATGCGATGCGCTCCAATACTTCTTTCATTTTCGAGGGCAATGGGATGAGTGTCTCGTCCTTTGCGAGAAAGCCGAAGCTCGCGCCTTAGCTGCCGCTGATTACCTAAGCGCAGGATGGCGAGCATACAATGTTGGATGTATTTTTGACCAACGGCGCCAGGCGAATGAAGTTATCAAGTGCGCCGAGCGTGCCGATTTTCACTGGAAAAAAGCAAATGTCACCAGCGAAAAAGCGGCAGCTAAAGAACTTCTTGGTCATGGATATCAGTTAGACGGACAATACGCAGAAGCCATTTCTGCATACCAAGAGGCACTCGAACTACGGCGCAGTATCTCCCCCGAAAGTGCCAATGTCGCTATGGCTCTTACTAACGATGCGAATACACTTATCCTATCTGGTAAGGCTACTGCTGCGAAAGAATGCTTCATTGAAGCTTTAAAAATCGTCCGTGCGAATAATGACCTCGAAGGTGAAGCAGTATACATGGGAAACCTAGCACGACTGGCGATTTCTCAGATGGAATTTTCAACTGCCGAAGCTCTTGCCCGCGAAGCTCTTGCATTGTCCGAGCAACTCGGAGGTAAAAAATTTATTGCTGATCACAACCAACTCCTAGCTATTGCAAAATTACGTCAATGCCGTGTAGCCGAGGCACTGCCTCATGCCCAGCGAGCGGTAGAGATTTTCACAAGCCTTGGCTCTTTGGATCGATCTACTGCGGAAAATGTTCTGAAAGAGTGCCGAAAAGAGCTAACTCTGCAACACCTCAACCCAGGCTGGACATACAATACCACAACCCTAGAAGGGAACACGCTTACACTTGAGGAGACTCGTACCGCTTTGGAAAATCCTGAAGCTGAATTTCCTGAGCGACCTAAAGAGCACGTTGCGATGACCCGCGCCCAGCGTGAGGCGGAAAAGTGGTTGGCAGATCGCATGTTAGATCCACGAGAGTGGACAGAAGCTGACCTTTTTCGCCTTCACACTATTTTAATGCAAGGCAGCACCGTAGATATTTATCAACCCATCGGTGCTTGGAAGATCGAAGATAACGGCACTACGATCAAGTTGGACGGTAAACTCAAATGGAATGACAACTATGCCACCGCCCGCAACGTGTGCAGCTTGATGGGCTCATGGTTGAGGGAGTTCAATCAACGCCGAGAAGGAAAAGGTGATACTCTGGAAGACCACATTTATCTCCATGCGACTTTTACCCGCATTCATCCTTTTGCAGATGGAAATGGGCGCATGGCTCGTCTGCTCGCCAATGTTCCTTTGCTCGCCGCCTGCAAATTTCCGGTCAATATTTCACCCGCAGATCGAGAGCATTACCTCGAAAGCCTCGCCCGTTGGCAAATCGCCTGCGGCCCACCGCTGCCGAATGAACCATTGATGGCGCGTCAGGATCTGCTGAATGATTTCGATAATCTGTGTCGATCCCGAATCACGGGCTGAAAAACAGCAAAATATTCATCACACCGCGATCTGGCGATCGACGTCTTCGCGGAGGTTTTCGATGATGTATTCTTGGCGGGTGGGTGTGTTTTTGCCCATGTAGAAGGTCAGCAGCTCGCGCACGCCTTTGCCTTCGATGTAGTTCACGGGGTCGAGGCGCATGTCGGCTCCGATCATAAATTGGAACTCATCCGGCGAGATCTCCCCTAGACCTTTGAAACGCGTGATTTCGGGGTTTTTTCCGAGCTTTGCCATGGCGGCGACGCGCTCTTCTTCACTGTAGCAGTAAATGGTTTCCTTTTTATTACGCACACGGAAAAGTGGCGTTTGCAAAATGTAAACATGGCCATCGCGAATCAATTCGGGGAAGAATTGGAGGAAAAATGTCAGCAATAGCAAGCGAATGTGCATGCCATCGACATCGGCATCGGTAGCGATGACGACGCGGTTGTAGCGCAGGTCGGCCATACCGTCTTCGATGTTGAGCGCGGCTTGCAGCAAGGCGAACTCCTCATTTTCATAAACCACTTTGCGGGCGAGGCCAAAGGTGTTGAGCGGTTTACCACGAAGGGAAAAAACAGCCTGCGTTTCGACATCGCGGGACTTGGTGATGGAGCCGGAGGCGGAGTCGCCCTCGGTGATGAAGATGGTGCTTTCTTCGCGCTGTTTGTGCTTGGTATCGAGGTGAATGCGGCAGTCGCGGAGTTTTTTGTTGTGGACTTTCGCTTGGCGGGATCGCTCGCGGGCGAGTTTTTGGATGCCTTTCAGGTCCTTGCGTTCGCGCTCGGCGGCGATGATGCGCTTTTGGATCGCCTCGGCGGTTTGCGGATTTTTGTGCAGGTAGTTGTCGAGGTGTTCTTTGAGGAAATTGCCGATGAACGTGCGTAGAGATTCCCCGCCGTTCGGCTTGGTATTGGCAGATCCAAGTTTGGTTTTCGTTTGTGACTCGAAGACGGGTTCTTCGATGCGTACGCAGATCGCCGCCTCGATGCCGGCGCGGATGTCGGCAGGTTCCCATTGTTTTTTATAAAATCCGCGGATGACGTTGACGATGGCTTCGCGAAAAGCCTGCAAGTGCGTGCCACCTTGGGAGGTGTTTTGGCCATTGACGAAGGTGTAATATTCTTCGCTGCTTTCTTCGCTGTGAGTGAAGGCAATTTCGATGTCCTTGCCGGTGAGGTGGATGGGCGGGTAGAGCGGGGCTTTTTCCATTTCCTCGCGGAGGAGGTCGAGCAACCCGTCTTTAGAGCGAAATTTTTTCCCGTTGAAAATGATGGTCAGGGCGGGATTCAGGTAAGAATAATAACGGCACATTTTCTCGACGATGGGCTCGCGGAATTTAGTGCGTTCGGGGAAAATGGTGCGATCCACATCAAAGGCGAGACGGGTGCCGTTGGCTCCATCTTCTTTGCGGGGATTTTTCATATCCTGGGTGAGCTGGCCTTTGGAAAACTCTAGTGCTTTTGTTTCGCCTTCGCGCCAGGCTTGGATTTCGAAGAAGGAGGAGAGCGCATTCACGGCCTTGATGCCGACACCGTTGAGGCCGACGGATTTTTTAAAGGCCTCGCTATCGTACTTGGCACCAGTGTTGATTTGCGCAGCGCAGTCGAAGAGTTTGCCGAGAGGAATCCCCCGTCCAAAATCCCGCACTTCCACGCGGCCATGGTCGTCGATGTCGATGCGGATTTCTTTCCCAAATCCCATGATGTGCTCGTCGATGGAGTTATCCACGGCTTCCTTTAACAAAATGTAAATGCCATCGTCGGGCGATGAGCCATCGGCGAGTTTGCCGATGTACATGCCGGGGCGCATGCGGATATGTTCGCGCCAGTCGAGGCTCTTGATGTCATCTTCAGTATAAGTGGCTGCCATAGTTAGGATTTGTTAAGCAAAAAACTACGAGATGGCGGGAGATTGTGCAAGGGGAATGAATGCAATGTGGGGGATTTAGCGGAATGGATCCCATCCACCAGTGAAGGACATTCCTGCGCTTGGCTGGGTGCATGTGCCGATTTTTGTGAGCGGGGTTCGGGGAAAATCGTTCGCCCATGTGGATTCTAAATCGGCTTGGTGCTCGGGTTTTACGGAAAAAAGTAATTCGTAATCCTCGCCGTCGTTCATCGCCTGTTTTTGTGTGGCATGGTTCCGCAAGGGGAGTTTATTTTCTTCGACACGTGCGCCAATTTGCGATTGCATGCAGAGTCGCGGCAGGTCTTTGGCGAGTCCATCGGATACATCCATCATCGCGGTGGCAAAGCCCATTTTCGCCAGCCATTGTCCCTCGTTCACCCGTGGTGAAAAATCCAGATGATGCCCCGCTAGCGACCCGCCGAGATGGCCGGTAACGTAAAGTAAATCGCCGTTCCTAGCCCCCGAGCGCAACACCGGCTCGGCATAGCAACGCCCCGTGCCAGCCACAGAAATCAATATGCCCGCTCCTTCGGGCGAGCGCGATGTTTCGCCGCCGCATAGGACACCGCCGTGCGCCTTCGCTGCTGCGGCCATGCCTGCGTAGAGTTTTTCCCATAGTGCGAGAGGTCGATCACTCGGCAGAAAAATCGTTACCACCAATGCCTCTGCGGCGCCGCCCATTGCAGCGAAGTCGCTTTGCACCCGGGCGATGGCTTTCCAGCCCACGCGGTGCATCTCTTCGTCGCGGGTAAAATGTTGGCCTTCCACCATGGCATCAGTTTTCAAAAGTTGCCAAGTTGTCCCGCATTCGATCACGGCACAATCATCGCCAGGACCAACGATGACGGGGTGGGAAACCTGAGGCCACTGCGCTAGTAGTCGGGCGACAAGTGCGTCCTCGCCCATGCCGTTCATGGAGCTTTCCTGCGTCATGGCGATGGCTCGGGTAGAGGGATATTGCCGAATCGGGCGAGAAGTTGGAGTCCGACAGTTGCGCCGTTGAAGCAGGCGTGGATGGTGATCGGCATCCAGATTGATCCCGTAAATTCGTAAGAAATTACTAGGACTACGCCCAAAATCAGCAGCGGTAAAGTTAGTGCGGCATTGCCATGCCCTGCGGCAAATACCAAGGAACTAAAGAGTATGGCGGGCCAAATGCCGACCCACCGTTTCATCGCGGGGTAAATGTAACCGCGGAAGATGATTTCTTCCACTAGGGGTGCCATTACCGCTGCGGCAATGGCCATCAAAATGACTGCGACAACATCTTTGTTTTGACGTAACATTTTCACGGCTTCTTGCGTGGATGACTCCCCGCACATTTGTTCCATCCATGCGAAATATCCTACCCACGCCAAACAGCCGAGGACGATCCACATGCCAATTACCACCAAGGGCGAAAACAATGCTAGTAGCCAATTTTGCCAGCGCAAGCCGAGCCAATCGATGGGCTTAATCCGTCGATACACCAATGCCACGGTGATCGCCACTAAGATGCCGAAGATCACAAAATTTGCCAAAACGCCTGTGGAACTGACTTCGGGAACTTTGGGATTTCCTGATGCCGCGAGATTCGCAAAGGCGAGAAAAACAAAAAAGCTACACAGACCTAATACGCCAAAAATGTCAGAATTTTTTACCCAAGCAACCGCAACTCGACCGAACTGCAACGGCTTTTCTGCCACAATTTCTTCCGACTTTTCCTCCACCTCGATCACGCCAACAAATTCGTATGGCGATGCCTGATCCTTGGCCGCATAGCGGTTGGGTACCGGTGTAGGCTCATCGTTGTTCTCTACTGTACGACGAGCAATTGCTGACAAAATCAGCAAACCCGCAAGGGCAAAAGCACCGCTTAAAACCGCCACCTGAAACAACATGCCACTCAATGCCAAGATCATACTCGTGCGGCAGGTTTAGCACACGGAAGTTGCCATGACAAGCGAGGTGTTTCCGTAATCTGCTTAGAATGATCATTAAACGAAGAGATTACTTGAGTGCCATTCGTGCTCGTTGGGAGGATTATCTGATCGTTGCTTTGCCCGAGCCAAAGCAGACGGGGAAAACGACAATGGCACGGCTGCTGGTGAAGAACATTGCCGTCAGGGAGATTCACCATTTCAATCTCGAATCGCCAGCAGATTTAGCGCGGCTTTCTTTAATCTAAATCCTTCTTTTCTAAGCGATCATTCAGTGCTTTGACGAATGAATCAATGTCGGGATACTCCGATGCTGTGAAGCGGCTAAA
>CAMAYN010000016.1 GCA_945862285.1 Akkermansia muciniphila | reverse complement strand
ACACGAGGAATCAAATGCGTCTCGGGGCGATGATCTTCGCCGATATTTCCTTCCGAAGAACAACCACTCGCATTGAAATAGCGTAAGCATACGGAATGAAGCCCCCAAGCGTGCTCGCAATCGGCCAATACCCACTCAAGCATCAGTTTGCTTCGACCATAAGGATTGATCGGATTTTGCATTTGTTTCTCCGTAATCGGAATCACATCGGGAACGCCATACGTGGCGCAAGTGGAAGAGAAAACAAATTGCTTACAGCCAAATTTTTGCATCACTTCTAGTAGTGCGAGCGGCTCGGCAGTATTGTTACGATAGTATTTCAGAGGATCGGTCACGGACTCGCCCACATAGGCATAAGCGGCAAAGTGAATAACCGCGCTGAAAGAATATTTCGTAAACAACTCATCAAGCAGTTGGGAATCGCCAATCGAGCCAACCACCAGCTCTACAGAGGCATCGGTGATCGCCTCGCGATGCCCGTAAACAAGATTATCTAAAACCACTACGGAAAAGCCACGCTTCACAAGCAGTTGCACTGTATGGGAACCAATATATCCGGCTCCACCGGTAACGAGAATGGTATTTGTTGACATGAGATGTGCCGTTAGTTTCTCCACTGCACCATAGGTGTCAATTCTCAATCCTCATGGACGATGATTTTCCTTGTCAGATTGAACTCATTCCACTAACTAAAATCCCGACATGGAAAGTTACGAAGTATTGCGAAAAGTATTCGAGCAAGTGAGCCCAAAGGCAATATCTGCCGAATTAGGCATCTCGCTTTCGCTTGTTTACAAATGGGCCGAGAAACCAAACGAAGACGGCAGTGGCAATAAAAATCCTCTCGACCGCATCGTAACGATCATGGAGTTATGTCAAGACGAAGCAATCGTAGAATGGCTCTGCCAACGCGCCGGTGGCTGCTTTTTACGTAATCCCGATAGCAGTTGCAAACAAGGCTTCCAAGTCCTACCCGCAACCCATGAAATCATTTCCCAGTTCTCTAAAATGCTCAGTATGATTTCCGCCGCCGCGCTCGATAACTCGATCTCCTCAAAAGAAGCCCAGGAAATTCGCGATTCATGGGACAAGTTAAAAAGCTACGCCGAAGGCTTCGTGCGCTGCTGCGAAGAAGGCGACTTCGACCAAATGCGCCGCATCCCGAAACCTTCCGAAGGCCCGAAAAGACTTCTTTGATAAAATTTCCCTCTATTTGAAAAATTTACATAAAAAACGCCGTATCTACCGCTCTATTTCGTCTCTATGAAAAAATTCACTTCAACACTCCTACTCATCGGATCCCTATTCCTTCTCGACGTTGCTCGCGCTGACGACACCCCACTTGGCGAACAAATGAGCGCCATGAATGATGCCTACAAAGCGATGGGCAAAGAAACAGACGCCGCGAAAGGCGCAACTTTGGCTCGCGAGGCTCAAACGGCAATGCTGAAAAGCTTAGAGTTTAAGCCAGAAGCATTCGACAAGCTTTTCCCCGATAAAGCCGTAGCTGCCAAAGCTATGGTCGAATACCGTTATATGATTGGCGAAGCATTCGTGATCTTCTGCAAAGTAGAAATGGCATTCCTAGAAGGTAAACCGGACGATGTTAAAAAATTGCTCGCGGAAGCAAAAGACCTCAAAAAAGCAGGTCATGACAAGTTCATGGAGGAGTAATTTTTCCTTCCATCGCTGATTTTTATAGCGCGTGGATTCATCATTCACGCGCTATTTTTCTTTAATTCAGGCATTTACCAACGCCAAAATCCGCGCTATGGATGCGCGTCATGTCAGACATTACCATCACACTACACACCACCGCGGGCGACGTTCGCGCCACTCTATTCGCCTCAAAAGCACCACTTACCTGCGCCAATTTCCTCAACCTCGCCAAGCGTGGTTACTACGATAACGTCGCCTTCCACCGCGTCATCGATCGCTTCATGATCCAAGGCGGCGACCCCACCGAAACCGGACGCGGCGGCCCTGGCTATAAGTTTGCCGACGAATTCCATCCCGAACTCCTTCATAACAAACCCGGCATCTTCTCCATGGCCAACGCTGGCCCTGGTACCAACGGTTCCCAGTTCTTCATCACCACCGTGCCCACGCCATTCCTCGACCGCCGCCACTCCGTCTTCGGCGAAGTCACTTCCCCACTCGATGTAGTAAAAAACATCACCGGCAAACACAACACCGGCGAACCTGGCTGCCGCCACAACGGTGTAGGCGACAAGATCACCTCCATCACCATCCACGACGACACCACCGCCCTCTTCGAATTACAAAAAGACAACCTCGAGCACTGGAATTCCATCCTCGATCGTCGCTAATTTTATCTATCCTGCTCTAATGCTCCTCACCACCGCCATCGACTACACCAACGGCAAGCCGCACATCGGCCACGCCTACGAAAAAATCCTCACCGACGTTCTCGCTCGCTACCAACGGCTCAGCGGAAATCCGGTGTTTTTCCTAACGGGAGTCGATCAACACGGCCAAAAAGTCGAGCAAACCGCCGCCAAAGAAGGCGAAACACCAGCCGCCTACGTCGAGCGTATCACCGCCGGATTTCTTGCCCTCTGGGAAAAAACCGGCGTCCACTACGACGGCTGGGCCGCCACGACTGATCCACGCCACAAACACTGCGTGCAGGACATCCTCACCGACCTTAAAGACAAAGGCGAACTCTACAAAAAAGCCTACAGCGGCTTCTACTCCGTGCGCCAAGAACAATTCCTCACCGATCGCGACCGCGATGAACAAGGGAACTTTGGCCCGGAGTGGGGAGAAGTCGTGGAAATCCAAGAGGAAAATTGGTACTTCCGCCTCAGTGCCCACACCTCATGGTTGCAGGAATTTCTCGAAAAAAACGATGCCATCCTCCCCACTTTCCGCAAGGCAGAGCTCACCAACGCCATTGCCCGTAACACCAGCCTCGACCTCTGCATCTCCCGCCCCAAAGCCCGCATGAGCTGGGGTATCGAGATCCCCTTCGATCCTGATTACGTCACCTACGTCTGGTTTGACGCCCTCATCAACTACATCAGCTTCGTCGGCTACGGTGGCAAAGAATCCACCTTCCCGGACTTCGCCACCACATGGCAAAACGTCGTCCACGTCATCGGCAAAGACATCATGGTCCCCGCCCACGGCATTTACTGGTATTGCATGCTCCACGCCATGGGCTTCACCGATGCGCAAATGCCCCGCCTCCTCGTCCACGGCTGGTGGAACATCCGCGGCGAAAAAATGTCAAAATCCCTCGGCAACATCGTTGACCCGAACGAACTCGCCGACCGCTTCGGTACCGATGCCCTGCGCTACTACCTTTGCCGCGACATCGTCATTGGTCGCGATAGCGATTTCGACGTCGAACGCCTCGTCATGCTTTTCAATACCGAGCTCGCCAACGAACTTGGCAACCTCTGCAATCGCGCCCTCAACATGAGCCAACGCTTCACCGCAGGCGTGCTGCATTGCTACCAGCCGTTACAAGAAGAAGACCACACGTTACAACAATCGCTCACCGACTCGCATAAAAACTACCGTGATGCCATGGAAAACTTCGATGTCGCCAAAGCCCTCGAAGCCCTCAATCGTCACGTCGTCAACTGCAACATCTACGCCGAGCGCATGAAGCCTTGGGAAATGAATAAAAATCCCGACAACAAAGAACGCGTCGCCACAGTGCTCTATCACCTTGCCGAAAGCGTCGCCCACTGCGCCGTCATGCTCTCGCCCGTCCTCCCCGATGCCGCCGCCAAACTCGCCGCCCAGATCGACCTCCCAGGTTTGCTAGAAAACAAACTCCCCGACCTCACCTGGGGCATGTTACCCAACGGCCACACCATCCAAAAACCCAGCCCCGTCTTCCCCCGCATCGTCATCGAGGCGTGAGTGTTGTCTTCGTCCTAGCATAAAATGAGAGGCATCCATGGAGAAAAAGGGAAATAACAACGGAAGAAATCGTCGAGGGGGTTGGGCGATTTTTCTTTGATCACATCTGGGATAAATTATTGCTCGCTGTTGCTACGAAGAAATCAGTAAGCTCACGACATCACCTTCACTGGGATGAAACAGCGGGCGTCAAGGGTGGGTAGATAGTGGATGCCGTGAAGGCTGCGAGAAGTGGATTGGGCGACCCATTCACGCATCATACCGTAAAGGATGGCTCCTGCATTCATTTGCAAAAACTCTTGTCGTTTCGCCTCGGGCACACTCTCGTGGATCGAAAAGTACCCGTGCATCTCGCACTCACCGTGATAAGGCGTGGGCTTTGTCGCCTCTTTGTCAGGACCAAATTCCATGCGCAGACCGATGACCCACATTTGATCCGCTTCCGAGAATGCCGGAACGGAGATTTGCGTTTTCATGTCGTATTCGTCGCCTAACTCCTCGCTGGGCAGGGTCTTGGCTTCGATGGCAAAACGTAAGAGCACCTGTTTGTGCAATTGAAGTTGGCTTAGCATGATTTTGATTCTAGTAAACGGGAACTAACAAATCCTCGAAGCGGTTTTCTGAGGGTTCGGCACAGATGATCTTCGGGAGCGAAATCCAACTAAGATTCGACATGAGAGACGGAGGCTTGGCTGCATCTACTATGGAAGGGATGTCGTTGTGATAAGCCGTTTCCCATTCCAGCGTCTCACCAATCGGCTGATCTTGACTGAGGCACTGCACCAATGCGGCGTTGTTGGATTTGGTTTGCACGTTGCAGCCGAGCTCTAGGCGCTTGATGGTGGCGATGCCCAGACCGCTGTAGCGAGCTAGATCGGTTTGTGACCATTTCATTTTTTTGCGCAGATCGCGCAATTCCAATGCGGTCAAAAGATCGTGTTTGGTCTGGTAGGCTACCACGGCGGCGCGCACGGCTTCATCCATTTCCTCAGGACCGAGGAAGGTGAAGCCGCAGTCGCGGCACTCGTAGCCGTGGTGCGATACGTGAAATGTCTCGCCATGCACCACTTTGTCCGAGCTGATACGGTGACGCAACAAGCCGGACTCACTGCCGCAGGCAAGGCATTCGCCTGGTGGCTGCCACCTAGCGATTTTTCTTTTCGGGTTGGTCTTCATGACAATTGAGGTAAATATACCAAGGTTCTTCTGCTTTTGTAGTTCGTATGCCAAATTTGAGATACATCCGCTTTTTCATGCGTGGGCTCTGCCAGGAAAAGGCGTAGAGTTCATCGTTTTCAAAGTTCTTTTCATAACACTTGTAGGGGGGATAGCGGCCAACGTAACAATCGGCACCTCCATCTGCCGCAATTTCTTCCAAGAACTCCAAGATTCGGTGGAAGTGTGCTTTGCTTGTCGCGCTGCGGCATTCCTGCATGTCAGGCTGAAAATGCTTCTGTTCGTTAGCAATCAGGACGCGACCTGCCGTCAGAGCTTCTTTCGCCTGATCCAGCTTCTTGCTAAGCTCCTTGTGGGATGGTCTGCGGTGCATGGGTGTGTGTTTTTCATAGCGACGAGGTCAATTTGGTATCAGATGATACCGATTGCAAGCCGGAATTTTGCGTAATGCACAATACGAGGTAAATGGGGTGAAGATACTCAGTCATCAGAAAGAAAAATTGGGGACGTCAGACTGCGAAAGAGAGTCGTTCGTTTCATGATTGTTTGGCTTTGTTTCATTGATAGCACTCACGAATTTGCAACCCAGTCGTGTCATGGCGAATTTTTCGGATTACGTTGTCGCTCATGATTTTAGATATTCATTGCTGGTAAACTTGCCACGATTTTGTTGGTTTCTTGCCTTACGGTGATGACGCTGAGGATTAACTCTAGAGAATACTTGGGATCGTTCATGATTTCGCTGTCTTTTGCGATGCTTACATATTGGCGCTTGATGTGCCCTAGGGAGGCTTTGCGGTAGGTGGTGAGGAGGCTTTGCAGTGGTGAGGCCATGTAGCGCATGTGTGGGTGTCGTTTTGAACAGTTCGTAGCGGGAAGTGGCCTGGATGGAAAGGGAAAAATGGTGCTGGGGGGATTTTTGTGGATGTTGTTTCGCCATTCGATTTTTGGTGTCGCCTCATTCGGCTTGGGTAGAATTGGTGCATTGCTCGTTGTTTGAGTGGAAGAACACATTGTTTTCTTGTTAGGGGATGTTATTTTTTTCTAAAAGGATGATAATTTATTGTAAGAACGCATTGCATTCATGGAAAAGGACGATGTTTTTGTCTAAAGATACGTTGCTTATATATACAAGGACGTTATGTTACTTTAATAGGGTATTACTCTTGCTTAAGAGTGAATTGCTGCAATGTGCAGGGATATTGCTAAATTGTAAGAGGATGTTTTTATCCTGTTATGGGGAATTTTTTTGTTGCTTTTGGTGATATTTTCTCTATTGTTGGCTTGTTTTTATGAGCGAAGGGATCATTTCGATGAGTCAGTTGGCAAAGTGCCTAGGTCATGTGAAGCGTTTGCGGGCTTTGCAGGTGTTAGCGCGGGGTGAGGCCTTGATGACGGTAGAGATCGCTGAGCGGGTGGGCGTGCGGGCGAATACCTTGGCACCGCATTTGCGGATTTTGCATAAGAATGGGTTGGTAAAGCGGAATCGTGCGGGGCAATATTCGATTCCACCGCAGTTCTTGGCTTCTGCTGAGGAGCGGGTGGTGGATTTCGGGATGTGTTTGCTGCGCCTGAAGCCCTCACGCACGAATGAATAGGGGTATGCCCTGTCGTCAACATGACGTGAGATCCGATCCCACCCGATACCCAACCCTAGGCTTTGGGACGCAATCCCGTTGGGATAAAATGAGCGGGAGGGGCAATTACACCTGCGGTGGGGACCTCGCGAAAATGCCATCTACTATTTCAACGACATCAGGTAGCTGAAGAGGTCTTTCTTTTGGTCGTCGGTGAAGGAATCGAGCAGGCCTTCCGGCATGAGGCTTTGGCGGAGGAATTGGGTTGCGGCGATGTCTTTGCGCTCGATGCGGCGGTCTGTGGCGCCCATTTGGCGAATGACGATGGCGTTTTTATCTTCGCTGACATAGAAGGCATCGATGAGCGATCCGTCTTTGAGGGTGACGCGGTAGATGCGGTAGCCGGGTTCGATGGCGGCATTGGGCGTGAGGATGTTGCGGACGATGGCTTCGGGTCCCATGGAGCCAACGGCGCTGAGGTTCGGGCCCATGTTGCCGCCGGTGTTGCCGAATTGATGGCAGGCGGCACAGAGCGCGGAGAGGGCTTTGCCGTTTTCGATGTCGCCGGGGGATTTGGCGAGGGTGAGGAAGTGCTGGTATTTTTTATCGAAGTCGATGCTCTGCGTTAGGCTCATCACCGGAGGAAGGTCGAGGGTGCGGATCAACGATGCGGCTGGAGAGGTCTTGCCCCAGCCTTGGTCGTTGTGGCCGTAGTAGGAAAGGATGCTGTCGCTTGCGGGAATGCTGCGGTCGAAGTATGCGCGGATTTCCTCGCTGCTGCGCTCAAGATTCCAGATGCGGTATTCGGCAAATTGACCGTGCGTGCCATTTTTTGGCCCGCTCCAGGCGATGCGGAAGTTCGGAATGTCCTGTGGCAGGGCTTTGGATTGGTCGTTGTCGAGTTCACCATTGAGGTAGATTTTGCAGAGGCCTTTGGCATCGCGGGTGACGGCGATGTGCGTCCATAGATCGGCGATGATTTTCTTTTGCGAAACGATGACGTTGCCCATCTTACTGCCGCCGAAGACGTGAACTTGTGTGTTGAAAAAATTGATGTCGAGAAGCTCAGGCGCTCCGCCGAGGCTGTCGTTGTTGTCGATACCGGGTTCGAGTTTGACCCATGCCTCGATGGTGAAGGGGCCGCTGAGATTGATGGAGGTAGAGATGAAAGCGTCGTGCTTGCCGTTGAGTTGGAGAACGGGGCGGAATTTGTCGCCGAGTTGGGAGAGGAGTTTTTGTAAGTCGGGGTCGGTGCCGAGGATCGTTTGCAGGCGATTGAGGGCGATGCTGTTGAGGTCGGCGGCGTTGAGGCTTTTTCGTTGGCAAGCGGCTACGATGGCCTTCGCTCCTTCTTGATGGGAACAAAGGGTTTCAATGATTTGCGTGTGAAACTGGGGTGGGATTTTTGTTAGTCCGGCAATGGTCGCTTGACCCGCATCTTGTTCTCGTGAGTTTGCTAGGGCGCGGGCGGCTGCTAGGGCGAGTTCGGGTGATCCGCTATCGATCAGTGATGCGAGTGGAATGGGATTGGCGCATTTTTGTGCAGCGAGGGCATCCAAGGCGGCGATGCGGTTTGGGAGGTCTTTGCCATCGAGAGCGATGGAATGGAGGCGGCGGCTGGCGTTTTTCAAACCGAAGGCGGAACTGAGTTCGATGCCGCGTTTCAGGTTGTCGGCATTTCCTTGGAGGAGTTCATCGACGGTGGTGTGGATGAGAGATTCGATGCGCTCGGGAGCGATGCGGGTTTTGTTAGCGAGGAGTGCATCGATGATCGCTTTGCTGGAAGTGGGTGATTTGAGATGGGTTTGGAGGATGTTCGCAACGCCTGGTTGCTCGATGGCTTGAACGAGTAGTAGAACCTCCTGTGGATTGGGGATTCGGTTGATTTTTTCCATAACAGAGGCGACAAGCGGTGCAGCTTGGTTCGCTGGTAATGCGAGCGCTGCTAGGAGGAAACTTTCTGTAGGGAGTTTTTTCGCATCTTCGCTCTGTAGGAATTCGGCAAGTGACGTGGTGTGCCGCTCTAAGATGAGGCGGATGACGTAACGCTCGAATTCGCGATCATAGGCCTCACGAACGCGTATCATTCCACTCCTCGTGCTTTTTGCGATAGGGGAGTTGATTTCCGATAGGTCGAAATCCAACATCGTGAAAAACAGAGATTTTTTGTCCTCTGATTTCCCGAGCCAATAACCGATGCTGGTGAGTGCCTCGCGGCGGACGTTTTTATCGGGGTCTTTGCGGAGCTGGAGTAAGGCGGGCGCGAGCGATGGTGCTTCTGCGAGGGCGCGTGCTGTCTCACGGCGAAGGTGTTTATCGGGGGAAGTAGCGGTTTGTTCCAATTGCGCCAAGCTGGGCGTAGCGGTCATGAGCGCTGGCACGTGGCTGAGGTCTTTGGCAGTGATTTTCCGATCGGCTAATGTTTGTGCGGCGATTTGTGTTTGGGTGAGCGAGGGCGATTGGAGAATTTTCTCTAAAGTCGCACCGTCAAGTTTGGTGAAGTCGGGAACGGTAAAAAGTTTTTGCTTTTCATGTCGAATCCGCCAAATGCGGCCACGGAGTTTATCGCGATCGGGATGGGTACGGGGCACTTCATTGTGGCTAATGATCTTGTTATACCAATCAACAATGTAAACACAGCCATCGGGACCTAGCGTGATGGCGACGGGGCGAAACCATGGATCATCACAGGTGAGGAAATCGTCGATTTTATAAAATTGCCAGTCGGTGAGATAGTGGTCGGGCGATGGTTGATCGCGGGTCATGGTGACGGCGTTAATGCAACTGGTGATAGGGTTGGCGACGAGCATGAGATTCCCGTAAGGTGCGGGAAAAGCTTCGCTCGAATCGGTGAGGCATAAGCCGCTGAGGCCGGTGCCACCGAAGCGTTGTTTCACAAAGGTGCCGGGGAATTCAGGGGCGTAGCTTTTCCACTGACCATTCGAGCAGCCGGGGTAGTTGGCGTATTCGTGAAATGGCATGACGCCGTAGCCGAAGTCATTCGCTTCTTGGATAAATGCTTCACCGTTGCGATCCATGACGAGCCCCCAAATGTTGCAGGGGCCGTTCGAGGTGATTTCAAATTCTGACCCATCGCGGCGGAAGCGAGACATGCGGGTTTGATCGAATTTGACGGCTTTCTCTTTCGGGTCTTGTGGACGTTTAACGTTGCTGTAATTGAATGCACCCTGTGCCATCCAAATCCAACCACCGGGCGCACGAGTAAATTGATGAGGAAAGAGGTGAGAGTCTTGCACGCCGAAGCCTTCAAGAATGACCTCGCGCTGATCCGCCTGGTTGTCGTTGTTCGTATCGGTGAGCTTGACGATGTCGCGTCCGTGTTGGGCATAACACGAAGAGCCATCGCCCCATGGTAAAATCCCTAACGGAATGGCGAGACCATCGGCAAAGATGTGGTTGGCCCTTAATCCAGCGTCGGGAAGTTTTTCTTGGAAAACATTTTCACGATTGAAGATCAATATTTTGTCTTTGGCTTTGCTGGCGAAAAGGGCATCAGAAACACTGGAATTCTCGTTCGAATCAACCGGATATTCGAGTGCCGTGTGAGTCCACATGCGTCCGCGCTGATCGAAAGCAACGGAGATGAATTTCCCCGCAGGAATCGCCGGATCTTCTGCGGTGACGAGATCGATCGCAAACCCTGGTGGCAAGTGGAATGCGGCACGTTGTTCTTGCGGTGTGCGTGGTTGCGCGTGCTCGATGGGTGATTTTTTGGCTGGTGGCGCACCTTGATATTGGGCGGTGGCGGGGAGTTCTTTGATGACGATATCTTTGAATCGAACGAGAAATTTTCCACCGCTATGAGCTTGTAGTCCGATGAGTCCTGATTGAGGTATGGCGGGATCGGCTTCGGTATAGTCGAGAGCCGCGACACCGTTGATCCATGAGCGGATGCGCTTGCCTTCGCAAAGAATTCGATAGTCATTCCAGTCCCAATCTTTGGCTGTTGCTTTGATGGCGTTCGCGTCGATGGGCTCGGCGATGACTCGATTGCGACGCGATTCGTCATACATCTTCCCCCACCAGCCAATGCCGATGTCCACTTGGTAGCCGGACATTTCTGAGTTATTAGGCACGCGAATGCTGCGGAGTTGTAATCCCGAGTTGATAAACCCATCGCCTTTTTCCATTTTTACTTTAAAGGTGAGATCAAAATTTTGGTAGGTTTTTTCTGAGGAAAGAAAGGTGTTGTAGGTTGTCTTTTCTGTTAGCGAGCCGCCAACAATGCAGCCGTCATCAACACGCCACCATTTTTCTTCACCCGCGCGGGCTTGCCAGCCTTGCAATGATTTCCCATCAAAGAGAGAGACTTCTTGCGCGAGACATGGCAGCAAGGTGGCGAGAAAAACAAATACGTGTTTCATGAAAATGTTATAGGGAAAAATCAAATACGACGAGTCGCGCCAGACGAGGAGCGACGATGCTGCGCACACGTTCGTGCTCAGGGTGAGGCAGGTATTCATCGCGACTTTTTGCCGAATCAAAGGTCATGATAAAGCCGTGGGTGAAGCCGTCGTTCAGGCCTTCGTCGCTTTCGTAAGGACCGTGTTCGATGGCGAGCAATCCAGGGATTTTACCGACCATGCCGGATAGCTCGGAAAAGCACTCGTCGATTTGTGAGGACGAGATTTCTGGTTTGAATTGGAATACTCCGAAGTGGCGAATCATAATGTTATTTTTGGTTAGAATGAGATTGAATATTTTGGAGAAGTTGGTGCGCTGCGGCCTCGGCAAAGGCGCGACTATTAATTGTCTCCGGGAAGGATACGACAGGGACTTGCGCATGTTTACGAATGGCTGCGAATAATGCATCGTCCGCCTCACGATCATAAAAAGGCTGACCTTCAGCGGAGATAATGCTGATGGCCTTCTCGGGAATCATCAAGGTAACGGGTGCGGTGGAGCGATTGGCTTTTTCAGCAATGATCTCACCGAGCTTTGCACATTCCTCGCTGGTGGTGCGCATCAAGGTGACTTGGGGATTGTGGATATAAAATTTCCGCTCGGCGAATTTTTCCGGCACGGATTCTTTTGCGCCGAAGTTTACCATGTCGAGGCAGCCTGGTGCAATAACGGCAGGGATTCCAGCGGTTGCTGCGGCATCAAGTCGCGTCGGCCCAGCACTCAGCGTGCCGCCAACAAGTTCGTCAGCCCATTCCGTAGTGGTGATGTCCAATACGCCAGTGACCATGCCACTCGCAATCAGGTCTTCCATCGCCTTACCGCCAGTACCTGTGGCATGAAAAACAAGGACTTCGTATCCGGCATTTTCTAACAACTTTCGCGCGTGGTCGATGCATTCTGTGGTATTGCCAAACATACTCGCGGCAATGATGGGCTTGGCATCAATCGCTTCTACTTCGGTATCGACCATTGCACAAATCGTCGCAGCAGCACGCGAAAATACCATTTTGGAAACGCGATTCAGCCCCGCTACATCGACGATGGAGGGCATCATGGTGATGTCTTTGGTGCCGAGATAATGTGCGGTATTTCCACTCGCTAAGGTGGAAACCATGACTTTGGGAAACCCGATTGGCAAGGCACGCATTCCCGCAGTAGCAAGGGCTGTGCCGCCACCGCCGCCAAGGGAAATGACTCCATGGATTTGATTCTCGCGCACGAGTTTTTCGAGACAATGAGGAATCGCCTGCGACATAGCAACCACACATTCGCCACGATCACTACGATCTAACAAAGGCTGCAAATCAAGACCCGCAGCAGCGGCTACTTCATAACGAGTAATGTCTGGGGATACGCAAGGATCGCTGCCTGTGCCGAGATCAATGAGCATGGGTTTATGCCCACGTTTTTGGATTTCCTCTGCGAGAAATGCATGTTCGTGACCCTTAGAATCCAAGGTGCCAATGACGGCAATCGTTTTCATATTTCTGCTTACAGGTGAAATTTTCTTTTCACGGGGATCGACTTAAATTCGCGCGTTAGATCAACGAGTGAATTTTCGACCGCCATTCGTTCCAAGCTCGATGCGCCCACAAAGCCCACGGCATCTGTATGCTCGTTGATATACGCCGCGTCTTCTGGCGTATTGATCGGTCCGCCGTGACTGAGGAAAATAATGTCATTTCGCACGGTGTTCGCTGCATCGATAATCTTCTGCGTTCGCTTCGCCGCTTCCTCTAAGGACATCGTAGCATCCACGACACCGACAGAGCCGCCGACGGTAGTGCCCACGTGGGCGATGATCACATCCGCGCCCGCTTCTGCCATGGCAATCGCTTCTTCTGGAGCATCAACGTAAACGATACTAAACAGATCCATGCGACGGGCGAGGGCAACCATTTCAAATTCTTTTTTCACGCTCATGCCCGTTTCTTCCAGGATTTGGCGGAATTTCCCATCGACGATGCAATGCGTGGGAAAATTATTCACGCCACTGAATCCCATGTCTTTCACCTTACCGAGCCAGTGCCACATACGGCGACGAGGATCTGTGGCATGCACTCCGCAAATGACAGGAATTTCTTGCACCACGGGAAGAACCTCAAACTCGCCAATCTCCATCGCGATCGCGTTGGCATCACCGTAAGACATCAAACCGGCTGTCGATCCGTGACCAGACATGCGATATCGCCCTGAGTTATAGATGATGATTAAGTCAGCTCCACCTTTTTCGATAAACTTCGCGCTGATACCCGTACCAGCACCAGCAGCGATGATGGATTCCCCTTTGCTCAGGGTGTTGTGAAGACGTTCCAAGACTTCGCTTCGTGTGTAAGGATTTCCGACGTTTGTCCATGGGTTAGGCATAGGTGAGAGCGTAGGTGAAAATGCGTTTTGATCCATGCTGATAATCCACCAACACCTATTCAATAGGCACATTATTTCATGAAAAATTCTTTGAGCCATAGAAATTGTCGATTACACTCGTGGTGTGGAAGATCGGCACAAGAAAAAGGCTCTTAGCGATGACATGGAAGATGAACAATTCATTCACCATGCGAGCTACGAGTTAGTACGTGCGGATGATTCTGATGTGAGAGCGTGGTTGCAGGATTCGCCAGAATGCCTGCTATTGAAAAAGCACCATATTGCCCATGTTGGTGTCATGCAAGCAAAGGCGCCATTTCGCGTCTCGCGTTCCAATCCATCTGGCACTTACATGATGGCATGCATCGAAGGTCGCGGCAATGTGTTAGTTGATGGCAAATGGGAATCTCTGGAAAAAAACCAAGCGTGTCTCTTGCCGCCTTTTGTGATGAATCGCTTCATGTGCCGCCCTGGTGAATCATGGAAATTTTGTTGGGTTCGCTACAGTGAATCACGGGAACAGATTCCGCTCATTTCCTCAATCAGTCCTGTACTCGGCGAATATTTTTTTGAACCGTTACTCTATGCCATACAGGGATTGCGAGCTGAAGTTCTTTGCCGACAGCTTCCCGCCTCTATGGAAAAATGGATCAACTTGATTCATGAAAATGTGCTCGCCTTCGCCCAACCTCAACACGGGGATGAACGAATTTTGCGTCTGTGGCAGGATGTAGAAAAAAATCTTGCCCATGAGTGGACTCTGCATCAAATGGCGAACTTGGCGCATGTGAGCACGGAACATTTACGGCGTTTGTGCCGTCGTCATCTTGGCCGCAGCCCTTTACAACAACTCACATTTCTACGAATGCAAAAGGCACAAAAACTTCTTCATTCTACCAATGAAAAAGTAGAAACCATCGCACAAGCCGTAGGCTACGAAAGTGCTTTTACATTCTCTAACAGTTACAAAAAATGGATCGGCTGGAGACCGTCGGAACATCGGTGATAGAAATCATACTGATTTTCTTTGATGCGAAATTCACATGAATGCTGTCAGCAAAAATAGCGCACTAAGCCACGTCCACAAAATGGCGAACAAGACGTGGATGATCGTTTCAAGGAATTTCCCACGCCAGAGCTGAGGTGAATAACCGAAAAATTGGATCAACAGCCTACACAGCCAAAAGAATGCAAGACCTAGGGCAACCCGTTTGCCGAGTGGAGTATTGAGCAAATCTGACGCACTTGTTATACACAGCAAGCCCATAAGAAAAACGGTTAGCGCGATGAAAAACGTATGAACGTAGAGGACTTGACGAGTCAACAGCGCACAAGATGCGGTATCTTTTTTCCAATGAAAATAGCGTGGGAAAATCGTATGCAATAGAGCCAAGAAAATCAGAACATATCCAGACCATTCAATGAGTATTTTCATCCGCTACAAGTAGGAAGGTGGTGATAAAGAGATTGTTGCGATGTTCGTTGGCGACATGCAAGCCTGCCTCGCGGAATGTCGATAGCCATTCCGCCCGCGAATGAAAATGCCATGCGCCAATGGAGTAGGCCGCTATGTTTGCCGCATCGCGCAGATGTTCTGTGACAACGATCTTTCCATACTTGGCAAGCACGCGCCGTAATTCTCGAAAAAACGCCACACGTTCCCTGTGGTCGCGGATCTCGTGCGCTGCTAAAAACAACACCGCACAGTCAATGGATTGATCATTAAGCGGAATTTTTTCCGTATCGATAGAGATGGTAGTAGGATCGGGCGGATGTGCTTTTCGCGCGCGCTGGATAGATATTTCTGTATGCTTTTCTGCATGGTAGAAGTCGAAAATTTTCCATGCCGTCATGGGAAACGATTCGTGCAGGATAGGGGTGATTTCATCGAATCCCGCATGGATGTTCGCGGCATGTCTGGCATTTGCCACCAAAGGTCGTAGCCAATCCGATTGATAGAGTCCACTCGCATCATACGCAATCCACGTGGCAACAAAAGATAACAACACCGAGCAAACAGCGCCGAAAGCAAGAGCGGCAAACAACAAGGAAACGGGCCCTGTTAGAAATACAGCCGCGCTGATCGATGCGATGATTCCGACTAGGGCGATGAGGTGGAGATGCCAGTTAAAGCGCAACACCGTCCACACACCTTGGCAGCAATGGCGGCTTATGGCATGAGACATGGTTCGATCACTCCTTTCTTCCAATGATACGGGATATTTTCGACGATAAACGCGTTCGCCAACACGGCATTCGCATGTCCGATTTCGCTGAGATAGGGAATCGCGTAATCAACGACATGGATCGGGCGCGGCTTCCAATCCGCGCGCACACCTTCGACCACAACCATGCGTTTTTTTTCGGCATCATGGCTAAAAGTAAAAGGAAGTGGGCCACTAAATTTCCGCGCCTCTTGCCAATTTGAGAAAGGGGAACTTGCAGGCAGAGCACGATCTCCCGCAAGATCAGCCGTGATTTTTATGCCCGATTGCGCAGAGGTAATATGGAAAATCTCCGCTGCTTTTTTCACTGAAACATCAGTGGTAACATAACGGTATCGGGTGAAAATATTTCCTAAGAATGCCATTTTTCGTTGATCCGTTTCTGAGCGGATGATGTAAAGACCGCGCAGATTGCGTCCAGAATGAGAACTGTAGCGCACAAAATATCGATAGCCAATCAGCACAAAATTATGCCCTAGACAAGCGGGGAAACCCGCTGGGCGGAGTTGGCGTGTTTTGACAATCGCCACGGCCAAAAAGCCCCATGTATCTTGAAACGTATCAGGCTGAAGATTTGCAGGAAGACGGCAACCAATCTCGTCCTTGGGCAGCGCAAAGGTCAGCGTGCAGGAATAATCGAACCATGCATGAACGGCAAAGGGATGATCTCTGAGATTATTCATCATGATGCTTTTTTATGAAAATACCCTGCCCATCCCACCAATAAGATGTAAGCGAGCGCTACTATCGCATTCATGCGTCCGAAAAGCAGTAAATCTGGCACGAGGATCAATTCTAGGAGATTCATGAGCGCAACGGCAGAAATTTGTGCGGCACAACTCCACTTCCAGCGGTATCCTGATAGAATCCATAGTGCCATAATCACTTCGCTAAAACCAATCAACTGAGTGAGTAGCGCTGCATGATCGGCACCGAGGATTTGAGAAACGATTTCACGGTGCCTGGGCACTTGATCTAAGATCTTGCAATAGATTCCGTTGATGAACCACACCGCAGCGAAAAACAGCCGAAAAAATAGAAAAGCTGGGCTCGCTAAAGTCATGAACAAATCTACGCCGCAGCGCAATATTACGCAACTCGCATTCTTTCGTTCATTTCACGCACGGCAGGCTCAGCGAAAATTTGAGCTGGTTTGAAAAATATAAATATGTGCTTTCGTTACCAAGAATAATGCATTTCTACTGCTTGAATGAACTCTTATCATCAATTGCAACCTTTATTAAAGGAGCATTTTGGCTATGGTGCCTCCGTCCATTGCAGGGCGAAATCATGGAATCGATCTTGGCGGATCGTTATGTGTTGGCGATTTTACCCACAGGCGCCGGGAAAAGCCTCTGCTACCAACTGCCGCCAGTGAGCCCGAGCGCCAATGCGGCAAAACCCGTCGTGAACTCCACCGCACAAGCCACCTTAGAACATTGGCGAGCGGGAAAAAGCATGGAAGACATCGCCGCGGCACGCAATTTGAGCCTTTCCACCATCGAAGGGCATCTGGCTGCGGCCATTTTGCATGGGGAAAAAATCGATCCACGAGTATTCTACACCCAGGCAGAGGAAGAAGAAATGCGCAAGGCCATGGAGGGCTATGATGACGAAGCGCTGAAGCCCGTCTTTGAGGCGCTAGATGGGCGCATCAGTTACGGAAAACTAAAACTATTTCGCGCGATCCATCACGCTTCCTAGAGCAACTTCGCGAAAAAATCCAGCGGACTTTCCGATTTTTTGCGATTGATTGGAGTGAGTGCTGACCTACCGGGCGAGCCTGATCCCTCTACAAACGGGCTTTTTCCTCTTGCCTACACACTTGGGACTCGCCCTCACGAGGTTGCCCATGCCTCTTCCGCCCCTTGCCACTTGTCCTCTGAACATCGCCGATTCCTCTACGTAGTTGCCGATGTATTCTACAGACATGGGCATCGCTCCTACGCACATCGGCATAGTCCCTCCATGCATGGGCATGCCTCCTCCATACTTGCCTAGGCACTTTCTGGCGAAAAAAGGCCGCCGAAGTGCCTTTTTGGGCAAAAAAGGTGCCTCCTGTAGACAATCAAGCTCCTTTTCTAACTAGCATGGAGAAAACAAGCGTAATTATTTCGGTATGTTGTTCAGAGTGTAATAGGCATCGGAGTGCCAGAGCGAGCTCCCTTTGGCAGATTTGACTTGATTCGCCTTCAGGTGATGAACGTGGCCGCGGACGAGCCCGTCGATGGTGAGGCGAACGGATTTTTTATCGGTACTGAGGGTGGCGGACTTGATGGTAGGCGTTGCTTGATCTACTTCGGGGGAGCCGTATTTTGATTGGAGAATGTATGTCCAAGCGCTCATCGAATAGGATGCGGGGTCGCCTGCGGAGGCGCCGGCTTCTTCGGTAAAGGTAAGGGTGAAGCCATCTGGCTCGGCCTTCATGGTGAGGATTTCGAAGGGTGTTTTCCCCGTCCATTTGACGCGCTCGAAGTTAAAGGGCTGGTTGCCGCGTGAGCCCCAGCCGCGGTTGGACCCGCCGACAAACATGATGCCGCGTGGGTCGAGCTTGGTGGGGATGATGCCACATTGGAAGCCTTCCAGCAGGTGAAATACCGCGCCTTGGTAGTGGCCGTTGATTTTTTCGAGGAATACGCGTTGCACTTGGGAGTGCGTCTGTTCGCCCACGTAGAGTTGACCTGCCCACGGGCCGAATTTCCCTTGGGAAAGATCTGGCTCAATGGCGGTGGGGGATTGGCCAACTTTGCCGTGGGGAAGAAATACGGCAGGCGGAAGGTAGTTGGGGTTTTTGATGTGTTCTACCATGGGGCGTGAGCCATCAAGTGGCTCGGGCGGTGCGGGTAAGTTGGCGAGTTTATGAAATTTATTGGCAGTCGGATTGCCTTGAAATGATCCGGGCTTGAGCCATTTCAGCGACGATGAGCCATTCCATGTGCCTTGGTTATCGGTATAGAAAACATCGCCTTCGGCATTGAAACCAATGCCGCCGGGGGAGCGAATGCCGCTGCATGTAGGAATCATCTTGCCATCGGGTGTGATCCTTACCGTCCAGCCGCGCCAATCGCTATCAGCATTGAATGAGCCGGTGAGGCAGAGGGTGATCCAGACATCGCCGTTTTTGTCCGGCGGGGTGCCGAAAGCGTATTCGTGGTAATCGCCATTGATACCCCAGTCGGCGTTGATGGTTTCAAAGGAGTCAGCTATGCCGTCTTTATCGGTATCTTTAATGCGAGAGAATTCGGCGCGTTGCGTTAGGTAAAGGGAATCATCTTTCCAGAACATGCCTAGCGGTTCGTGGAGTCCGTGGGCAAAGCGAGTCCATTTGACCTTTTTGAGATCATCACCGTAAGCACCGTCGCAAATCCACAAGTCGCCACGGCGGGTGGTGACGGCGACGCGATCGTTCGGCATCAGGGCAATGGAGCCGATTTCCATGACTTCGCCTTCGGGAAGGGGGATTGGCTCGATTTTATAATATTCGGATTGGTTCGGAGATGCTGCAAAAATCTGGCTGGTGAGCAGTGCGGAGAGGATATAAGGACGCATAAAATTTTTCGTTTAAAAGGAAAATAGGACGAAGTTTCAGAAATCGAGTTATTTCAATTTGTAAATGATTTCCGTAGGTGAATTGGGCTTGAGGGTAACGGAATTCTGCGGGGTGACGGTTTTGGATTTACTGAGATCGATTTCAATCGGCGTGGATCCTCTGGTCATGGTCATGGTGCGTATGAGGGTATTGTCGGCGCCGGGTTTCCATGCATCGGTGATGGTGAAGCTTTCTGATTGAATATGAAATGTGGGATTGCCTTTGGGATCTAAGGTGTAGCCTTTAAACTTGGCGCTGGGTGGGTAAATTTTTTGCGTCGTGAGTTGATGTACGTCCTTGCTTGCGGGTGACTGGCTGCCTTGGCCGCGATTGACCCAATGTTTGCTGGCATCGATAAAATCACCTGACCAGATTAGTTCGGGTGCGAGGTGGTCGGCGGAGTAGGCGAGGTTGACTTTTCCGGGGAAGCCAAAGCCGATGGCTCGGGCGCTGACGCCTTTGATGAAATTCCGATAGATGACTGTTTTCCCCGCTGAAGGAATGAGCATAATCGGGTCAGGGCCTTGTTTCCCTGGTGGGCGATCGGCAGAGATCCATGTCCAGTTCTTGGTGCCCACTTGCCGCCAGCCGATGGTGAAGGATTGCTCGCCGGCTTGTTGCATGTATTCGAGACGGATGGGATTCGGGCCAGATTTTAGTTTTACTTTGCCGCGTCCAGCACGCCCTTCCGCTGCGGGGCCAATGCCGTTCACTTCGGCTACCGTTTTTTTATCGAAAATCAGGCGTCCCGCGTCATCCACGAAGATGACGAATTCATATTCCGCCGTTTTAGGTGCCATGAAGTCGCCTTGCCAAACGATGGCGTAGTTTTCTTTGAGTTCAGCAAGTTTAATATCGATGATGCCACTGTGTTCTTCCTCGATGTTTTCTGCCTTGGACTTCGAGAAATCAGGGAGTTTATCCCAATTTCCTTTATAGACTTGGGAAGTGAGATTGTTGAGAAAGGTAGCTTTTTTTTCTAGGGGAAAGATTTTGAGGATTTCATCTGCAGTCCATGGCTTCTTACGGTCAGCATATTCCGATTTCGTTACCCGCACCATGTCAATCTTAACATCTTGCCCTTTGTTTCCCCATGCCTTGTGGACATAATTCAGAATGGCGGTGATGTTTTGCTCGGTGAGAGAATCCTCCTGCGGGGGCATCTCCAAATTATAGGATTTGCCAGCGACTTGAACGGGGCCGTGAAGTCCTTTTAGAACAATCGCAATGGTGCGTTTCGCATTACCATGAATCCAATCGCTGCCGGCGAGTGGTGGCAAGGTGCCATTGCCGCCGCCTTTGCCATCCGCTCCATGGCATGCGCTGCAATAGAGTCCGTAGAGTTGCTCGCCATCCTGTGCATGGCTCGGCAGTAGTGACGTGGCGAATAGAACGGGAAGGAAAAAAGTCAGATGTTTCATGAAAAATGTCGTAAAGTAGTATTTGCCGACGGATTACCTAGCAAATTCGCAATCATTTACTTCATTTGCTGGCATTTTCTATCAATCGAATTGATATCAAGCATCCCGAACAAAAAATTTTAAAAAATAATCGATTTTGTGCTTGCCAATATCGGAATTAAATGTTGTCTCACCCATCCGCGATTTTCTTCATCGACGTTTCTCCTATGTCTATCGACAATATTTTACCTTTTGAAACGCCGAAGTCTGATTACCGCTACTCGAATCTTCCTATGAAAAGCGATCTCGTCACCAAAGCAGCAGAAATTATCGATGATCCGCAGAAGCTCATCAACCTTGTTTCCAAAAGAGTTCGCCAGCTTAACAGCGGACGCTCTCCTTTAATTCCAACGGTTCCAAGCATGGGAGCTGCCGACATTGCACTAACGGAAATTATTGAGGGTAAAATCAAACTTCGAGAAATCCCCTTGATCTAATTTTGGTCGCTTTGATCGATCTGACCGCCATCCATAGAAATAGCCCCATCTTCGTGCCATGAGCGCACCTAAGGACATTGCAACGAACCGAAAAGCGGGGCGAGATTTTCATATTGGTGAAAAATACGAGGCAGGTATCGAGTTACGCGGCACGGAAGTGAAATCGATCCGAGCCGGGAAAATCAATATTTCCGATGCCTTTGCCCGCGTTGATAAAGGACAGCTTTTCCTTTATGGCTGCGACATTCAACCCTGGGAAACCGCTGGTGTGTGGTTTCAGCACGAGTCCAAGCGACCGCGCCGACTGCTATTGCATAAGCGCGAAATTCTCAAGCTTGAGCACGCCACCGCCGTCAAAGGATCATCCCTGCCCCTGCTGCGGATGTATTGGAAAAACGACAAAGTCAAAGTTGAAATTGGCGTCGGCAAAGGGAAAACCCACGGTGACCAGCGGCATGATTTGAAGGAAAAAGTCGAGTTACGAGAAGCCGCACGGGAAATGGCGCGATTTAATCATCGATGATGAATCTATCGTGATGCCTTGATTGACATGCGGCAGGGGACGGTTTAAGCATTTCGCCATGCGAAGTTTAATCAAGCGCGTATTATCGAGCGAGGTGGAGATGGCGGATGTCACAGTAGCAGGCTGGGTGCGGACTCGGCGTGATTCTAAGGCATTTTCTTTCCTAGAAATCAATGACGGCACATGTCTGGCCAATCTCCAAGTGGTGGCGGATGCCGGAATCCCCGGATATGAGGATGTAGAACGTATGCTCACCGGTGCCTCAGTGGAAATTCGTGGACGGCTCATCGCCTCGCCCGCGCAGGGGCAAAAATGGGAAATGCAGGCGACGAGTGTTCGGCTAATTGGCGAGGTGCCGCAGGATTACCCCTTGCAGAAAAAAGGCCACAGCTTGGAGTTTTTGCGCGGGATTTCCCACTTGCGACCACGAACAAACCTCCATGGAGCGGTGTTTCGCATGCGCAGTCGGATGGCGTATTGGATTCATCAATTTTTCCAAGAGCGCGATTTCACCTACGTGCACACGCCCATCATCACGGCGAGCGATTGCGAAGGTGCGGGCGAGATGTTTCGGGTGACGACTTTGCCCGATGATAAAATCGCGAAAGATGCCGAAGATTTTTTCAACAAACGAGCGTATCTCACGGTGAGCGGACAACTGGAAGGAGAAACGTTTGCCTGCGCATTATCCAATATTTATACCTTTGGGCCGACGTTTCGTGCAGAGAATTCTAACACCTCGCGCCATGCGGCGGAGTTTTGGATGATTGAGCCAGAAGTGGCATTCTGCGATCTCGCTGGCGATATGGATCTTGCCGAGGCATTGGTAAAATATCTGGTGCAGCAGACCTTGGATAAAAACGAGGGGGATTTGGCGATTTTCGAAAAATTTGTGGATAAGGAGCTGCGGCAGCGGTTGGAATTTGTGGCGAGTCGTGCGTTTGAACGCGTGACCTACACAGAAGCGGTGGAGCTGCTGAAAAAGAGCGGCAAAACCTTTCAATACCCGGTAGAATATGGCTTGAATTTGCAAAGTGAGCATGAGCGCTGGCTCACGGAGGAATATTTTAAAAAGCCGACTACGGTATTTAATTATCCCAAGGAAATTAAGCCCTTTTATATGCGTCTCAATGATGATGGCAAGACCGTGACGGCCATGGACGTGCTGGTGCCGGGGATTGGCGAAATCGTCGGCGGCAGCCAGCGGGAAGAGCGCTTGGATGTTTTGTTAGCGAATATGGTGCATCACAACTTGAGCCCCGAGGATTATTGGTGGTATGTGGATTTGCGTCGCTACGGCAGTGTGCCGCATGCGGGATTTGGATTAGGATTTGAGCGTATGTTGATGTTTGCCACGGGCATGGCGAACATCCGCGATGTCATTCCCTTTGCGCGCACGCCGGGGACTTGTGAGTTTTAATCCATGGAGAAATGTTTTGCTGCTATGAGCGATACTGAAATCTCTACAACTCCCCCCACCTACGTCATTTATGACTTGGAAACCACGGGGTTAGACTCGGCGTATGATGATCTGATTCAAATAGCGGCGGTGCGATTTTTCCAAGGGAAATTGATCGAAGAAGATTCCTTTTTCAGTTTCGCCAGACCGCGGCAGTCAATCTCTTCGTTTATCCAAAGTTACACGGGAATCAGCAATCGCGACGTGGTGAGCGCGCCGCGTCCGGGGCAGGTGCTCTGTGATTTTTCGCGCTGGGTAGGATCATCCACGCTGATTGCGCACAATGGCTTGCGTTTTGATTCGAAATTCCTCACCGCCACAAGTGAGCGACTGGGTGCAGCTACGCGTGAGATTTCTTGTATTGATTCGATTCATATTTCCAAAATGCTATTTGGCAAGGAACGCGGCATCAAGCATTCGCTCGATCACGTCAAAGCCCGTCTTAGCTTGGCGGACAGTGCGCTGCGTCGCCACGATGCTCGCGGTGATGTGGATCTTCTCGGTCGTGCCGTGGAAGTCATGGCAAAGCGATTGGGCTTGAACGAATCATTTCATGGAGTTCCTAGGCATGTGAGTTTGCTGCCAAATGTGTGAGATCGATAGCGTAAATCGAGCGAAATGAAAGGAATCGATAGGAAAAAGACTTACATATTGACGAAAGGCCATTCTTAGCTACGCTGCACCCGTTATGGCTAACCCCCAACAACGATCATTCAATTGTCACGCATGTAATGGGATTATTTATATTCCCTATCATTTGCCGCCAACAACGGCACCGTGTCCGCATTGTGGGACTCCGCTAACGAGTCCACCGCTGCCTGTCACGCCCCTTCCTGTTGTGGAAAATCCTCCTATTGTCATGGCGAGCGAACCGGAGATTCCGCATGTAACGCATCCTCGTGCGGAAGAAATTCCGGCACCTACCACGCCTGAACCAGTTGCCGCTGTGGCGACTTCTGGCAGTGAAAATCCGCGAGACAAATCGGGGTTCTATTTTTTCATTGGCTTGATTGTTCTATTGCTCATCGTGCTCGGTGGCGGCGCATGGTTATTAATCCGCGAGCATCGATATCAAAACAATAATCAGAATTTAGTCAAAGCGCTCGATGAATCGTCCGCTCCTCAGACCGAAGAAGACAAAGCCGATTTGTATTTCAAAAAAGCATGGGTTGACGATGCTCAGGTGGTGTTACAAGCATTTCTCCAAGCACAGTCGCCGGAGGAAAAAGCAAAATACGTCTTAGGCGGCACGGCCACACTGGATCGACTCCGTGCTCTCTATGGCGAAAAAGTCTTGAGCGACATGTACATCACGGCAGATTGTTTTTATCCTGTGCACAATTATAGTGAAAGTAAGAAATCGAACATCTTCCTCATGACCTACCATCGTGAGACGCAGATCGATATGACGCGGTTTTTCCGCCCATTGATTTCGAGCGAGATGCTTCACGGGATAGAAAAAATCAACCCATTGACGGAGAGTTTAGGCAATATGAATCAATTCATGATGCCGCGCTTAACCATCCAAGCGTATTTTAAAAAAACCGATCAAGGAATGCTGCTTGATTGGGATGTGTATGCGCAAACTCGCTTTCAAGAACTGCGGAAATTTTTTGAAGCAGGGAAAGAAGGGGAGCAAAAGAAATTTCGTGTGATTTTGATCAAAGACCACCTCTCCGCTTCGAACGTAGCAGAGAGTGACGTTCTCAAATACGTTGTCTGTGACCCGGGACACAGCGATGATCGCTTCACTGTATTTGTGAAACGTGATTCCCCCGAAGCGAAGGCATTACAAAAGCTCGATCTTGCTGAAGGAGAAAACCGTAAAACGAAGTATGAGACTGCCACTGTTTTACTCGAGTATGCGGGAGAGGAAAATATCCACTTGAAAAAATTTGTTACGTGGCAGTTTGAAGGCTTAGGCAGTGAATCGGTCAACAATGAGATTCCGCCCACGAAGGAAAAAACCAAGGGCGTGGGTAGCGATCAATGATGATTCAAGTTCGCGAAGTCATGTCTCCATCGACGTGCACGATGCACACCAATCCTCCATGAACTTATTTCATTCGGCAGGCGAAACGATCGCCGCAATAGCAACCGCGCCAGGATCTGCTGCCGTGGGTCTGTTGCGGATCTCGGGGCCTGATGCGCTTGCGATTGCTGCCAGTATGACCCATGGTCGTGCCGCAAAGATTTCGGCGCGTGTCGCCTCGTTGTGCCATGTGTATGATCATGAGGGCGAGTTGATCGATGAAACATTGTTCACCTTTTTCCAAGCGCCGCGGAGTTATACAGGAGAAAACACTTGCGAGTTTGCTGGCCACGGTGGTTCTTTGGTCATGAGTCGGTTACTCCAGCGGGCATTAGCTTGCGGTGCCCGTTTGGCAGAGCCGGGAGAGTTTACCCGGCAAGCATTTCTCAACGGTAAGCTCGATTTGACGCAGGCGGAAGCCGTCATGGATCTCATTTCCGCGCGGACGGAACAAGCCATGCGCGCCGCGCATCAGCAACGCCAAGGGCACCTCGGTCAAAAAACGGAGTCTTTACGCAATGAGATTCTGGAGACTCTAGCGCACATCGAAGCCTATATCGATTTCCCTGATGAGGATATTAGCCCGGATGTGGGAAGAGCACTTCTCTCACGCCTGCAAAAAGTGAATCACGGCTTGATTTCTCTCTTGGCTACCGCAGGGCGTGGGCGCATTTTACGCGATGGCATACGCACCGTCATTTCTGGAGCGCCCAATACCGGGAAGTCAAGTTTGCTCAATCGCTTGCTCGGCTTTGATCGTGCCATCGTCAGTGACCTAGCGGGCACCACGCGTGATACGTTAGAGGAAGCCGCAAACATCGGTGGTGTTTTGCTGCGTTTAATCGATACCGCAGGAATGAGAGATCAGCCAGCTGACGCCATCGAAGCGGAAGGGATTCGCCGAAGTTCGGTAGAGCGCGACCAGGCCGACCTCGTCATCAATGTATTTGATGCCACGAGCATCGCGCCTGCCGAACTTCCAGAGTCGGAACAAGCTCAGCAACAAATTTTTTTGCTCAACAAAGTGGACCTCGGCATCCATCCATCATGGCAAAAACACGCGGAAGTGATTCGTTTCTCATGCCTCACGGATGAAGGTTTTTCAGAGGTGGAAGCTGCGATTCGTCAAATTGCGCAAACGCATGCTTTTGATTCTGGTGCGAGTATAATCGCCATTAATGCACGCCACCAAGATTGCTTGCAGCGCGCCCATGCTGCCTTGGATCATGCGATAGCGATGCTCGAAGAAAATGCAGATCTTGCCCTGGTTAGCATTGAACTCCGTGAAGCAATGGAAGCGCTGGGAGAAATCGCCGGTAAGATCGATACAGAAGACTTGCTTGGCGTGATTTTTAGCCGATTTTGCATCGGAAAATAGATATGTTGCGAATCGAATTGCGGCGGGCGCAAAATTACGAAGGGACTGGCTTATTTCTCCTAAAACTCAGAGGAGCTGCGCCTAATTCACTGCGGAAAACAGTCGCCATATATTCAGCGGAAGAGAATCCCGATTTTTCCGCAACATCAGCGATGCGGAAGTTCGTTGTTTGTAATAAATGAAGTGCATATTCGACTCGCACGCGTTTGATTTCCGCTGCGGGTGATCGCCCGAGAACTTTGGCGAAGCGCTGTTCTAACACACGCCGACAAAAACCTGCTACTGCTGCGACATCGTCCACATGAATATTGCGCGATGGATCTTCACGGATGTAGCGTAATGCTTTCGCAAGCGCCGCATCATCCACAGCAAGAATCTCTGTCGATTGGCGTGTGGTAATTCCAACGGGTGGCACGAAAACATCGGCCTGCTTGATCCATTGGGGAGATGTCATCATTTCTTCGAGACGTTTCGCTGCTAAGAAACCAATTTCCTCGGCGGCTACGCTGACGGCGGAAATAGGCACCGGTGCGACTTTACAAAATAAATCGTCATCCGAGCCACTCAAGATCGCAATTTCTTCGGGAATCTTGTAACCATTTTCTAAACATGCATAAATGAATTCCCTCGCCGCGCTCGATGCCCATGTCAAAATCCCCACCGGCTTTGGCAACGAGGCGATCCATGCTTTGACCTTGGATAAATCCATCGTCCATTCGGAATCATGCCCCGCCCGCTCATCCGGCTCAAAAATCCGACAACTCCAACCACGTTTCTGAACGTGATTCGTGAAGGCTTGTTGATGCTGGGATACGTAATCGATACGAATTGTACTAAAATACGCAAAATGCCGAAGCCCATGATTCAAGAAATGCTCCGCTGCCAAACTTGCCGATTTTCTCAAGTCTGTCGTGATGCGCGAGAAGTTCGCTCCCGGCACGCGAATCCCCGAAACATTGACGACAGGCAACTTGCTCTGTTTCAGTTGTTTGGATAATTCGCGATACCCGATGCGAGCAATCACTCCTTGACCTTGCCACCCTCGAGGCAAGGATAATTTTTCATCTAATCCCTTCGGTGCCACATAAATGTGCCAGCGCCGATGCATGCTTTGGTAGGAATGGATCCCTTCGACCACACTTCTTCCCCAACTCGTCGATGTATCGACTAAAACCGCAACCTTTGGGGGAGCATGATCCTCTTTGATTATCCGTGACATACGATGCGCAAATTTAAAGAAATTATACGCATTCCTACCTTGTGGTCAATGATGTATTCCGACTAAGTTCTACTTTCCTAGGTGAACCTTTATTGCCTAACTGAGAAAACCCAATGAAAATGTTTACGTGCGAAAAAAGTACGATACTTGAAATCGAATCGTCGATGCAGGTGAAGTGTTTTTCTTGTATAAAACAACCTCGAGTTAGGCATAAAGGATTCACCTTGGTGATTACGATTTCCATGATGGTCTTACTCGCCATAATTGCCGTGGGAATGCTCAGCCTGAGCAGCATCAGTTTGCGGAATTCTGCCGCGCAATCCGCGCAAACTACGGCTCGCGCAAATGCACGTATGGCGATGATGATCGCACTGGGGAATCTCCAGCGAAATGCCGGGATCGATCAAAGTGTCACGATGAATGCGGAGGTGATGAATGCCAGCCAATCCGCGAACCCGTATTGGATTGGCGTGACCAATTCCGCTGCGGCCAATCGCCCACAAGACCCGAAAGCCTCCCAAGTCCGTTGGTTAGTAAGCGGAAATAATCCCGATCCATCGACAACATTGACCGCATCAAATTCTACCACGCAAGGTAACGCTCTGCTGGTGGCGCGTTTCCTCAATGGAGCACAACAGCAAGATTTACTTGCCCCCGTTGTGAACGTGACGCAGGGTAGTCAACTCGGGCGTTATGCGTATTGGATTTCAGATGAAGGGGCAAAAGCCCGAGTGGATATCGAGAAGCCGACCACCGCGCCACAAAATGATGCCGAGCGCTATGCACGAGCGAATTCCCCGCTGGAATACGGCTTGGTCAACATGGATCAAGCGGCGGGGAATTGGCAAAAATTCGCCCCACTTCCCACAGGAACAGTCAGTAAAAGCCGCCTTCTTTCCCTCTCCACAGTGGCTCTTGTGGCCAATCAAAATAACCTCCCGCAACAATACTTTCACGACCTCACGACAGGTGGTCATGGACTTCCCGTCAACTGCGATGCAGGAGGCATGAAAGCCGATCTATCGCTGATCTTTGATCGTTCCCAAGCGAATAAAAATTATAGCACACCCTACTTCGGCTCTACTGCCACAGCCTCAGCATCAGGCGGCATCAATCGAATCGATTTCGCGCCTGCCAGTAATCCGTCATTATTCTTTTTAAGCGAAAATATCAGTAATGCCGTAAATGCAGGTGTCGGGCCAAACTGGGGGAATCTCTGGAATTATGCGACAATGTGGCAAAACCTATCAGGACAAGAACTTCCCATCGTACAGGCAACGCCAAGTTTAGAAGCCGACTTGCGTTTCAAAAACTGGCCACCCTACACACGACACGATGCCGGTGGAGCATTCCTGCGCGACATTCAACACACAAACAGCCCCGTAACTCCGGTGGCATCCATGTTTCAAATGGGATTCCGCTTTAATTCCATTCTTCAAAGCCCCACGCAAGGAAGCACTCCCGCTCAATACAGGGCGCAGATCGTGGTGCAACCACTCGTCGGCATCTGGAATCCTTATAATGTAAAAATTCGCAATGCCACCTATACTTTTGAATGGGCTCTTTATCCCTACTTTGAATTCTCCTTCACCACGCCGAACAATCCCACACCACAAATCAACCAGCTATGGATGAGAAATACCTGGTTCGTCGGTGGTGGCACACAAATTCCTAGCGATGCCAGCGCCAATTCTCGAGCAGGTGGCCGCTACATTCAGCTCGTTACTCCTAATGTGGATTTAGAACCTGGTGAATTTCGCTTGTTTTCCGTGCAAGCAGAGTCGGATTTGGGTTCGGGCCCGCGCTCCCTCGTTTCGGGTTGGAGTGAAAGAGGGGGATTTCGCCTGAACTTAAAAAACTCATCGAATACCGATCTGATTTTGCCTGAAGGAAGTCGAATCTGGTTTGATCGAATTTTTCTCCAAGACACGCAGTTTGCCGGAACCACCCAAGCGGTCGGAAGTCAGCCTCCCCGATTTTCGATACAAACGGATCGCGTTTCCTCTGCTTGGTTTACGTTGAAATCTTCTGGGGGCACTCTCAGCCGATGCACAGAAACATGGAATGGCGGTATTGATCCCAGCACAGTGGGGCCCGTCACCGTACCAGAGCCGATCTTACCGAAGGCCAATCGCGTCAAGTATCTGATTCAAGATGTCGCCAATGGCAATGTTAACCCTCACATCGCTACCTGGGCTTTCAACCTGCGCACTACCAATCAAGTAGAAAATCCCGACCAAACACAAACTCTCCGCGGTTGGATTGATTGTAATCCTCGTGCCATGGTCACGAACTCCCGCTGGGATGGCTCCAATGTTAGCTCTGCGGGGCAGCGCACTGGCTGGCACACCACTTCCCCATGGCTTGGCGCTTACAGCTTTCCTAGTCGTGGGATCGGCGACGGAATCGGTGGCAATCGCGGCCTTGTAAGTGAAGCGGGCAGTGCCATTTCTGAACCTCAGGTCAACCGTGCGGGTGGGCGTTACCAAGGTTACGGCGGAGCATCGAACACTTTGGCTGGTGGGAAAAATCACGTCATCATCTATGATATTCCCAGAGCGCCGCTGTCTTCGATCGGCCAGTTCCAACACGCGCAAATTGGTAGATACAACTTCGAGCCCGGGTTCATCGTCGGGAATTCGTATGCCAATCCGCGTATTCCTTTAAATGCTACGCAAAACCCGAATTTTGGCGGGTTTTCGGGATTAAATATCACCGATGTTTCCTATGATGTGAATCGACGTCTTTGGGATGGGTTTTTCTTTTCTACACTCGGCGCTGATTATTTGAATCGAACCGGAACGAGCTTAAATGCGACGTTTGACATGAAACGCCTCGTCTCTGGTCAACAGACACTGCCGAATCCGCGTATGCAATTTTTTCCAATCGGCGGCGATGTGGGCATTGATGAGATCATCTCTGGCGCAGGCAATCGGGCTCCGGAAGCCATCGCCGCTCGCATCAGAATCACTGGTGCTTTTAACGTCAACTCGACTTCAAAAAATGCCTGGAAGGCCGTTCTGTCGTCGATGGGTTCCTCGGAATTGCCAGTAGTGAACCGTGAGGGCACAGCCGTTTCATGGTCGAACAATGGCGGCATTCGCTTCAATCGCTTTGGCTCCGTCCTCTCCCAAGCACCGTACTTGCGCGGTCAGTCGGGGCAAAGTGACGGGTTCTGGAAGGGCTGGCGACAGCTATCCGACGATGAACTGGATCAACTCGCCACAGAGATTGTCAATGAAGTGAAAGCCCGTGGCCCGTTCCGCTCCATGGCTGAATTTGTCAATCGTAATCCATTTTCCACCAATCGCCCAGAAAATCAGCGAAAAGGGGCACTGCAAGCGGCACTTGATCGCACCGTGAATGCCGGCCTGCCCAACACCGTAGGAGAGCCAGCCGTGCAGCCAAATGGGAATCAGTTTTCCGCGGCCATGAATGGCGAAAGTAGTGCCGCTGGTAATGCTGGCTACCTCCAACAAGGCGACATTTTGCAATCTCTAGGACCGATTCTCCAAGCGCGATCCGATTATTTCCGCATTCGCACATGCGGCGAAGCGCTCGATTCCACGGGAAAAGTCTTGGCCAGAGCTTGGTGCGAGGCGTTTGTGCAACGCAGCAGTCCTTTCACAGATCCCACCGACCGTGCACACACCAAACCTGCTGTGCTCAATTCGAACGTCAATCGCGCCTTTGGTCGCAGGTTTGACATCGTTTCTTTCCGTTGGCTCAATCAAAACGAAATCTAATTCTCTAACCCAACCGATTTTACCTATGAAACATTGGCTCCTATTCTTCATCGCAACCTTGACTTTTCTATCCACGGCCCAAGAAGCGAAAATCAAAACGGAAATCGTCACCATCGCCTTAGACGAGTTCGTGGAAGGTAAGTTTTTTCACAACGGCAAAGAGATTACTGAATTTTCGGCAAACTCCACGGGCATTGGCGAAATGATGCGGTATGAGGGATCATCAAAATTCGTGCTACGAAATGCGAAAGAAGAATTTTCGCAAGATACCCCGCCCACGCCCGCAGCATGGGTGGAATTACCGGCAGATTCAGATCGCGTTTTACTTGCATGCGTGAAATCGAAGGATAAGCCCTTGCGACTCGTTGCCTACGACATCGGTTCCGCAAAAGTATCTTCCGGCGACTATCGCGTTTTCAACTTCTCCCGCAGCGCCATTTCTGTGATACTTGGTTCGGAGAAAATCGCCATCAACGCAGGCGCGAATCAGACCATTTCTAATAATAAATGGAAAAAGGAAATTACCGAAATCGACGTGCTATTTGGTATGGTAAAAGACCAAGAAGTGCGCCCCGTTTATTCAAGTCAGTGGGGACATCGCCCAGGTCGCAGAAATTATATTTTTATCTTCGATAGTCCGCTGGAATACAATCCACTGCACATTTGTCGCTATTACGACATCGCGCCACGCCCTGCGGAAAAAGCCATTCAGTAAAACGGAACGCCCATCTGATCTCTTCGATTTGGCCATGGGGTGTAACTGAAAGTAGTGGTCAAGCGAATTTAAGCGAACGATGCATGAAGAATGGCTCCCACTGCCACCGCATGCCCCTGCCGCTCTGTCCGCCGCTTGAGCACCGCCAAGAAATCCCGCAGCTTCCCATCTTGGCACCAAGAAATCGCCCCCCGCGCACCAGCGCCTTGATTTCCGTCACCCAAAATCGCCCCACGCGCCAGCGTCCCCCCATTTCTGTCTTCACAAATCACTCCACGCCCGTCCGCGCCTCGATTCCCGCCGCCCGAAAAGCCTCCGTACGCGCCAACGCCTCGATTTCCGCCGCCCAAAATGCCTCCGAATCCGCGTACGCCCCAATTTTCGCCTCCCAAAAACCACGCGCACCCCGCCGCCACCCCGTTTTTGCCCGCCCAAACCCGTCAGACCGCGCAAACAACATCCACCGTGATGCATGCGAATCTGCGGACGCTACGTCGCATCCGTCAAGGCGAGAAGGTTCGGACAATCTGCGATCAAGCTAGGGAATCAAAATCACGGATGAAGAGGTTTTTGGTGGGATTTTGGAATGTTGGAAGGATCGATTTTATTAAAATGCAATCAAATCCGTGTTCATCCTCTTCATCCGTGGTAAAAAAATAGCACAAGCATGATCGAGCTTAGGTAAATTCTCCCTAGCTTGATCGCCGTGTTGATCGCCGTGAATCACATTGGCCATTTCCCTGATTGACAGGCCAAATCCGAAACTCTACAGCTATTGTCATGAGCAATCACTTTAGCAAGGTCGTCGTCTTAGCCGTTTCTGTCACTTTAGGTTCCTGTTACATTTGGTATATGTCGGAGAAAGACAAGCCAAGCGCCATGCCTACCGAAAATGCGGCAGAAAAGCAGGTGCAGACAGACACGCCGAATGAGCAAAGGACTGTAGTACATCCGACCGTGACCGATGAAGAAGTGAAACGTGCCCGCGAGTCCATGCTGAGATCTTCAAAGTCTGGGCTGATCATGAGCGATGATCAAATCCGCGCGATGCTTGAATCTCAGAAAAAGAACTCGCTGATGCATTCATCGAAAAGTCTTAGAGCTTTTTCCTTTGAAGAAATAAAACAAGCCGTAGAAGAACCGCCAAAACGCTTGCTGCCCTCATCGAAAATGGCTCCTGCCTTCGACTCGGGGGACCTTGAGATTACTCGTGATAACATCGACGACTTTATAAATAAGCGCGCCAACGAGAAAAAATGAACGCCTTGTATTTTTTCGCCGCACCGCTGGTGAGCTTTGTCTTTTTAGCGGTCGTTTTTTCTCCCTTGGAGCGATGTTTCCCCGCAAAGGCGCAGAAATTTTTCCGCCCAGGTTGGCTGACGGATCTTTGTTATTTTTTGGGGCAATACTTGATTTGGGGGAGCGTAGTCTTTGGTGCTCTGGCGTGGTGTGCACCCTATCTTGTGCAAATTGTGCCGATGAATTTCCGCCTCGCCATCGCCGCACAGCCGTGGTGGCTTCAGGTGATCGAGATGCTGCTATTGAGTGATTTTTTGATCTATTGGGGACACCGCATTCAACATCGCGTGCCATTCCTATGGCGCTTTCATGCCGTCCATCACAGCGCGGAACACCTCGACTGGTTAGCCGCGCATCGCGAGCATCCGCTCGATACCATTTACACGGTGGGGCTGATCAATTTACCCGCATTTCTGCTCGGCTTTGATCTAGGAACCTTGGCAGGCTTCACGGCATTTCGTGGGATTTGGGCGATCTATATTCACTCGAACGTGAAACTGCCGCTCGGCCCGCTACGTGCCCTCATCGGTGCTCCAGAATTGCATCACTGGCACCATGCGAAAGATCGTTTTGCTGGCAACTATGCCAATCTTTCGCCCTTGATGGATCTCCTCTTTGGCACCTACAAACATCCGGGGCATGAGCCTAACGAGTTTGGCATTCGTGAGCCATTTCCAAAAAATTATCCCGCACAATTGCTGCATCCCCTGCTACCAAAACGGTTTAAAAGAAATCTCACCAAAGAGCCTCTTTCGCAAAATCCAAGCGGCAATTGATCGATAACTATTGCCATGATGTCACACATCCACATCAAAGGCTATCGTTCGTTACGCGACTTGCGGCTGAATCTCAGCCGTGTGAATGTGATCACAGGCGGCAATGGTGTCGGGAAATCGAATGTTTATCGAGCACTGGCGCTCATGCAAAAAATGGCTGAAGGGAGCTTTGCGCAATCGCTCGCCGAAGAGGGCGGCATGCCGAGTGTGTTATGGGGTGGCGATTGGGGCAAAGAACCTCGGCGTATCTCGTGGCAAGTTGTGCATGAAAATTTTTCGTATGAAATGATTTGTGGGTTGATTCCTTCTGGTCCATCTACCGCCTTTCGCACAGATCCGGACATCAAATCAGAAAGCATTCGGCTCTCGGAGCGCGAAGTCGCATCCCGCAAAGGCCCGATGGTGAAAATTCGTTCGCCACAAGGCAAGATGGAGCATTTGGAGTTGCCCATGCATGGCCCGGAATCGATGCTTTCGGAGCTGCGCGATAACACCCGCTACACTGCGCTGAGTGCCGTGCGTTACTCCTTGATGGATTGGCGTTTTTACCATCAATTCCGCAGTGATGC
>CAMAYN010000015.1 GCA_945862285.1 Akkermansia muciniphila | reverse complement strand
ATCTCTCCGAAGAACCCGCAGGAGTTGCAACCTACCTCAACCGCCTCGAAGTCATCGAGCACGCCAACATCCCCGACTACGAGAAAAAATCCGCCACCGAGCGCAAACGCTGGGAATCGCTCTTCCGCACCCAGCTCCTCTCGCGCATGCAGCAAGCGCTCAAGAACGTGGAAAACATCATCTCCCTGCTCAACCAACAACTCAAGCGCCCCATCGGCAACGACCGCTACCGCATCGAGAAGAAAAACAACCCCGACTTCCGCCTTTACCGCGAGCTTATTGATCGTAACGCAGTTTACCAAGAGGACAGCCTCTTTTTCGACAGCATGAGCGGCGAGATGCGCGATGCCCTGCAAAACTTCCTCACCCTTCTCGTCAAAAACGCCAACAGCCCCGAGGCCGCACGTTTGTTAGACTATCGCCAATACTACGACTACGACCTCCTCGTGACCGACATCCGCGACCCCGATGCCCGCCCCGTCAGCGTCGATAAACAAAGCGGCAAAATGAGCGGTGGCGAAAACCAGAGTCCGTATTTCATCGCCATCCTCGCCAGCTACCTCCACGCCTACAATCGCCACGAAACGCGCAGAAAAGAACCCTCACTCGCCCTCGTGCCAATCGACGAAGCCTTCTCCAAGCTCTCCGGCGAGCGCATCCAAAACTGCATCCAAGCAATGAGCGAGCTCGGTCTCCAAGGCATGTTCTCCATGTCCAGCGGCAACATACCGTATGCGTTCCGCCAGTGTGACGAGCTGATCGTTATTTCCCGCAAAGAAGAACGCGTCGGCAGCAGAATTGGCATCCGCAACGTCCCCGTAGTCCTCTTCCGCGACACCCCCGAAGGCCAAAAATGGATCCAAGAACGCGAGTCTGCTGGGTAAAGGGTAAAAATCTCGCCCCCATACCGAGATCAATATTCGTTTGCAATTTTTTCGTCGCAAAATACGCTGCTGTAGCGATACAAACTTACTATGGAAGCAACTACTATCCTCATCGGCGCGATTTTTCTTGTGATCATTATGATTGCGGTAATCTACAACTCCTTGGTCAATCGCAGAAACCAAGCGAAGTATGCGAGTTCCTGCATCGACGTTCTTTTGAAAAAGCGCTATGATCTCATCCCCAATCTGGTTGAAACGGTGAAAGGCTATGCGGCTCATGAACGGGCTACTTTTGAATCCGTCATCCAATCGCGAAACAAAGCCCTAAGCCCTAGCGCGACGTGGCAAGATCAGCAAAATCTCGCCACCGCCACGCACTCTATCTTTGCCCTTGCCGAATCCTACCCCGCCCTCCGCAGCGATGCAAATTTCCTGATGCTGCAACGCCAACTCAATGAGTGCGAAGAACAAATTTCCGCTGCTCGCCGTGCCTATAATGCCAGCGTGATGGATTATCAAAATGCCATCGATATGTTCCCCAGTTCCATCATCGCTAGCATCTTTCACTTCACTCCTATGGCCTCCTATGAAGCTACGGAAGTAGAAAAAGAAAACGTTCATGTCCGCTTCTAACGTTGAGCAATCGGACCAAGACAACATCGCTTGGCGTCCTGATTATCCTGCTATCCATCAACAACTCTCACCCGTTTACCAAGCACTGGCAAATTGGAGAGCCGCGCAGGAAATAGAAAAACGCACTACCTATCGGAATGCTTTGATCGCTCTCGTCGTTGCCGCACTCATCGCTCTTGCATGCCAATTCTCTCCTGATTCAGCGAGCGTATCTTTTTTTGTGATTTTGATCGGCTTCATCGGCATCGTGATCTACCTCATCGCAAAACTATCTGGTCAAGGTGCGGCGTATCGCCATCTTTATAAAGCAGAAATATTTCGCAGAGTTGTGGAAGTCATTGCGCCGACGATGGTCTATCACCCAGAAAAATGTGTGGAGCAAAGTTTTTTTGAAGAAAGTGAGTTGCATCGATCACGCATCGATCGCTACCAAGGCGAAGACTATTTTGTAGGGAAAGTCGGTAAGACCTCACTGCTTTTCAGTGAACTCGATGTGGAGCGCAAAGAAACCTCCACCGACTCCAAAGGACACCGAACGACTCGATGGGTCAATGTTTTCAGAGGAATCTTCATGGTGTTAGATTACCACAAAGCATTTCATGGAAAAACCCTCATCCAGACCGACGTGGCGGAATCGGCGTTCGGGTGGCTTGGCAGAAAAATCCAGAACATCGGCGGTGGACTCGTTCAGCTTGAAAATCCCGCCTTTGAAAAAGCATTTAAAGTCACCTCAACAGACCAAGTAGAAGCACGCTACATCCTGACACCAAAAATGCAGGAACGCATGCTAGAACTACGAAACGATTGGAATGAACGCATTCAATTCGCCTTTCATCGATCATTGCTTTTTATCTCTCTCCCCACTTCACAAAAATGGTTTGAACTCCATACGGAATCGACCACGGATCATGATGCCGAAGTCAAACATTTTGCCGCGCAATTGCTCTCACTTCTCAACATCGTCAACAGTTTGGATCAAAATACGCGACTGTGGACAAAAACATAATTTTCCCACGTATTTAGCTTTGGTGAATCACGGCAAAATAAATTTCCTATATTTTTCGCGACATTCATTCCGTCCTTATCTACAATCGAAAGCACTACAGAGAAAATTAGAATTATGAAACCTACCGCAAAACGAATCTACAAGGGCCTGTTATGGGCGACTCTATCAAGCATTGTCCTACATGCCTCCTACGCGAGGACATGGACAAGTGCCGATGGATCAAAAACCTTTGAAGGCGAATTGAAAGCCTACGACCCCGAGAAAGGCATGGTCGAAGTGACATTAACCACGGGTAGAAGCATGAAATTTCTCCAGTCGGTGCTTTCCGAGGCTGACGTAGCTTTTCTCAAAGAGAATGGTGCGCTATCTGCCAACAAATCGAAGGCAATTACTGGCAGCATCAAGGCTCTACCCGATGTTTTACCTGATCCTGATGGCAAAGAAGCTGACATGAGCAAGCCCGTGCAGGTGTTCATTATGATGGGACAATCGAACATGTTGGGCTTTGGCAATCCAGGCCCCGTTAAGGGAGTTGCTGCTGAAAAATATCCTTACCTTGTCGATGACGCGGGTAACTGGAATGTGCGTAAAGATGTTCGCAATGTCTTTTTCTGCATGGCACAACTCAAAATGAATGATTGGCTGAACCCAGAAAACGGCAATGGCTCGAAAAAATTCGGGCCAGAAATCGGCATTGGAAATTATTTAGGCCACGCCATCGACGCACCGGTCTTGTTACTCAAATCGTGTGTGGGCAATCGCGCATTAGGCTGGGACTTATTGCCTCCCAGCGCTGTAGGCACGGGTGCAAATGGTGGATCGTATCAAGGAGATTCTGAGAGTTCGAATCGGAAAGTTAGCGAAGAAGCAAAAGCAAAAAATAAAGGCTGGTATGCAGGTCTTCAGTATGACCAAGACGTCGGTGCAGCGCAGCAAGCACTGAAAGACTTAGAAACGTACTATCCAGGCGCTAAGAAATATGAGGTTGCCGGATTTTTCTGGTGGCAAGGAAATGCAGAGGCAGGCAAAGGAAGCATCGAGAATTACGATAAGAACTTAGCCTTTCTCTTCAACGATCTGAAAAAAGACTTTAATGCGCCGAATGCGAAATTCGTCTGCGCCACACTCGGTGAGCACGACAAGAGCGCACCACTCTCGCAGAAGATGTTTGCTTTTGCGGAAAGCGCAGAATTCAAAGGAAAGGCTGCGGTGTTCTTTACAAAACCAGTCGCTAACGGTGGCAGCAGTGGCAGTCACTACGGCGGCAATGGCGAAACTTACATGAATGTTGGTGAAGGCATGGGCAAGGCCATGGTCGAATTGCTAAAATAAATCGTAGTTAAGACCGTCTCGCCACCCAGCCATAAATCAAACTCACTTCCAATCATAGCAAAAAACGGCCTTCCTGGAATCAGGAAGGCCGTTTCGTTTTTTTGGGGGAGTTTGTTAGGCAGATAACTTATTTCACTTCAAAGCGGAAGAAGCGCTTGCCGCTAGCGTCAATCGTGATGCGGTAGGCGTAGAACATCGCGTCGTTGGTGAGGCCGGCGTTGAGGCGACCGTCGCCGTAGCTGACGAGTGCGCCGCTGGCATCGATCATCTTCACATCGGACGACTGGAAGTCGTTATCGTTGGCGATGAAGAGGAAGAAGTCGTTAGCGGCGGGAGTGGAGAGGTCTGGCACGAGTGCCATGCCTTCCATTTTCTCGTTCAGAGTATTTGCGTTGGAGGGATTGGTGTTTTTATTCAATCCAAACTTCGCAAGGTCTGTTGGCTCAAGCATGTTGATCACTTCCATGGAAGCGGCGGCTTTTACTTCTGGACGAAGAACGCCTGCAGGGCTGACGGCAGCGCCTTCGGCATCATACATGCCAAGAATGTTGGTCGCGGAGGCGAAATCGACAAGCTGCACGGACTTGAAGACGATGGGCGCGGTAGTGCCAGTGCCGAGGCCGTTACCATCACGGGGCAGCATCAGGAAGGATGTGCCGTTGAGAGCAATGATTTCCGATTGTGCGGCGGTGCGGTTGACGGCTGTGCCAGCACCAGTGGCCTGGAACTGTGGCAGTTTGACGACGTATTGACCAATCAACACGGGGTTCTCGCGATTGACTCCAGCGACATCGTAAACGAAGAGGCGGGTATTATTGCGCGTTTGTTGGTTGGCACCGTTGGTGTCTTGCACGAGGGCACTTTGCATGACGGCGAAGAGGCGGGTGCCATCGGGAGTGACGGACATACCTTCGAGACCTTGGTTCTGACGACGACCACTGACTGGTGTGGTAGTGGAACTGAAATTCGATGTGCCAGCGGGGTTGTGCGGACGGGCGGACTCAGGGAGCTGAGTGATGCCAGTGATGCGTTTTGCCGAGTTGAAGCGGGCGATGTAGGTGCCGTATTCATCGGAGACGTAGCCGGAGCCATCGCTGAAGAGATACACAGCTTCGGCATCGAAGCTAAGTAGGCTTTCTTGCGTGCCGCCTGGGCCATTCGCTGCCGTGGCAATCCCAACGGATTCACCGAAGAGCGAGCCAGTGGATGTCACATCAAGTCCAGTAGTAAATTTAATTTTCTCACCGTCCATGTAAGTGAACTTGGTGGAACTGGCGTAGGTGGGGACGATCTGACCTTGGGCGACGGGCGCAGTGCCGTAGTAAGGGGAGAAGGTGAAGTTCACATCGTGGAGACGGGCGGCGTAGTTCGAGAAGATCGTGCCTGCGTTGTAGCCACGGTCAGGAAGCACGTTGAATGTGCCAGTGAACTGGTTGCCGTTCCATGCCCAGTTGGAGATGAACAGGCCAGAGGCGGCGCCTTGTGTTTCACCGAATTGGTCGAGGGCATTGCCGCTGAGGCGACCAACACCAACGAGGCCGTGATTGATGACGCGGACACCACCGAGAGAGGCACCTGCGGGATCGGCACTGTTTGGCGTGGCGTAGGTCGCTGATGTGCCAGCGGCGGATGGTCCGCTGCCCAGGAGTGCGTAGTTAACGGTTGTTTCATCGCCATTGACAACGCTCGATGCCACAGAGAAGTCAACTCCTAAGAATCCATTGTCCCATGTAGTGAGATCGCTGGATACTTGAAGCGCACCACTCAGGGGAGTCTGGTTGTTGTAGGCGAGTTGCATCGCTAAAGCATTTCCGTTAGGGACGAGCTTCGGTAAGTTTTCTTGATCAGCACCATTGTTGGGGTTTTGATTGAAGAAAAACTCAAGACTATCGATCACGCCATCGTTATCGGTATCAGTATCAATACCGGTGGAAGTGTAGCCGTTGAGGGCGAGCCATGCGCCAAAGGTGGCGGGGCCAGCGAGCACGGCATCGCTGCGGACGGCGGTGCTTTGGATGCGGATGTCAAAGGCCGGAGTCGTATCAGCAATGTCAAAGGCACTTGCTGGTGTAGCGTAGCGGACTTGCAGGTAGTTGGATAGGGCAAGTTGCTCGCCAAGGATATTCGAGGGCACGTTTGCCGCATTTGTGAAATCGAGTGACTCGTCCACCACGGAGGAGAGTGTTCCATTGTTTAGCACGTAGCGGAAATTGTCCGCATTGGCTTTGAATGGATAGCTATCACCGCCATTGGCAATGAAGTTCATAGTGACGATAGTGATGGTCGCAGGTGCGTCCGAGCGAATCACTCCATTCGAAACGACGCGGCCCGTGATGTTGTCGTTTTCATCGACTAACACAAGGCTGAGGACACGTGCTCCTGGGCTGAGGGAGGGATCGTAGGAGAAGCGGATGCCGCCGATCTGTGGGAAACGTCCGTTGCTGGTGCCTGCGTTGAATACGCCGTGCTCGATGATATTTTTGAGACCCGTAGGTGTAGTCTCGCAGACCATGATGCCGTTGTTGAAACGCAGGGAGTTTTCGATATCCAGAAGAGAGATGGCTCCCGCTGGTTTATTGGCGCTAGGGTTGGCGATCGGTGGTGTTTTGAGTCCGTTGCCAACTTCCACCGCTCCGATAGAGGAGCGAATGCCACCGCCGTTTTTGAATGCGGCGATGTGTGTAACAGAAGGAAGCGATGGTTTCGCGGCAGCGATGAGCGAATCTGCAGTGATGTCACCAAGGTTGGTAGATTGGTTGCGAATGATATTGCGCTCGCCTTCGAGATAGACATCGGTGTAGCCACGGATGTCGCCGTCTTTGGCATTAATCACCGCCTGCACGGCATCAGTGAGCAATTTCACTTGCGCGCCTTTGGTGCCAGCGGCGAAGGCTGTCGTCGGCAGGTTGCCTACGGTAGTATTCCATGCGGCGGCAACATTGGCATCGGTGGCGGCATAGGCACCGTTTTCCACGATGTTCGCCATTAGGTTCGGCACGATCAAGACACCGTCGGCATCGAAGTCCGCAACAAGGCGACCGAGGTAGGTGAACTCGTTGTCGGTATTGACGATGACGGTGGGCAAGCCATCAGCACCAGCGGTGTAGATGGGGTAGTTGGCAGCGAAGTCAGCGGTATGGCCAGTGAAGGCTGCGGCTACGTCATTCGAATCGCCGAGGCGGGTGTTAGACCCGGCGGCAAGGATGATGTCCACGCCATTGAGGAGTGGTGCGAGTTGTTGCTCGAGGGTAATCTGCTGGAGGTGCGCCATGAGGATGATTTTATCTACACCTTCAGACTTCAGCTCATCAATGGCGGGCTGGAGTTGTGAGGCGAGGAGCGTCATGTTGTTTGTCTCGGAGCCGTCACCAGAGAAACCGATGACTTCCACACCACCAGTGGAGGAGATGCTCTCAAGTATCTGGGTGGTGGCGGCGACGAGGCCGATTTTTTCTCCACCTTTGGTGACGACGGCGGAGGGGGCGATGCGTCCCTTGAGGGTGCTGGCTTCAGCAATCAATGACGTGGAGTTGCCACTTAGGGTGTTGGTGAAGCGGCCTGATATGTCGGAGTCACCAGAGAAGTCCAAGTTCGCGGAGAGGTAGGGGAAATTTGCTCCTACCCAGCCGCTACCGGCTTGAATCGCATCGCGGAAAACGCGGGTGCCAAGGTCGAACTCGTGGTTGCCGACGGTGGATGCCTCAACACCGATGAGGTTGTGAATAGCGATGTCCACAGCGGCAGTCGGGTGATTGAACGTGGGTGATGTGAGGCTCATGGTGGAACCTGTGACCGTGTTGAGTTCGTCACGCACGGAGATATCTGTTCCACCTGCGATAAATGGACCAGGGATGAAGTTGTCACCACCAGCGAGGATGAGGGTGTTAGCGTAAGTGCCGTCAAAGGCATCCACGAGCGCGGCTAGGTTTGGAGCCGTTTGTGAGGCAAGGAGACCTGCTTCAGCATCGGCGAGATGGAGCAACTGGAGTTTGAAATCAACGGGTTGATTGATTTCAAACACAGTAAGTGTATTTGAAACTTCGTTGGCTACGATGAGCAGTGGCTTGCCGGAGGGGCTATCGGCAGCTTCGACGACGACCATGCCTTCTGGATTTAAATCGCCAGTGCGTTGGAACGCGGTGGCATAGGTAGGGGCGAGTGGATTCGTCACATCGAAGGCGAGCGTCATGTGCGAGCGCTCAAGGCCGATGAAGGCAAAGGTGCGGGCGCCGATTTTCGCAACGGTAACGCCCTCAGGCTCGGGACCTTTGTTGTCACTGCGAGTGTCATCTAACAGTGCAGGAAACTGAGAGGCGACAATCATTTCGATCATATCGCCGCTGTCGAAGACTTGTGCGCCATTGGCGTCGAGAATGGAGAAGGAACGTCCGCCGTAGCTGAGGATACGATCAATGTCACCATCGTTATCAATATCACCGCGCAGACCTGGTGCGTTTGAGACCACCAAGCGACCGAGACGAGGATTTGTTTTCAGGGTAGCGGCATCCGGGAATACTGTAGGATCGAGAACATAACCAGCAGCAGAGACAGTTGTGGTTTCGTTAGGCTCGATGAAGTCATTGCGATCATCGCCTTCGTTAGCGGTGATGTAGTAGGTTTGACCACCAACGGAGTAGGAAGCAATGGCATCGGGCATGTAGAGGCCGAAGACTGGATTACCCGTGGTAGGGTTAACGAGGCCAGAACTGCCGCCGGCGGCATCGCGGTCACTGAAGTCGTGTCTGCCGTTGATGAAATTTTTCTCACCGAGAGGAACGACGGAAGTAAATGTCGCAGATGCGATGTCGAGGATGGCGACGGCATTGGCTTCTTGCAGAGTGACCATGGCCTTGGTTCCGTCGGGAGAAATGGCGAGGTATTCAGGCTCGAAATCGAACTCGGGAATTCCGCCTTCGAAGATACGGACGCCAGCGGCTTTGAGCGCGGCGGCTTGAGCATTGAAACTGGCAAAACCTGCGGTTTGCACGGTGGGTGCGGCAACATTCGTGATATTGATGATGCTCACGGTGCCAGGAATGTTTTCGGTGGCGATGTTAGCGTTGCTGCCATCGAGTTCCCCTTCGTTACACACGAGGAGCTTGGTGCCATCGGGCGTGAAGGCGATGTGATCCGGAACGGAGCCAACGGTAGCGGTGCCGAGCAATGCACCCGTGGCGGCGTTGACGAAAACCACGTGGCCGTTGGTGGTCTTGGGCGAGTTAATGATGGATGCTGCAAGGATGCTAGGGGTGCTGCCAGAACCTTTGCGAACAGCAACGGAAGAGATGTCGTCACCTACCAATCCCGAAATAAGGGTGGAGGGCTGGATGGTAGAGATAAAAACTGGCGAAGCAGGGTTCGTGAGATCGACCACTTGAATACCGGTGCCGGAGGCGGCGAAAGCGCGCTTGGAAATGGGATCGAAGGCGGGGATTTCTGCACCTGCGAGGGTGATATTTCCTTTTACCGAAGTGGCAATACTGTTGCTTGCGGGAAACACGTTGGGGACAGAATCATCGTTCGTGATTGTTCCAGTGCTGACCGCCGTAGTCAGGGTCGTTGTGCCCGTGGTTTGCACCAAGTTGCTAAGTGTGATGATGATCGTCTCATTTGACTCGATGATTTCATCGCCGAGGATTTCCACGCTGATGTTTTGCATGAGTGGTCCACTATTGGCGGGGAAAGTGAGTGTGCCGCTGGCGAGTGGTGTGAAGTCAGTGCCTGATGTGGCCGTGCCGCCAGTGATGGCGTAATCGATAGAAAATGCCGTCGCGTCAATCGAGCGTGTGACAGGGAAGTTGAGTTGCACAGAACCAGAGTTGCCTTCTGTCACAGAAACGGTGGATGCAATGCCAACGGTAACAGCAGGAGTGCCAGTGATGAATGGGGTTGCACTTGGCACAACATCTACACCAGCACCGTCAACGTTAATCGTCCAGTTGGTGATATTACCAATGATGGGCAGATAATCGGCAAAGCTTGCTTGACCAAAGCGTGCGCCTGCATAGTCAGCAAAGTCAGCACTGCTCGTAAGGTAGATTGCCGTGGTGCCTGAGGTCAGGCCCGTGTTGGCGATGCTATCTGCGGCGTGGTTGGCGACGAGAGCAAGAAACGTGGTAGGTTGACTGGAAGATAGTCCTTGATAGGCGTAAATGGATTCTTCTGTGGCACTGAGACCTGATGAACCAGTAACGGTGCCTACAGAGGCAGAAATCGTAGTAGATACATCGTAGTTATCAATCACTACGACAGTTCCTGCGGCAACTCCGCCAGCGGGGGCTGTCCAGGTTACGACACCTTCGCCAGTGTTGAAAGCACCGCCCGCACCGATGGCACTGCCGTTCCATTCGTTGTCGTTGAAGTAGATCACTTCACCAGCGGGGATGGCATCTAGTGCCACGAAAGCGATGGCATCGCGGTCGGCGTTGAAAGAGGTGAAAGCGATGTCACCTGTTTGCAAAGCAGTAGGAGGTAGTGTATCGCCATCATCTTGCACTGTGACATTGAAGTTGCCCGTGGAAGAGGATGATGCGGTAGCAGTCAGATTGACGATTTGATTACCATCTGGAATGTCGTCATTCACCGCCGCAACATCGAAGGTGGCGGAAGCCTGATTGGCCAAAATTGTCACGGTAGCAGGCACTGTGACTTCGGTGACATCAGACGAGGAAAGGGTTACAACCAGATCACTGCCCGTTACTTCCGAGCGAGTGACAGTACCAACAGAGGCTGGATTGGTCGCATTTTCCAAAAAAGTGCTTGGAGACGCGGAGAGCGTGAGGGTATTTGTGGGACCGCCGCCGCCGGTAACAGAAAATGTCCAATCCGTCGTGGCTGCTGGTGCAACTGCTTCCCAGTTAGTCGCGGTGTCGCCGATGGCGGTGAGTAGTTCGCTCGGAGTGCCCGAATACGTGGCTCCAGCGATTTTGTAGCGCGATGCTGTACCTGTTGGCGAAATAAATGTAGTACCCGCTGTCAAACCTGAGGGACGTGAGCTTGGGCTACTGCCGATCTTTGCGCTGAATAGGAAGGTAGTCGGCGTTGTAGAAGTGATCAAACTGGCTTCATAGATATGGATTTCCTCGTTGTTGTTGCCGAGGCCAAAACCTGAAGTTGTACTGTAGTCATAGGTTGACGTGGAAACCGCAGCACCACCCCATGGGAGTGTGATGACGGTGCCTGCTGGAATGGTTTGGCCGGCTTTGACAGTGAATGATGCCTCCCCTTCATTCAGGTCGGTGAACGATCCACCGCCATCAGTGGCGATTTCGTTATCGTTGATAAAAAAGCTCGTGCCAGCAGCAAGCTCAGTCATTGTTACGATCGTAAATGAATCTGGCGAACCAGACGTATTATACCCGATGATGGCTACATCGCCGGGCGACAATGCATAGGCGGATGGCGCCAGCATAGATAGTAGGGCAAGTATATGGAATTGTTTTCGTTTCATTGTATTTCGCAGTTGGCTGCAACGCAACCATATCTACAGACTGACGATGGCAGAGAAGTTTTGTGTGACACGTTCGTCACACAAGATCTGCGATTTTGTCGGAGGAATCTTTTACTTGCCAATCTTACGAAATTGTCACAAAGCAGGTCTGGCAAAAACCCAATGATTCTTCGACAAGGACTCCTGCGAACCAATTTATCCCAAAATTATGGAAACGATAGCTACATCCGTCCACGTTGATTCTCTAGCGAGAGAGCTTGCGCAGTTACCTGCGGACAAGCGACTGCATCAGCATAATCAATTTTCTACCTACCTATGTTCATCGAAAGAAATTCCCAACATTATGCGCGAGATTGCCATTCAGCGGGAAATTACATTCCGCTGTATTGGTGAAGGCACGGGTAAATCCATGGACATGGATTCCTTCGACGATACCTATCTACAACTCTTTTTGTGGGATGACGAAGCGAAAAAAATCGTCGGCGGCTATCGGATCGGAGTTGTGGGGACAATCCGTGCCACAGCGGGCGACCAGGGGATTTACACAAGCACACTATTTGGTTTTTCTAGCGATTTTCTCGATTTGTTAAATGAAGGAATTGAACTAGGGCGTTCTTTTGTAGTTCCAGAGTATCAGGGGCATCCTTTTGTTTTGTCTTTGTTATGGAAAGGAATCGGAGCATTTGTCAGTAAAAATCCACAACATCGCTTGTTGTTTGGCCCGGTGAGTATCAGTAATGATTATTCGCATCTGAGCCGAAGCTTGATGGTGGAATTCTTACGTCAAGACCGCATGCATGACAACTGGAGCCCGATGGTGAAAGCGCATCAACCGTTTCGTTCGGTGCTGGAAGAAATCGATCAACTGCAAGATGGTACGAGTGAGTTATTTCGCAAATGCGCTACGGTAGAAGCGGTCAATGCCACCGTAACGGATGTGGATGGGATGGGGATTCCTATTTTACTCAAACACTATCTGAAACTGAATGCTCGGGTATTAGATTTTAATGTTGATTCGAATTTTGGTGATTCGATCGATGTATTGATTGTGACGGATTTGCTCGCAGCTCCCGATCAAACTGTTAAGCGGTATTTGGGTGCCGATGGTTGGGAGAATTTACGCGCGTATCATGCAGCGGCGGGACGAGATTGTGCGTGATGGGAAGCAAAAAGGATAGCTCTTGGCGTGATTCCATTCCGGATCTATCCGTTGCGTTACCCTTTTTAGCGGGCAAAAGCCGATTCAAGCAGTGGCTGCGAAATTTCGCGGCGTGGGTTACGGCTTTTGACAAAGGGGGAAAGATTACAGCAAAGGCACACGAGCTGAATCCTGATGCAGCGAATCCCTTCATCGGAATCGCTGAGCTAAGTCATCTCAACGTCGTGGGCGATGGATCTCTGCCGAGTGGACCTCTGGTCGTAGTGGCGAATCATCCGACGGGCTGCATGGACGGTATTAGTTATGGAAAATGGTTGTTAGAGCAGCGATTGGATACGTTGATCCTGACGACCGATGCACTGGTGACGATTCCTTCTTTTAAGAATCACGTCATTGGTTTGTCCCTTTATGGTGGCGAACAGGCAGCTCGACGCAATGCGAAGAGTTTACGACGGGCGATGCAGCACTTGAACCAAGGTGGTTGCATAGCGGCATTTCCCGCTGGCACGATTTCGTGGATGCAAGACGACGGCGTGGTGAGGGACGGTGCGTGGATGTTGTCGGTTTTCGAAATCGCTCTGCGTTGCCGTGTGCCAGTGGCTTGTTTACGAATCGATGCCCATCATCAGCGGACGATGGAGTATTTCCTGTCCTTGCATCCTTTGGTACGGACGTTTCTGTTAGGTAGGACATTTACCGCAGCATGCAATACGACGCATCGTATGATTCTCCGCGGCGTTATTCCGGCAGAAGCATACGGCGATGCCGCCAGCCTTGCGGCAGCGGCACGACAACTCGTTGATCCGCTATGATATCTAACGAAATAGGGTATCGATACCCATGGCAAGTTTGCGCAGAGCTTTGGGCAATGCCTTACGGGAGTTGGCAGAGGTCGCCTTGAAAAGAATCGCTAGGCCGTGGATGGTGACGATTTGATCAAAAATCCGGTAGCCGCGCTTTCCACGGAGGAAAATTTTCGAGCACCATTTTACTAGCTTCGGAGACAGAGCTTGGCGGGGGAAATTGGTTTTAATGCGGTAACGTGTACGTTGTGCAGCAGGCCATCTTTTTTTGTAAGCCTTTTTCGCATCGCGTACCATCGATAATGCTTTATCGCTATCGGGACTGAAATAATAAGCGCGTACCAGCAAGAGAATGCGCCATAAATCCTCCATGTGCTCGATGTCATCTGCGGGCCATCCCCACGCCTGGCAGTTGGCTTTCAGTTTTGCAAATTCGCTCATCAGTTGGCTGTCTGCGGCGAGTTCGGATTCATAATCGCAGATCAACTGCTGCTTAAATACCCGCAGAAACGGATGAACATAGACGGAATCCCAGTAGGTGTGGAGTAGCGGCGGTAAGCGCAGTCGGCGGAAGAAATTTTTCTGTCGTGCATAACTTTTAATGTACAAGCCTTGCTCGATGAGGTGATCGCAGGAATCGATAAATTGCCCTGCTTCCTTCGCATGCTGCGGCATCCAATGTTGTAGGAATTCATCGCGACTATCGCCATAGCGGAAAATGCGAATGGCAGCAAGAACATTGGCGCGGATCCAGCGATCCGATTCATCTTGCTGCAAAAATGCCAGCCTTTTAAAGCGATGCCAACCGCCAGTCTGGCACCATACCGACATGCCTACCATATTTTTAATCGTGGCAAGTTGTGTGTGAAAGGCGAGGCAATCCTTGAGGATGAACGACGGATACTCGCCTGCGCCTTCGTATTCGCGCCTTGCTTGGAGTTCGATGATCTTTTTCTGCGGCACGTGGAAAAATGCTTTATTCAAAGGTAGATAGCGGAAAAAATCACTTTCTCCATGTTTCATACTGACGATGAAATGCTCCCCGCCGAGTCCAGCTAATGCTCTAGAAATCGTATCGCGATGCCAGATCAGGTCGCCTATGCCATAAGCCCCAACTGTCCATGTACGAAAAATCAACGTACGTTCTCTCGCAACAAATTCGGGAAGCAGCAGGTGCAAGACCTCATTCGCGTGCGCTGCCGATTTAATGTGCAAATGCGATTTTAGTGGATCTTTCACATCCCGCGCGTCGCTCTCACCGATGCGTAAAATAATGCCCGCAATTTCAGGAAAATCATCCAGCACGCTAGCGATCATGTTTTGGAAATACCGATCTATCGCCTCGCGATCATAGCAAAAGTGACGTTCCAATGCCGCAGTCATGGGCACGGCATCCACCGTCAGAAAGACTTGCATTTTGCTTTCGATAACGATGCGGAAAATTTGTCGAAATTGATCGCGCAGGAAGGCGATACGGAGGCGCAACTCCTCTTCATGAAGTGGGTGATGATACAAATGCGCAACGTCATCCAGAGTCACGGCATTGTAGCCAAGTGCAGAAGATTCTTTACAAAACTTCCACACATCCGCTCGAATCCGATCCCACGTTGGCGGAGATTCGTCGAGCATGACGAATGGGATTTTCGACCAGTTAATCCGTTTTCCAGTATGCCCGCGAAAAAACGGGCCAATAGCGTCGATGAGAAATAGTTCCACAGCAGGGTTCACCTAATACAGACCGCGCCCATGCTTGCCACTTGTTAGATTGTGACAATTTCGTAACACATGATAAGACGCAAAATTCTTCAAATGCAAATCATCATACCACTACTCAGGTGATAGCAAAAATGGCTGAAGTTTCCCAGCAATAGGGGCAGGAACGATAGCGGTGATGATCACATCGTTCTCTTCGTATTCCGTCTCTGAAATCTTAGCTTCGCGGTGCAGCAAATGCAATATATCACCTCGCGTTTGCGGAATGCGATAGTGCGCAATGTGCACACGATCCGCTAGCACCTCTGAACATGCCGCGAGCAGAGAATCAAGATTCATGCCCGACGCCGCCGAGATAAAAATCGCACCATGGTAGCGATTTTCTAACAAAAGTCGCTGAACTTGATCCTCTAACAAATCGCTTTTATTCAGAACCGTGATGATCTTTTTATCTCCCGCACCCAGTTCTTCGAGAACTTCCAGCGTGGTATTATACAGCTCATCAACTTCTGGCGAAGAACAATCTAACACATGGATGAGGAAATCTGCCAAAACGGCTTCTTCTAATGTGGCTTTAAAGGCTTCCACAAGTCGATGCGGTAAATTCCGCACAAAACCAACGGTGTCGGTTAAGAGCAACGGTTGACCATCGGGCAATTCAATGCGCCTTGTCGTAGTATCCAATGTGGCAAAGAGCATATCTTTCGCTAACACATCCGCACCTGACAAGCGGTTAAGCAATGTCGATTTCCCCGAATTGGTATAACCGACGATGGCCGCGTGTGGCGTACCGAGCTTCTGCCGCTCTTTCCTTTGCGTGCGACGTTGCGCGCGGACATCTTCTAATTCGCGCTTTAGGCGGTCAATGCGAGCATGTGCGAGACGACGGTCAACTTCGATTTGTTTTTCGCCCATGCCACGATTTGCTGCACCTCCCCCCGACGAGCCGCCACCGCCTTCGCGGTCAAGGTGACCCCACATACGGGCCATGCGCGGCAAGGCATATTGCATGCGAGCCAGATCCACCTGAATGCGGGCTTCGCGAGTCGCAGCGCGTTTATTAAAAATATCCAAGATCACCTCTTCGCGATCAATCACCGCGATATTCCCCAATTTCTCCCACTCCCGCTGCTGGGAAGGCGCAAGGCCATTATCGAAAACAATCACATCGCACTCAAACGCACGAGCCAGATCGATAATTTCCTGAGCCTTGCCGGTGCCACAGAGAAACTGTTTATGCAAACTGCGAGAGCGCACTAATACGCTATGGACGATGTTGATTTCCAGTGTTTTTACCAACTCATGGAGTTCCTCTAACAATGACTCTGCTTGATCCTCCTCTTTTGGATCAAAATAAATACTCACGAGCATCGCTCGTTCGACCATTTCAGGGCGTTCACGGACTTCAAACATGTATTTTTTCGGGAACCCAAAATAAAGCATCCCCCATGAAAAGCGATTAAATTTTTGCGCGATTTATCAACGACGTGAGGAAAAGAAAAAACACCGATCACGAAAAATCATCAACCGACCCAAGATAATCACGAACCGACTCACGCTAATCATCAACCGACTTGCGCTAATCATCAACCGACTTGCGCTAATTCTCAGCCGACTTGCGCTAATCATCAACCGACCTGCGCTAATCATCAACCGACTTGCGCTAATTCTCAACCGACCTGCGCTAATCATCAACCGACCTGCGCTAATTTTCCACCATACTAGACGAATCATCAGCATTGCAACGCTCATTCTAATGGCTGAAAACGTATTTCCCACCCCCATCAAACACTTTTTACGCCTGAAACCATTGATTAATCAACAAAAAATAACAATAGCAACAACCATGAATCCAGACACCACCACCGCTGACGAAGCCGCCTCTACCAAAAAACCCCGCACCCGTGGCATTATCAACGCCAAATACCTCGACGAAATCGAACTCGTCCGCGCCCTCATCATCGCCGCCCGACTCTCCGAAAACGTCGCCCCCCTTACCGCCCGCGAATGCCCGCCAGAGGAAATCGACACCCTAGAGCAAACCGCCGACACCCTCCAGGCCACCGCCCTCAAAGCCGTAGGCCGCAGTGCCGCCCGCAAAATGGACACCCAAGAAGAAGAAATCGCCCGCGCCGCCTTACTCGCAGCCATTGCCCCCATCCGCACCGGTGCCAAACGCAAATACCGTGGCGAAAGCAACAGAGCCGCTCGCAGCGCCTACTTCGTCAACGAGTCCACCAAAGTCTCCCTCGAACGACTCCTCTTCATCGGCGGCAGCCTACTCGAAAAACTCACCCCCCAGCCCGACCCCAATGGTACTAGCACCCTCCCGCCAGCCGACACCCTGAAAGGCGTCACCCCCGCCGACCTCACCGCCCTCAAAAACGCCTGCGACACCTACCTCGACAAAGACATCGCCCAAACCACAACCACCAACGAGGCCTCAAAACTTCGCCAGCAAGTCGAAGAACTCTACGATCAACTCCAAGACCAACGCCTCGACCTGCAACTCGCCGCCGACCAAGCCTTCCCCCACACCAACCCCGCCCACGCCGCCGTCCGCCGCACCTTCCACATCCCCGAGTCCCGCCCCGCCCACGACTAAATAAAAAAACCTCCCCCCAGCTTCGTTCTGCACCACCGTGACCGCGCTTTCCAAGCGCGCAGCCCAAGATCATTCCGCAAAAATCCCCCACGGGGATTAAGAAAAAGCCCAAGCAAAAGCCCAAGCATTAGCGCTGCTCATCCCTAGAATTGGCTCTCACAGCCCCTTCGGCAGGTAAATGAAAATTCCTATTCGACTCGATTTGGTTATACTGCGAGTCTTCAAGATTTGTGGTTTTCTGTTTTGGAAAAAGTGGGTCTTTTTCTGTGCGAGAGCATCACTAAACCAAGAAAACAGGCGGGACGCCCGTTTGCCGAGACAGGCGAGACGCGCTGTCCTCCGGTCACATAACTTGATGCGCGGCAGTATAGTTATAGGTTCCCAAAAAATTTTACTATTTCTTGGGGAGATACATAACTGCAACTCGGGCTTGTAGAAAATGCGAAGTGGCCTTTGGACAAATATCACTAAAATCAGATGTATCATGAGCACCACGAAGGAAATTTCAGAGGCCATTCGCAAACTGCCTGCGGATGAACAATGGAGTTTATTGCACGAATTCGCTGATGAGCTTTGGGCAGATTGGGACACCCAAATCGAAGCTGATGTTAGCGGCGGTAAGTTGGATCAATTTCTCAACGAAGCACGTGCAGAAATTCAAGCATCCAATACCATTCCCTTGGATGAAATCATTCGCAACTCATAAGTTCTGGAAGGCGATTAATCCTACATGGGATAATTCAAAACGAAATCGTAGCCTTTTTAACGTCGGATTTATACCGCCTCGGCTTACGCCTTGGTGAGAGTTTTCGGAGTGGCATGGGCTTGGAAGGGAACTTCTTCTAAGATGGCACGCACCATGTCGTTGGAATTGAGGCCTTCGATGCGGGCATTGTATTCGAGGACAATGCGGTGACGCAGAACAGCGAAGGCGACAGCGCGCACGTCTTCAAAGGAAGCATGGGTTCTTTCATTCATCACAGCACGGGCTCGGGCTGCCGATGCCAGTGACAGTGCTGCACGGGGGGAGGCACCGAAGCGGATGCCGCGCGCTGCTGCCGATTGACCGGGGTGAGTGGCATCGACGAGGCGGGCGATGTAGTTAGCCACAGGGTCAGGGAGATAGACGCGTTTTACGAGATCCAGCACGGATTGCAGAGTTTCTGCCGTCATGATGGCTTCGACATGGGGCTCTGTGCCGAGTTCGCGATGGGAAACAATTCGTTGCAGTGTCTCGACGTTATTGCGGGTGACTTCGAGTTTGAAAAGAAAGCGGTCAAGCTGGGCTTCTGGCAATGGATAGGTGCCTTCGAGTTCGATCGGGTTTTGCGTAGCGAGAACAAAGAAGGGCGCTGGCAAAGAATGCGTGTTTCCAAGAACGGTGACGCGGCGCTCTTGCATGGCTTCGAGTAAAGCGGATTGCGTTTTTGGCGAAGCGCGGTTGATTTCATCGGCAAGGAGAATATTGGTGAACATTGGGCCAGGCTGGAAAACAAACTCACGGCGTCCGTTGTTTTCTTGCAAAACGGGATTGCCGGTGATGTCGCCGGGAAGAAGGTCGGGTGTGAATTGCACACGTTTGGTATCCAAATGAAGGGAGCGCGATAGACCTTTGACGAGTTCCGTTTTTCCAAGGCCGGGCAAACCTTCTAACAAGATGTGACCTCTCGCGAGGACACCCGTGATGACGAGATCAATGAGGTCTTGTTGACCAAAGATGACGTTGTTTAAGGCTTGATTGAGGGAGCGGATGTGTTTTGCGGCCTCGACGACTTCGGTTTCAGATGCGTGCATAGCAATGATGGAATAAGATGATTCGTAACAATGGAATGGGAAATTTTATTGGGAGATGATTTTTATTCGAAAAATTTCTTGAGCGCTTTTTGCTCCTCGGGATCTAGCGTATCGCGCCAGACGCGATCGCCGCCACGGCCTGTCGCGCCGGTTGCGCCGCCACTACTCAGTTGCGAGGCAGATTGATCAACATCATGTTCGCCATCTTGAAGCTCTAACAAATCGCCGGGGAGTGATTTGGATAAATCTTGCGCTTGCAGACCTTCAAGTTTGCCTGTCTCGATTTCATCCGAGGCTTTTCCGAGCAAGTTCGTATCATGACCGGGACCACGAGTAATGCCGCCCTTGCCCGAGCCGTCTTTCCCTTCTCCATCGCCCTCCCCTTCACCCTCTCCATCGCATTCGCCTTGTCCTTTTTTATCATTTGGGTGAGTGCCGTCGGCATTGAGTTCTTCTGACCAGTCTTCGCCTTCTTGCTGACCTCCATTCGTGGCGTTATCGAGCTGATCTGCAAGGTTTTGCATGTTCTCTTTCAGTTGCTGCATTTGCTCAGGGGTCAGTTGTTTTTGTAGCTGTTGGGGATCGAGTTCTTTGAGTTGATTGAGCAAGCCAGGGTTCGGTTTCATGGTGCCATTTTTCAGACCGTCGAGCGCTTGTTCCAATTCGTTCGCCAGACGTGCTCGCTCCTTGTCATTCATTTTCGGACTTTTCTCAAGTGAGCCGAGAGCCTTTGCCGCACGGCTGAGGTCGCGTTCGAGTTTTTTTGCTTCGGCAAGGTGTTCCTTGCGCATGTTGTCACTCGCTTCCGTTGATGCATGACTGAACCAAGCATCAGGATCTTGGGCACGGAGTTCTTCGATTTTTTTCCTTACCTGTTCGATGTATTCTTGATCGACAACTTTTTCTTTTTCCAGTTGATCCAATTCCCCCTCGGTCGCTAGCCAAGCTTGCGGCTGATCCGGCACGGATCCCGGCAAGATCATTTGGGAAATGGGGATGATGAGAGCCGTAACTAACAAAAGGAGAATCGAAATCGGCGCATACAGTGCCCTGAGCCAATTCCACTGCAAACCCGCATGCACCTGATCTGGGCAGGTGGGCCATATGCAGACTCCTGCGCGCGCGGCGGACAGTGCGCTGCGAAGATGCATCGCGGCTTCAATGCGGACGAACGCTTGATCGATCGTTTCAAATTTCCTTCGTGCAAAGAAACTCGCTAGTAAGACCACCAAAGTCATCACACAGAATGTGATTGCAGCAATGGGCCATGCTGGCATTGTTGGGTTTTCACGCCTGACCAGCAAGATCGCGCAAACAGCAACTAATCCGACAAGGAGAAGTGGTCCAGCCATTGACTCGAAACACCAGCCAAGGTTGACGCGGCGAGCGATGCGGCGTGCGGCGATTTCCCATTTTTTTTGTTCGTCAGACTGCGTCACACATTTGTTATTACCTATTTTCTTCGTTGTGGCAAGCGACGATATGGAAGGAAGGCGTCAGCGCGTGAAATTTCGACAAGTCAAAAATGAATCAAAACAAAATGGCGCTGTTGCACGTTATAATAAACGGTGAAATATTTCCCTCATCAAAAGAGTATCTATCAATCTACAACGAACTATACTTACCCGAAATGAAACCGAAAGCTTTACCTATTTTACTCGCGCTATTGTTTGGCACCGCAGGATATTTCATTGGTGCTGGCAACAAAGGGGAAACTGGCACTAGTGCGAATGCAGCCGATCAAGCTTCCAGTAGCAGAAGAAATGCAGAACAATCCGAGGGCGGCATAGCATCCATGGCATCTTCAAGAGCACGCTCATCCGCCAAAGATGGTAGCTCGAGCACTAACAACTCTGTAAAAAAATTGTGGACTACAGGAAATCCGATTGATCGACTCGACCAATTTGTGGAAATCAATGATCCGATGGAAAGAGCGCGGGCGTGGACAGAGTTTGTTGATTCACTATCCGCTGATCAATTTGAATCCGTGGTCAAGGAATTTAGAGATCGCGGCATGAATACGTCGAACATCAGCGAATATGCGATGCTTCTGAGCGGATGGGCGAAAGTTGCGCCGTTAGAAGCATTAGATTTTGCCAATAAAAACACGCAGAATCCTTTTGCGAAACAGACCATTTTAGCAACATGGAGTCAGAAAGACCCAACAGCAGCCATTCAATGGGCAAAGGACAATTACAAAGGTGATGGTGCCAATCCGTATATGGTAGGCATTATCCAAGGTCTTGCCTTTCAAGATACAGCCACGGCAGAGAAATTACTCAAAGAGATGCCTCGCTCAACCGAACGCGGTGAAGGATTAGATGCGCTCATCCCTGCCTTATTAAAACAAGGCACGGAATCCGCACGAGCATGGGCCGCGACCATTTCTGATGAGGCACTCCGTAACGGTGCGATTACCCGCATTGCCGAAAAAACCATGGATAAAGATCCTAGCGGCACTGCCGATTGGTTGATTGCCAATCCTAGCGAGGCAACGCAGCGCAATCTTGATGACGCGATTTACAAGCTTGCGAAACAAGATAATTCAGCCGCGATGAGTTATTTCCAAGGCTTGCCAGCAGGGGAAAATCGCACGAATGCTCTGCGGGGACTCGTGAATGCTACGGCCAGCGAAAATCCTCAAGCGGCTGCGGCGTTGATGGATCGACATAGTGCCGATGTGAATGATCGCATGGTGCAGCAATTTGTATGGCATTCTTTCCGCGAAGATCCACAACTTGCCGTATCGAACATTAGTCGTTTGCAAAATGAAGACGAACGCAATCGAATGTATTCGCGCAGCATCGAATGGTGGATGAACGAAGATAAAGATGCCGCTTTCCAGTGGATGTCAAAAAATCAACTGCCGCAAAGCGTAGTTGATCGTCTCAATCGCGCTTATCAAGGCATGCAAAAGGATAATAACTGATCATTCATGCATGCCGCTACTGCGGAATCTCTATGACTTCACTCGTGGGTTTTTCTGCGGGCGTTTCTGGTAGCTCGCTTTCATTTTCAGCAACAACCTCACTTGTGGTTTGTTGAAAATAGACTGCATCGCCCACATCAACGAGCCCAGATTCAATATCTGCGGCGATGTATGGCCCGAGCTTTTCACCGGATGTAACTAAAACGCCCGCACGGCCATCGGCCTCGGTTGTTAGCTCGGTTTCTTCCTCGTATTTCCAAGTGCCGTAATACTCGATGAGCACGTAATTTTTTTTGGTATTCTTGGAAATTACGATTCCCACTAGCTTGGGAGGAGGGGGCGGTTTCTTTTCTTCAGGATCGGCCTTGTTCTTTTGAGCACAGCCAATGAATGACATGCACAAAATACCGAACAAGGCCCATCTCCTTGAGATCATGAGAAACGAGAATCAAAGCATGGAGGAAACGAGTTTCTCGAGCTTGACAATATCAGCCGAGAATTTGCGAATGCCATCGGCGGTTTTTTCTACTGCCATGGGATCTTCGTTATAGAGGAAGCGGAAAGATTTTTCGCACAAGGAAATTTTTTCTGTGGTGCAAGCAGCGGCAGAAGCGGCATCGAGGCGGCGAGGTAGTTCGCCTTCGTTTGCTTGCAACTCCTTGAGCAATGAAGGTGCGATGGTCAGCAGGTCGCAACCGGCGAGCGATTGGATTTCGCCAATATTGCGGAAGGATGCCCCCATCACTTCGGTTTTGTAGCCATACTTTTTATAGTAGTTGTAAATGGCTTTCACGGAAATCACGCCGGGATCTTCATCGCCAAAGAATTCTTTACCAGTGGTGGCCTTATAGTAGTCGAGAATACGACCGACGAAGGGCGAGATGAGTTGCACGCCCGCTTCGGCACATGCTACGGCTTGGGCAAAGGAGAAAAGAAGCGTGAGATTGCAGCGAATGCCTTCTTTTTCTAGGATTTCTGCGGCCTTGATGCCTTCCCATGTGGAAGCGATTTTAATGAGGATGCGCTCTTTGGCATGGCCTTCTTTTGCGTAGGCAGCAATCAACTCACGGGCTTTGGCGACTGTGCTTTCGGTATCGAACGACAATCGAGCATCGACTTCCGTAGAAACACGACCAGGAACGATTTTAAGAATTTCCAATCCAAAAAGAATGAGAATGCGGTCGAGAATGGCATTGAGTTTCGCTTGCCCGGTGAGACTTGAGTTCGCAAATTCTGCCACGGCACTTTCCACAAGGTGACGATATTCTGGTTTCTCTGCGGCCTGAAGAATCAACGAAGGATTGGTGGTGGCATCCTGCGGCTGATAGGCGATCATGGAGGCAAAATCGCCAGTATCGGCGACAACGACGGTGTATTGCTTGAGTTGGTCGAGCTGGTTCATAGGAAAAATAGATAGTATTAGAATGAGATTAGTTCGTTACACGCATGGGCATGATGACGTAGAGGAAAGAGCCGTCGATGCGAATCACACCAGGGCTCATTTCATCGATGAGGTCGAGGTAAACCGTTTCAGTTTCCAAGTTTCTTAGCGGAGCCATGAGGAACTCGGGATTGTAGGCGACTTGAATCTCTTTGGATTCAAATTTAACTAACAAATCTTCACGCGCCTCGCCGACGTCTGGAGTGTTGGCAGATATTTCCACTTTATTGTCTCCGAAGAACAGTTTAACGGAGCTGGCCTTATCGGAAGAAAGAAGGGAAACACGCTTCACGGTTTCAAGAAGAGCTTCACGAGGAATTTCTACGCGTTCGTTAGTATTGCCAGGGATGACTTGGCGATAATTTGGATAGTTTCCTTCTATGAGTTTGCTGACAAGAATGGTATCGCCAATCGAGAAATACACTTGGCTGTCGCTGAGGCGCAACGTGAGTTCGCCTTCGGTGCCGACGAGACGTTGCACTTCTTGCACCGCTTTGGTGGGAATGATGACATCGGTCTCATGGGAAGCAGGGAATTCCAGATCGCTTTCGGCCATGGCAAGGCGGCGGCCATCGGTAGCGACGAGGGTCATTTTCCCATCGCGAAAGGATGTGTAAATGCCATTAAGGACGTAACGCGTTTCATCCGTACTGATGGCGTAGGAAGTTTTGCGCAGGCCATCGCGCATGTCGTTCTGCAAGATTTTAAATTCTTTCGCAGAGGCAAAATCTGGGAATGGTGGGAATTCGGCTTCGCCCAGACCATTGATTTTAAAGGTAGCCGCACCACAGCGGATGGTGGCGATGTTTTTGCCATCGACGCTAATATCGACCTCGCTCGCGGGTAATTCGCGAACGATATTACAAAATTTCTTAGCGGGAAGTGTCGTAGCGCCTTCTTTTTCGATGCTGGCAAGAACCGAGCCAGTGATACCCACATCTAAGTCTGTCGTAGTCAAATGAAGTCGATCCCCTTTGGCAACGATGAGCACATTGGACAGAATGGGAAGGGTCGTTCTGCTGCTAACGACGTGCTGAACTTTTTGCAAGCCATCAAGGAGTGCTTCTTTCGAGATACGGAATTTCATGATAATTGGTCACGCTTTTTAAAACAATTTTACGCACTTGACAAGCATCCAATCATAAATTTGCGGAAATATTTCTTATGCACCACACTAGCTAGTGTGATTGACATGTTTACCCACAAGATGTAGCAGCATCGGAAGCGATGAAACAATTTGAAGAAGGTGATTACTATGCGCCTGCCGTGAAATATCGATTTTCCGGCATAGCCGAAGATCTCCAGCGACTGGATCAGTTGCTGACCGATGTTGCGGCCTTAGTGCCGTGGCCTAACTTCGGCAATGAAGTCACCGTAGTGAATCTCGCTTGTGGGCGAGCGGATGAAACGGGAGTGTTGTGGAAACATTTTTTCAGGAAAAATCAGCGAGCATGGTATTTCGGTTGTGATTTGCGCCAGGCGGAAATTCAGGAAGCCCGTGGCAGGTGGAAATCTCCGCTGGGGGTGGATTGGCATATTGATTTCCGTGTCGGCGATGCGGCTAACACTTCTCATCTACCAGAAAGGGCTTCTACTCGTGGAATCGCAGATGTCATTTTTATACGTCATCAGAACTTCTGGGATGCACCTGCGGTGTGGGATCGGATTTTCAATAACGCCAAACATTTACTGCGCGACAACGGGCGACTGGTGATTACGTCCTACTTTGACCGAGAGCATGAGCTCGCCCTCGCTTCATTGAAAACGAATGGATTTACCTTGCTTGTGGATGTTCCGCATCACGCCGGACGGATGCTGCATGATGCACCGGGAAAATTCGTTGATCGAAAAATCGCGGTGCTTTGTCGGGGTGAGTGAAGAGAATCTATTTCCCAAGAAGATAGGCCAGAAGGTCTTTGAGCTCGTCTTCGTTGAGGCGGTTGATCAAGGCGGGCGGCATCGGTGACGCGGGCGAATCACGAATTTCTTTTACATCTTTTTTGCTGATCTTGGTTACTTGTGACATGTCGAAGACATTCAGGGCAATACTGATTTCCTCATTCTTCTCTTCAAGGACTTTCGCCATGGTGATTGATCCGTCGTTTTTGACAATTTCTTGCATGGCATATTGATCTGAGACGACCTTACCGGGCTCAATGATGGCTTCGGCGATATCGCGTACGGAAAATCGGCCACCAAGAGCGTTGAGTTGAGGGCCAGCACTACCACCTTCGTTGCCGATGACGTGGCAGGCGGAGCAAAGGCAGGCGGCGAACATTTTTTTGCCATTTTCTAGGTTACGGCCGGTAAGCTGTGTTTCGAGTTTCTCTACTTCGGCGACTGTCCAATTGCGGCCTGGACCTTTGGGCTGTGGAAGGTTTTGAAATTGATCGGCCTTTTTCAATAAAGATTGCGCGGGATGCACGGCGCGCTCTTCATTGGTGGCGTTCGCTAAGCTGTCATCGCGGATGCCCTGAAGGTAACCGATGTAACTCTCTCCGCCGCTACGGGTGGCGGCGGAACCAATCCAGCCGAGGTATCGCGCTCTTTGACCAGGCAACCATGGGCCGGGGACGACTCGTAGACAATAGGCGTACCATGTATTATCGATTGGTGGATAGTTGGCGATCATTTCTTTTACTTTCGCGCCATAGCTGCTGTTGCGTGAGGCGAGTTCGGCCCAGTTAGGAATTTCTGTGGTGACGGTGCGATCCATCAAATCTAGGGTGCGAGCGACGATTCCTGGGGCATTCAGGCGAGAAAGTAGGAGACAGAGTTCGCGGTTGAGGAATGCGTCAGTGGCGGGGAATTGTGCATCGACTTTTTTCAAAATCATTTCGCGTATTTCTTTGCTTGGTTCACCAAGGCGGATGATGCCCAACCCTGCGGCACGCAACCAGTTCAGGCGTTGCTGGTCATTCATTTTCGCCCATTCGCAGCGATCTAATGCACTCCATGCCTGTGAGCTGTGATCTTTACTGTTGAGGCGAGCGATCGCCATGGAGGAATGAATGAGTCGCCAGAAATCTTTTTCTGAGGCAAGTCGGTCAATCCATGAGGGGACAGGCAATTTCTCTAAGGCAAGCCGTGCCGTGTAGCGCATGGTGCGATCCATCGATGAAAGATTTTCCCAAATCAATGGTAACTTTGCGGCGTCTTGCGCGGAAGTGATAGACTCGATGCCGCGACGAATGGTGGCTTTTTCCCCAATTTTACGTGGTTGTGCAGCTTGTGTGCTATCGGCACCCGTATAACTGAGCCTCCACATGGCAGACTTGGTTTTTCTGCCGCCGGTGAGGAAATACATGGCTCCGTCGTGACCAATGATGGCATCTGTGAGAGGCAATCCCGAGCCAGCTACGACTTCTTCTACATTCCCCTTGTAGCCACTGCCGTCTTCTTGCAAGTGGATGGCGTAAAGAGTGGCGAATGTCCAATCGAGGGCATAAATGGCACGTTGGTATTTTTCCGGAAATTTAGCCCCTTTTCCTGAAAGTAATCCGGTAGGGCAACCGGGGCCGATATCGACAACGCTGCCGTGGCTATCTTCGTAATAGGATGGCCATTTTCCTGAGCCATTTCTCCAACCAAATTCACTTCCTGCTACCAAGTGATTGATGCGTGTGGGGCGGTACCATGGTGTGCCGAAATCCCATTCCATGTCGGCATCGTAGGCAAACAAATCGCCCTCGAGGTTAAAGGCGATGTCGAATGCGTTGCGGAATCCGATGCTTACGAGTTCCCAGTTGCTGCCATCGGGACGAAAGCGAGCAACGTATCCGCCAGGAGCCATGCGTGACGCGGCATGCCCACGGGGATCGGGCTTACGTGGGACGAGTTGGTCTTCCTGCCAAGTAGTAGCGGGCATGCTTTTGTCATATTGTAACACATCAGTATGATTGCCTGCGACGAAGTAGATCCATTCCCCATCGGGCGATGCTACGAGAGAGTGTGGTCCGTGCTCGCTACGACCTTTTGCGGCTTTGAGTAACTTAGGTTCGCCCCATTTGCCTTTTGTGTAATCCACTTTATAAACGCCAGATTCTCCACCCACGCCTTCATTGACAGTTACATAAAGAATATTCCTATGCCACAATAGACCATGGGCACCAGCCGATTTAAGATCCGATGGGAGAACCTCCAACTCGCGTTCTGCATTTAATTTGACATGAAAAATTTTCCCATACTGGTCTGCGCATAGGTAAGTATTTTCAATAAAAGGCGTGATCGAAACCCAACTACCTTGATCTCGCGGAACATCGTAGATTTTCTCTAACGTAAAGCCCGCAGCAACTTTATATTCGGTTGGGTCAGCGGCACGAACAGGCCGCGTGTTTTTTGGTTTCGCGTCGATGACATTTCCCCACGGCTCTTTTCCCATAGGAGCAACCACAACGGCATTTCCCCATGATTTGCTATCAAATTCGCTAGTTGTCCACCCCTCTGGAAGCCCATCATAGACGACCCAGTTTTTGTCGGTATACATTTGCACAATGCGATTTCCTTTAATGTTCATCGCTAGGGAGCCAGCGAAGCCTGCCGCGCCACCGTCATTTTTTGCTTCTACAGCGATCAAGTTGGACGAGCCTAAATTGAGCCTGGATGAGATATCGACTGATGCCGCTTGTTGCCAACCGTTTTTTTCGAGGATCAGCTTTCCATTGAGCCAGACTTTATGTTGATCGTCGGCCGCGCTTACCCAGGTAGCTGATGTGACATGAGCAGGAACTTCAAATACTCTTCGAAATGCAACAGATTGCTTACTTTTCGCGGGTTGGCTCGCCCAAATCCATTGAATTTCTTGCGCACTCGCCACGTTAGCACTAGCGGCCAAGCACAGAGAAAGTAGTAATTTCCAGAATTTCATCGCCTTTCATTACGTAGCGACTCCTTTCATCTTTCACTTGCTTGATTTTCTCGAATTTTTAGAGCGATTGGAAAATTCCTTGCTCAAAATGCCGAGATTGATACGTATCTGCCTCTCATGAAATACATTTTTTCGGTTTGCTTCGTGTTGTTGCAATGCGCCCATGCACAAAATGCCACGCCTCCGAATGTGCTGTTCATCTTTTCTGATGACCATGCCATTAAAGCGATTTCAGCCTATGGCGGACCGTTGAAAGACATTGCACCCACACCCCATATCGACCGACTCGCCAATGAAGGCGCCTTGTTTCGGAATTCCTTCTGTGCAAACTCCATTTGTGGGCCATCACGCGCCTGCATCATCACTGGCAAGCACTCACACATGAATGGCTACCTCAGCAATGATTTCGATACCTTTGACGGACACCAACAAACACTGCCCAAGATATTACAATCTTCCGGCTATCAAACCGCCATCATCGGCAAATGGCATCTCGTCTCAGAACCACAAGGCTTCGATCACTGGTGCATACTTCCAGGACAAGGAAGCTACTACAATCCCGCCTTTATCGAAAAAAGTGGCCAAAAAAAATTAAGCGGCTACTGCACCGATCTCATTACAGATATGTCGCTCGATTGGCTAAAAAGCCGACGCGATACCAGCAAGCCATTTTTCCTCATGTGCCAGCATAAAGCACCCCACCGGAACTGGTCTCCCGCCTTGCGCCATGTCAAATTATTTTCGGATGTCACCATTCCCGAACCAGATTCTTTATTTGACGATTACTCCAATCGCGACATTTCGCTAAAAAAACAAGCAATGTCGATCGAGAACGATTTAACTTGGTCGCACGATATGAAATTTCATGGAAAAAATCTTTTTCCAAAATACTTCAGTGATATGGACATGAACCATGAATACCAACGCATGACCACGGAACAAAAGCAGGAATGGGATGCAACAAGAGAGCCAGAGAACCAGGCGTTTATTGCAAAAATGCAAGCAGGAGAACTCGATGCGAAAGAAATCACTCGTTGGAAATATCAACGATACATCAAAGACTATCTTCGCACCATTCGCGCAGTAGATGAATCTGTAGGTAGGCTGCTCGAATACTTAGAAACATCGGGATTAGCGAAAAACACGGTCGTCATTTACTCTTCTGATCAAGGCTTTTACCTAGGCGAGCATGGATGGTACGACAAACGCTGGATGTTTGAAGAGTCCCTCAGCATGCCCTTTATCATTCGTTGGCCAGAAGTCATCAAGCCAGGCGCAAGACCGAAGGCACTGATACAAAACATCGACTACGCACCCACCCTTTTAGAGATGATTGGTAACCAAGCCACTCCAGAAATGCAAGGTAAGAGCTTCCTCGCATCACTCAAAGACGAGAAGAAACCGCACAACGAGGCCATTTACTACGCCTACTACGGCGAAAATACTCACAACGTTGCCCAACACGACGGCGTACGCACAGAAACGCATAAACTCATCTATTTTCCTGCAACCAAGCAATGGAATCTCTTCGATCTACAAAAAGATCCCAGCGAAATGAAATCGCTGCACGATTCTCCGGAATACGCTGCAATCCTCGCTGAGCTCAAAACCATCTATCAGAAAAAACGCAGCGAATACCAAGTCAACGCCGCCACCACTCCCACCATGCGGCTTACCGCAGGATGGTGGAAAGAGCGGCACAGCAAGATTATCAAAAATGTCGCCGCGATCCGTAAAGGCGATCAACCACAACCAAAGCTTGTCCTCCTTGGCGACTCCATCACCCAAGCATGGCAAGGAAATGGCAAAACGGCACTAGCCACCCATTTTGCAGCCACGCCGATCTTGAACCTCGGATTCTCGGGCGACCAAACACAGCACGTGCTCTGGCGACTTTATAATGGCGAGTTCGATGGCATCAAACCCGAATTTGTGAGCTTAATGATCGGCACGAACAATACCGGACAAGCCAAACAAAATCCCCATGAAACCGCGCAAGGCATTCGTATGATCATCGATTTCATTCGCGACCGCTCACCAGATACAAAAATTCTCCTCCACGCCATCTTCCCACGAGGCGCAGAGCCTACCGATGAACTGCGTGTGATTAACGATAAAATCAATGAAATCATTAAACCTTATGCCGATCAGAAATCGGTCTTCTGGCTCGATATGGCACCGCAATTCCTGACATCGGATGGCGTATTAGAAAAATCCACTATGCCGGATTTATTGCACCTCAATGCACCTAGTTATGTAAAATGGGCGAGCAGCCTAGCCAAAGAACTGCGAAACATGGGATGGAAAAATTGATCCACCACGCGATTCGCCAAACCTCGCCGTGCGCATACTTCGTATCAAATTACTGAATCTGAATTCCCTTCGCGGTGCTCATGAAGTGGACTTCACCACACCTCCGCTGCTTGGTTGTGGACTATTCGCCATCACGGGAGTGACTGGTGCGGGAAAGACCACCTTGCTCGATGCGATCACCTTAGCCCTTTTTGGCAAAGCCGCTCGCTATGATAATGAAGCCAACCCCGTTGATATGATGAGTCGTCATACTGGGCAGTGCCAAGCAGAAGTCATCTTCCAAACCAAGGCTGGAACCTACCGAGCGGAGTGGCAATTGCATCGCGCCCGCAAATCACCTGATGGAGCGACACAATCCCCTAGGAGATATATTTATGATGCCAACGAGATTCCGCTGAATCGGAATCCTCGTGAATGTCAGCAAGTCATCGATGACCTGATCGGCCTTGACTACCAACGTTTCCTTCGCTCCGTTCTCTTAGCACAAGGGGAATTTGCGCGATTTTTAAAAGCCGATGCCAACGCACGCGCCGAATTGTTAGAAAGTCTCACGGGAACAGAAATCTACGCCGAATTAGGTCGCCTAGCACACACGATGGCGATGGAAAAAGAACGAATATGCGCAGAATGGCGCAGTAAAATTTCTGCTGTTACCATTCTCAGCAGTGAGGAGCGAGACAGTTTATCACAAGCGATCACTGACTTATCTACCAAAAAAATTGCGAGTGCGTCTCTTATCGAAATGCAGCAAAAGAACATCTCACACTGGCGCGCCCTCGCGCAAGCAACCGATGATCTATTACAAGCGCAACAAGCATGGAATGAATGGCAAAAAGTTGATGAAACCTTTCAGCCAAAACGCGCCCTTATCGCCGCCCATCAGCGAGCACAACTAGCCCAAGAAGACATTCATCGCTGGCGCGAGACTTCGTCGCGCCTCACCAGTGCCAGCGCACAATCACAAATTGCCAAGGAATCTGATCAATCTGCCACAAATGAGTGGCGGCATTGTCTCGCACAGTCGCGTCATTTTGCCGAAGTACAAGCCAAAGATCTTCAAGAGCGCATCGCAAACACACAGATAGAAATCACCGCAGCAGAACAGCAAATCAAAGACCTCCACTCATGGTTGCTTGATCATCAACATCACGCCACACTGGCAATCGGAATTCATGACTTGTTGGAATTTTATCAGAAAATCGAATCGAACCAGAAGATTCAGGTCGTTATTCAACAAGACCAACAAAAACGCAAAACCGAACTTACTGCGTCATCGGAGCGCATGAATTTGCTCGAAAACGAACGCGCCAAATGGAGCACCCACCTTGAAGAAGAAAATCGCCAGCGACTTGTCATTCTTGAAAAATTGGCAAGTTATACTAACGACCCAGCAGAAGAACCTGCCGTAACTCTTGCGTCTCTCCAAAAGGAAATCGAGAACTGCGATGCCGCGCTACGAATCATTGATGACATTACGATCGCCGAAGAAAGTAAGAAAAAACAGCTCGAAGAAAAACAAATCATCACCCATGAAATACTGCAACTAGCGACAATCACCACCGAAGCTCTGCAAGAAAAAGTCCTTCGCGAAGATCACTTTCTGCTCGCCAAATCTGCCGCGTCCCTCGACCAACACCGCGACCAACTACGCCAAGGAAACCCTTGTCCCCTCTGCGGCTCGGAACACCATCCTTGGCAATCCGAACATCGCCCCCCCACCCTCTCTGTGGTGGAAAATGCCTATCGCCAAGCAGATCAAGCATGGCAAGCGCACCAAGCGGAACTGAACAAAAAACATAGCCGCATCTCCTCTTTAGAAAATAGCATTCTGGCCTTAGAGCAATCCGTTGAAGAAAGACAAAGACTCCGTGCCTGCACACGCAGCCGCGATGAACTCGTGCTCCTCAAATCATCCATCGCCACCAAGACCCATGATTTTCTGGCACTCATGACCGCACATACCGAATCCGAAAGGAAACAGCATGACGCGCAAATCCACGTTCAGCAAGCGACCGAGCGTATCAACGAACTGCAATTACAAATCCAGCAACTGAAAGAAAATCTCGCGTTCCAAGAACAAAAGTCGATTGATCTCCAAGAGCAATCCACCGCGTTAGAAACCGCTCTTGCGGAAAAATTATCCATATTTCACCTACCAACAAAACAGCCAGCCGACTGGAAAAATGCCGCGTATGCCTATCAAAACACCCTAACCAATCTCCGAGCCGCAGAATTAACGAAGTCGCAACTCGCGCAACAATGGCAACAAGATCAATCCTTATGCGAACAACTCACACAACTGGCCGATGAAACGAATGACGAAGAACTTCCCTCAGCGCATTCTTATCCACAAGGCTATCCACAAGATTGGCAATCCGTAAATGATGTAAAATCTGTTCTCCAACGTGCCAAGGAAAAATGGCAGCAGGCCCAGCAGCGCAACGAGTGGGCGATCACTGCGGAAAATCAGGTCCAAAGCGACCTTGCCGAGGCAACAATCAAATTACATCAACAAGCTCAAGCCCAAGGGTTTCCCAACACGGATCAAATGGTGGCAGCTTTGTTAGAACATGAGGATTTGCGAAATCGCACCGCAGAAATCACAGCTCACGACACCCAAAAAACGCAATTACAAACCAGCCTAACAGAATCGACGCAAAGGCGAAATACGTTACTTAGCCAGCAAGAAGAAAAACCAGTCTCGCTAGAAGAATTACAAGCGCAACTCGATGCGTTACAACGTCAACAAACGCAACAAATTGAAGAACTCACACTAGCAAAAGACCGCCTCAGCCGCGATGAAATCACGCGGCAGACACAGGCAGAATCTATCGAAAAACTCGCCACCATGGAAAGCGATCTCAGCCACTGGCAGTTGTTGCGCGAGTTGATTGGCTCGCACGATGGTGCCAAGTTTCGTCGTTACGCGCAAAGTATTTCGTTAGATCAACTCTTGCAATTCGCCAATCACCACATGCGCACACTCCACCCACGCTACTCCATGCGCCGCAGTGCCGTTGGGGAACTGCATTTAGAAATCATCGATCACCATCAAAACAACACCACCCGCCCCATGAACAGCCTTTCTGGCGGCGAGTCTTTCCTCGCCAGCTTAGCGTTGGCCTTAGCCCTCTCAGACATTGCTGGGCGAAAGCAATCGATCGAAACCATGTTCATCGACGAAGGCTTCGGCACGCTCGATAGCGATGCGCTTGACACTGCCATTTCCACGCTAGAATCACTCCAGCAAGGGGGGAAAACTATCGGCGTTATATCTCACGTCGAGATGCTCAAAGAACGCATTCGCGTGCAAGTCCATGTCGAAAAAAAATCCAACGGACAAAGTCAAATTTCCTATCTATGTTAGTCACATGTTTTTACTCGTCCCCAAAAATTTTCTCCATTCGCGCGCTCCTGCTCGACTGGTAAATTGATTGGCAAAATGATCAAACAACACTACATTCAAATCCGATGAACTTACGATTAGGCATACTTGCTACGATTCTATTACAACTATCACCGCTAGCGGCAGCTCCTGATGGCGAGGCATTATTTAAGCTGAACTGCTCAGCTTGCCACATGTTAGATCAAATGGTCGTTGGCCCTTCGTTGGTAGAAATCAGAACTCTCTACAATAAAAAGCCAGACGATTTTATTAAATGGTGTAATAAACCCGGAAAGAAACGACCGAATGTGATTGAGATGCCCTCTATGGTTCATGTAGGCAATGAAGGACTGCGTGCCATCTACCATTATATCATGAAAGCATCAGTGGGTGCGAAAGAGAAAAAGCAGGAAAAAGGTGATCCATTTCTGGCTTCACCATCGCACACGACTCGTCCTTACGTGCAGAGAATTTTCATGCCCAATGCAGGCCCGGCAGCGATTGCGGTAGCTTTGGATCAGCAAACGTCTTTATGCTGGGATGCGGGTGAATGCCGATTCCGCTACGCATGGACGGGCGGCTTCATCGATGGCTTTCCGTATTGGCAAGGTAATGGTAGCAAAGTCGCAACCATCAAAGGCAGCATCGCTTATCAACAAGAGGAATCTCCGCTCACAGCGGTCCTTAAAGGCGATGTAAAGTTTCAAGGCTATAGCTTAACCAACGGGCTACCCACTTTCCGCTACAGCATCGGCACGACCTCAGTTGCTGAAAGATTTTCTCCTGCGAAATCAGGTAAAGGCTTTCAACAAACCTTCACTCTGAGTCCAGCATCATCCTCACCGATTACAATAACGATCCCCGCTGAGAATTGGCTTTCGATCACCTCGGAGCAAGGCTCAGTTCAAGGACATGTGCTAACAATACCAGCAGCTTCTACAGCGAACTTTACCATCAATTTCCAACTGCCATGAAATCATTTTTGATCGCACTAACCACTAGCGCACTCGCACTCGCACTCGCTACGACTGCTCATTCCTCGCCGTGGCAGGAATATTTTTCCTTTGAAAAAATCGCACCACCCCAAGGA
>CAMAYN010000014.1 GCA_945862285.1 Akkermansia muciniphila | reverse complement strand
GAAAAAACGGATTCGTCATTGATGGATTGAGCAATCGCCGTGGCGAGTCCATCTGACTTGCGGGATGCCGCGCTTTTCACCGCTTGTTCGTAGGCGTTGAGAAGGTTTGCTTTTGCTTCTGCGAGTTCGGATTCCGTAAAGCCGTGAAGGTTCGCACGGCGGAATTCTTGCTCTAATGTCGGAAGTGCCGCCCGCCAGTTATCGTCCTTGGCCGTGATCTCTATGCTCCCAAGCTCGGCAAAATTAAACAAGGGTGAGCGACTTGCGGAACCAGCGAGAATGGTGGTGTTTTCTTGCTTGGTGAGGCGAGCAAAGCGGCGATTCAGCATCCCGTGGGCGAGAGACAATGGCATGCGTGATGCTCGCACGGCGGAAGTGTCTGGTTTTTTTTCATACGGGCGAATGCTCGTCAGGGCGACTTCTGTGCTTTTGAGTTCTTTGTCAGCAAAAACGGCAGGCTTGATGCCGGAGATAATATCGATGGAGCCAAGATCAGGATTTTTTCCGGGGTTTTTTGGATTTTCCAGCGTGGTGAAGGTTTTTTGGATGGTCTTTGCCGTTGCTTTTGGATCGATGTCACCAACGACGATAAAGGTCATACGCTGTGGAGTGTAGTAGCTGGCATAAAAATCAGCAAAACGCTCGCGTGGGGCCTTTTTAATGACTTCTTCGGTGCCAATCGGGAAGCGTTTCGGGATGAGGGAGTTTGGGAGAAGTTGGAGGAATTGTTTTTCCATCATGCGGAACTGCACGTCATCACGACTGACTTTTTCGGAAAGAATCACGCCGCGTTCCTTATCAATCTCGTCGGCTTGGAGCAGAGCACCGTCGGCAAAATCACGCATCACATTATAACAGAGATTCACCGTTTCTGGGTTGAGATCGGGGACATCTAGCATGTAAACCGTCTCGTCAAAGGAGGTGTAGGCATTGACGTGAGCGCCAAAGCCGATGCCGAGCCGCTGCATCCGTGGGATGAGATCATTCGGCGGAAAGCTCTTGGTGCCGTTAAACACCATGTGCTCTAAAAAGTGCGCTAGTCCGCGTTGATCCTCCTGTTCCATCAATGAACCAGCGGCGATGTGCAGGCGCATGGAGACGCGACCGGGAGGCTCGGCATTCGGGTAGATCATGTAGCGCATGCCATTGGGCAATGAGGAAAAAACTGCCTTGGGATCGGCGGGAATGTCCGATGTCTGGTGAGCCCAAGATGCGGGAGTAGGGGGCTTCTTCGCGCTGAGATACATGAGTGCCGCGCCTGCAATGAAGATACTAACGAGAAAAGGTATGAATTTTCGCATGCCGCAGTCTCAACGGAACAAAACGCAGAAACAATCTGATTTTTCTGCAATAGCAAATTTTTTATCAAATCAGCAGTTGTCAAAAAATCGATCCTGTGCTGGAGTGTTCCTCCCGAAGCCAAGGTAAACGCGCACGTGGCGGAATTGGTAGACGCGCTAGTTTCAGGTACTAGTAGGAGCAATCCTGTGGAGGTTCGAGTCCTCTCGTGCGCATGCTGGCTGGTGAGGGATTATTTATCGATCAATCACGCAAGAAAACAGATTTTCCATTGGTGTTTTTCATGATTGCAACGAATGTGAACGCGCAATGGATAATGTAACACACGGGCTGCTGGGCATGGCAATGGCGGTGGCGATTGCTCCGCGGGAATCAAGAAGGCAAGCGGCATTGGTGGGGTTTTTGGCGGGAGAATTTCCGGACTTGGATGTATTTTTGCGCTCGCAGGATGATCCACTTTTTGGCTTGGCGATGCATCGGCATTTCACCCATTCCTTGTTGCTCGCTCCTGTGATCGGCTTGATGATGGCAGGGTTAGTGATTTCTTGGTGCCGCTGGCGGGGGCGGGGATTTCAAGTGCGGGTTTTAGTGCTAGCAGGCATTGCCGCAGCATTCAGCCATGGACTCTGCGATGTTTGGACGAGCTACGGCACTCGTTGGTTTTGGCCCTTTTCGGATGTCCGGGTATCATGGGATTTAATCTCGGTGGTCGATCCACTATTTACCTTGCCGTTGTTGCCCTTAGTGATCGTGGCGATCGTGAAACGCTCGCGTCGCTGGTCGGTGGCCGCGCTTAGCTGGGCAACTTGTTATTTGGCATTGTGTTACGGGCAGCAACAGCGTGTGCTAGACGTGACGCGTGAGATCGGTCAAGAGCGTGGGCATGCGTTGGAACGGCTCACGGCCAAGCCATCCTTTGCCAACATTGTCGTCTGGCGGGTGATGTATCAAGATCGGGGGCAGGCTCACATTTTGTGTTTTCGGGCGGGAAAAAAATGCGAATTGCTTGGAGAAAGTAAGATCCCCTTGGTCGTGGTGAAGGATGTACCTGGGGTCAAAGCGGATTCGGTTTTAGCAAAAGATATTGCCCGATTTTCCCATTTCTCTGATGGCTGGTTGAGTTGGCATCCGCAGCAAGCAGGGGTGTTGGGCGATCTGCGCTATGCGGTGTCTCCGGATGGAGTGTCCCCGCTATGGGGTATAGGAATCGACTTCAGCAAGCAGGAGCAACACGTACCATTCCTGACCTTCCGTCGCACGAATGATGAATCGTGGCAAAAACTCTGGAAGATGGTGTGGGGCAGGTAATCTCGATTTTCGCGAACTGGTAAACTTTTGTTTCTCACCACCAGAACCCGCGCTGTGCTGGGGTGTGGAAAACGGAGTAACTTGGGCTTTCACTTGAAAGAGACGTATGCAAGATTTTGCTGCTGCCGTAGGATGAAGGTCGGAAATGCATTGGTGATGTGATTCTCGCGAGTCGCAATCCCGTTTTTTATCATGAGCGCAGCTCCCACGAGTGGATCATTGGTGGCGCAGTGTGGTTGATTTCGCTCAACCGCGCTGTGACCCCGTTCGGGAGATACGTCCATCCTTCTTTCGGCAGTTGCTCCTGCGTCAGACCTCATCAAGTGACACTGACACAGATGAAAGCAAAACCAATTGGTCGCAAGCGCAAGTCCCAGCCCGTCATCAACACCAAAACTCAGCCTGATGCGGCAGGTATTGATGTGGGAGCGGAAGAATTCGTCGTCGCAGTGCCGCCAGGACGTTGCGATGACCCCGTGCGCACCTACGCCTCCTTCACCAACGGCGTCCATGCCTTGCGTGATTGGCTCATCCAATGCTGCATCAAAACCGCAGCCATGGAGAGCACGGGCAACTACTGGATCACCCTCTACGATACGCTCATCGCAGCAGGCATTGAGGTATATTTAGTCAACGCACGTCAAAGGTGTTCCCGGCAAGAAAACCGATGTTTGCGATGCCCAGTGGCTCCAACAGCTCCACGCCGCAGGATTACTGCGCAAATCATTTCGCCCCGCGCTCGACATCGTGCCCCTGCGGTTTCTCATGTGCCACCGCGCCGAGATGGTAGGCGACGCAGCCAAACAACTCCAGCTCATCCAAAAATCCCTCACCGAGATGAACATCAAGATCCAACATGTATTTAGCGACATTGATGGAGTCAGTGCCCAAGCCATCATCGCCGCCATCCTCACCGGCGAGCGCGATGCGAAAAAACTCGCCGCCCTGCGCGACAAACGCTGCCGCAGCAGTAGCGAAGACATCATCGAAGCGCTCAAAGGCGACGCATACTGAGTAAAAACAGCCCACAGTTCGCCGTATATGAAACGGCGTGGAAATTTCACGGAGTCGATCTAAGCTGCGCCCCCGGGGTGAACGCAGGATTACTCTGTGCGATGATGAGCGAAGTCGGCACACGAAGTCAGTTACTCAGCGCCTTTCCCACACCAGAGCGCTTCGCCTCATGGTTAGGCCTGTGCCCCGACAACCGGATTAGCGGTGGCAAAGTATGAAAAGCACGGACGCGGAAAGTGACGAGTCGTCTAGCAGGAGCATTCCGTCTAGGAGTCTTCGGGCTGCAAAAGTCGCAAAGTGAAATGGGAGGCTACGTGAGACGAATGAAAGGCAGACTGGGCAAAGCCGAAGGCACCACAGCAGCCGCGCACAAGCTCGCCCGCATCGTCCACGGCATGATCAAAAGCCAGAAAGCCTACGACGAAAAAGAAGCCTTTATAATCACCCCCCAAAGCGCATCCCGTCGTCGTAAATCTTTAGAAAAACAAGCCGCCGCACTGGGCTTCGCCCTCCAACCCTCCGCTGCATAACAATTTAAGTTAGTCGGGAGGGTTATAGACGACCCGGTTGTTCTGGATTCACTCGATCATGGACAAATACGGAATTTTCCTTGGACGCGAGGCATTTTCTCGTTACGTTTTCCTGCCATGTCATTTGTTACATTTTCATCAGAATTACTCCGTTACCCAGAAATGGGATTTGTGTTAGACACATCACGTATGGATTTGCCGACGGATTTTGTCGCGTCGATGCAAGCGAAGGTGGCTAGGGCATTTGAAGATATGGTCGCACTGGAGGCTGGTGCCATTGCCAACCCGGATGAGCAACGGATGGTGGGGCATTATTGGCTGCGTAACGCGGCTCTGGCGCCGACAGCGGAACTGCAAGCTGCCATCACTGAACCTTTAGTCCAGTTGAAAAAATTTGCGGCGGATGTGCATTCCGGCGTTGTGACAAACCCGGCGGGCGAGGCATTTGCGAGGGTTTTACTAATTGGCATAGGTGGTTCCGCCTTGGGCCCACAGTTAGTGGCTGAGGCATTGGCACCGGATGCGCGGATGCCGCTTGATTTTTTCGATAATACAGACCCCGATGGCATGGATCGGGTGTTGGCGCGGATCGGCGCAGCGGAACTAGCCCGCACCTTGGTTTTGGTGATATCGAAGTCGGGCGGAACGCCGGAAACGCGAAATGGGATGATCGAAGCGCGGCAGGCTTATGAGGCGCAGGGGCTTGACTTCGGCAAGTATGCGGTGGCGATTACTGGTGTTGGATCGAAGTTGGATCAATACGCATCGGCGGAAGGATTTTTGGCGAGAATTCCCATGGAGGATTGGGTCGGTGGGCGCACGAGTGTGCTATCCACGGTGGGACTAGTGCCAGCGGCGTTGCAAGGGTTGGATGTGGATGCGATGCTGGCGGGAGCGGCGGCCATGGATGCAAAAACTCGGGTGCCTGATGTTGCTCAAAATGCTTCCATGCGTCTTGCGCTCGCTTGGTTTCACGAAGGAAACGGCAAAGGCGAAAAGGATATGGTGGTGCTGCCGTATAAGGACTCGCTGGTCCTGATGTCGAAGTATTTACAACAGTTGGTAATGGAATCGCTGGGCAAGGAGCTTGATTTGGATGGAAATAAAGTCTGCCAAGGGATTGCAGTTTATGGAAATAAGGGATCGACGGATCAACATGCTTACGTTCAGCAGTTGCGGGACGGCGTGGCGAATTTCTTTGCGACATTTATTGAAGTGCGTAAGGGTCGAGAAGGGAAAAGAATCGAGGTGGAGCCGGGTAATACTTCGGCGGATTATTTGCAGGGATTTTTGCGAGGCACGCGAAATGCGCTTTATCAAAATGGCAGGAAATCGATCACCATTTCGTTACCGGAGGTCAACGCCTTCCAGCTTGGAGTATTGATCGCTCTTTATGAGCGGGCTGTTTCTTTCTACGCATCGCTGGTCAATATCAATGCGTATCATCAACCAGGTGTGGAGGCGGGGAAAAAGGCGGCGGCTCTCTTTTTACATACTCTTACCAGCGTTCGGGATGCTCTAGCTGCTCTGAGCGGGCAAGCGGCCACGGCAGAAGCGATTGCGACAAAGATCGGTGCTGATGTGGAAGAGGCGTATCACTGTCTCAATCACTTGGCCGCGAATGGCGAGGCACTCTTAGCTCTAGGAAATACCCCTGCCGATGACATGTTCATGAAGGCGTGAATCGCAAAAAATGGGGGGTATTCCCTACAAAAAAGGCACTCATGATGATGAGTGCCCTTTTTTGTTAGCGGAATGTGCAATCGATTTAGTTCGCTGCCTGGCCTTCTTGGTTGACCTGAACGATGCGGATAGGAATGCGTTGCATCATTTCACCATCGCAGCCGATGTCGATGGAGTAGATGCCGGCTTTGGGAAAGCGCAAGCCCTGAAGATTCATGATTAAATTCCGTGTGAGGAAGGGTACTTGTGGTGGGAGTTGCACGTCGAATTCTGGCTCGATGGGCATATTTTCGGGGTCGAGCGGCTGGCCATCTTCATCGATGATATTGATCGAGAGCTGGTGATGTCCGCTGTCTTCTGGAGTGAAGCAAAAGCGCAAGGCCAGCGAACAATGGGGCTGAACTAAAGGAAGTGCGCGGGAAACAAGTGTTTCGAGAACGCCAGAAATGACGAGTTTGCCATTGTAGTCGGCAGCGAAGTCACAAAGTGCGGCAATTTGGATGTCCATAATAAATGAGTTACTTGATAAATGTTTTGACGATTTTTCCCAATGAGGTGGGGCCAGAAGCTGAATGGAAATCTGCAATGCGTCCAGCACTGATTGAAAAAATCCGCACATCGCAGCGATTTATTTTCCTTTTCCCGCTTGCGAAAATAGAAAATGCGGTGAATCTAATGCCGCAACTTCATACATTTATCATCTTATGGCACAATCGACACTACCTGCACTTGGCTACGACTACAATGCGCTTGAACCACACATCGATGCACGCACGATGGAAATTCATCACAGCAAGCACCACCAAGCCTACATCACAAACGTGAATAACGCCGTTGCTGGCAAAACTGACGTGGAAGAAAAAACCGCTTTGGACATGATCAAAGATCTTGCTGCCATTCCCGAGGACATTCGAACAGCAGTACGCAACAACGCCGGTGGTCATGTGAATCATAGCCACTTTTGGGAAATCATCGCACCGGGCGGCGCTGCGGCTCCATCGGGCGATCTTGCTGTGGCGATCGATGCTGCGTTTGGATCTTTTGATGCCTTTAAAGAAGCATTTGCCAAAGCGGGGGCTACACGCTTCGGCTCTGGTTGGGCCTGGCTCGTGGTCAAAGCTGACGGCAAACTGGCCGTGACCTCCACACCGAATCAAGATAATCCGCTGATGGGTTCCATTGCTGGCTGCTGCGGATCAACGCCAATCTTAGGCTTAGACGTTTGGGAACATGCCTACTATTTAAACTATCAAAATCGCCGCCCCGATTACATTGGTGCCTTTTGGAACGTTGTTAATTGGGACAAAGTCGCCAGTCTCTTCGCTCAGGTGAAAGGCGCGTAAGAAACGCGGTCTTCAGTATTTTTCGACAAGAGGGAAATCCATGGAGATTTCCCTCTTTTTTTCCTTTGCGCATGCCCGATCTTGACATCGTCCCGTGATTCTTTAGATACTGTGATCCGCACAAAACAGCTGATATGAAAGAATCGAATCCACCACCGAGCGAGGAACTGAAAATTCCTTTTCTTCCGAACCTCATGACGGCGGGAAATTTATGCTGCGGTTTCCTTGCGGTTTTATGGATCCATTACGGAATCGGCGCGGTAGGCACCTCCAAGGATGCGGTGTCGTTTTTGTTAGCGAAAAGGCATTATGAAATTGCGATCCTGTTTATCTTTGGTTCGTGTATTTTCGATTTGTTAGATGGTCGGATGGCTCGTCTCACCGGGCAAGACTCGCCGTTTGGTCGGGAGTTTGATTCTTTGGCCGACATTATTTCCTTTGGCATGGCACCGGCGATGTTATTGGCGAAGGCTGTGCTTTTTGAATTACCAAATAATGTGGGCTGGGGCATTGCGATGCTGTATTTGCTGTGTGGAGCGATGCGTTTGGCGCGGTTCAATTGCTTGGCTGTGATGCCGAAAAAACCGAACGATCATGGGGATTTCATCGGCATACCCATACCCATGGCGGCGGGATTTATCGCCTCGCTGACGATGTTGCTGATCCATTATTACCAGAATGATAAAGATTTAGGGATGTGGAAATATGCCCTCGCGGCAACGATGTTGATTCTATCCTTTTTGATGATGAGTAAAATCCGCTATCCGAGTTTTAAGAAGATCGATGCGCGCGCGCGTTCCTCGATCTGGACACTGATGGCCGCCGCCGTGACCATTATGCTCATTGCAACCTACCATTATCACGCACCGGTTGTGCTATTTAGCGCGTATTTGCTTTACGGCTTCGTGCGTCCATGGATTTCTCAACGTTGGCAGCGTGACATTGAATGGGAAGATGAGGAAGAAGATTCCACGCCGCCAAACTCTGTATCATGAGTGAAATCAAACTGATCGTTGGACTAGGAAACCCAGGAAGAGACTACGCGGCTACTCGGCACAATGTGGGGTTTATGGTACTTGACGTACTCGCCGCGAGGCTGCGCTGTGACTTTGAAACGCTGCCGAAATGGGAATGTCAGATGGCAAAATGGCCAGAATCATCCGTATTACTTGCCAAACCTCAGACATTTATGAATCTGAGTGGGCGCTCGGTAGGGAAAATTTTACGATATTTCAAATGGTCGCCCCAACAATGTCTCGTTGTTTATGACGATGTCAGCCTAGCGCTCGGTCGCTTGCGTTTGCGTGCAAATGGCAGCGCCGGAGGGCATAATGGCGTGAAATCAATGATCGAACACCTCGGTAGCGATGAGTTTCCCCGCCTCAAATTGGGTATTGGCGAAGCCCAAGCAAATTCGATGACAGGGCATGTTTTAGGCAAATTTGCAGAGAACGAGCAAGAAACTTTGAAAAACATGCTTGCCATGGCGGCAAATGCCGTGCATGATTGTCTCTCCCGAGGTATAAATGAAGCTGCTTGTCTCTACAATGCGGCTCCCAATTAGCCTCGTGATCCCACCACTAACGAATACATCAACAGCATAACTCTTCAGTCATTATGAGCAGAAAATATGAAGGCATCATCATTCTTAACACCAAAGGCGCAGACGGCGGTGTAGAAGATCTCATCGGCACAGTAACCAAGGAAATGGAAGCCGAAGGCGCCAAAGTTGCCGACGTTCTCGATATGGGACGCCGTAAGTTCGCTTATACATCGAACCATCTTGAGTCTGGCCACTACCTAAATTTTTCTCTCACTGCAGAGCCTGCTAGCATCGCAAAAATCAAAGGACGTCTTCGCTTGAATACTCATGTGCACATGCAGTATTTCCAACGCGCTAACTAATTTTTTTCTATGCTTGGTGAAATGTCATTTCACCAATTTGATCATTATTTCCGTAAATCATCACTGATATGGCTAGTTTGAATAAAGTTATGCTTCTGGGAAACCTCACGCGAGACCCCGAGCTTCGTTATACTCCTAAGGGAAGTGCTGTAGCCGAAATCGGACTCGCTGTAAAACGCACTTGGACCAATGATCAAAATCAACGTCAAGAGGAGGTTACATTTGTCGATATTACCTTGTGGGGACGGCAAGCCGAACTCGCACAACAGTATCTCACGAAAGGCCGTAGTGTTTTTATAGAAGGCCGACTAACCCTTGACACATGGGACGACAAAGCCACAGGGCAGAAGCGCAGCAAGCTAAGAATTGTAGCTGAAAACATGCAATTTATGCCAGATGGCAAAGGCAACACCGGAGGTTCTGCCCCAGCTTCCGCTGCTACACAGCGCCCCAGTGCTCCTCAAGGTGGTGACTCCTATGGCGGTAGCCCTGCGGATACTCACTTCGAAGACGAAGACGAAATTCCTTTTTAATTCGCACTTCATTACCAGTGGCGATCCAAACAGATCAGCGACTTTTTTTATCGAGGTTTACACCCGGGTCGATTTTCTAAAGTATGCCGGAGTTCGTTGACAGGTTCCACCCAATGAGCGGGGATTTTTTTTGTGTTTTCCTCATTCAGTTCGTCATCAAAGATATTAACCCCTTTGTGGTCGATGGATAGCCACAGTGCTTGCTCTCTGGTCTCGATTTGAATTAATGTATTGGGCAATTCGAGTGTTGCAGTTTTTTGCGTTTCGATAGGAGTGTTTTGAGGAATTTGTGGAAGCTGGATTTTTTGCTGATTTCCCGAATTACTATTTTCCGATTGATTACTACTAGGGCCCATGATGGCTACCTTTGCGGGCGGCAGTTTACCGATCACGAGGGTAACTTCATGTTTGGCTCCTGAGCGAAAGAAATGAATTTTTACGGAATCGCCTGGCAGCTTGTGGCTGAGTAAAACTTCTAACTGAGCTTCATTAATAAGCAATTGGTCATTCAATTTCCATACAACATCATGACGAAGCAGCCCCGCTTCATGACTGGGACTTTGACTCTCTAAAGATGTAATAACAAATCCCGTACCCTTAGGCAGATCAGGTAAATGGGCACGTACCGCATCAGTGACGCGCTCTACCTGAAAGCCAAGCCAAGGAAGCTCCTGATTCGGCAATGCTAACACCGCAGGTTCTTGGTTCGCAGAAAAATCTTGCTGCGCTGCAGTCGGCAACATAGCAGTCAGGCTAGATAGAAATAGAATCAAGATGGGTCGGTGGAAGTGCATTAGAAACTACTTTTTGGTACGAAAACTTTTTCCGCGCGTGACTCCGAGATTGTGATTAGGTAACCGTTTTTCCCAGCACGATAACGCTCACGTGTAAGAATTTTTCGATTAATTTCCTCCACCACGCTTCCATCACTATTCCGCACGACACGCGGCGAATCCTCATGGTTTGTGACAGATAAGCGCTCAAGAAGAATCGTCTCAGCTACAGGAGATTGGGCTATTTTTGCGGCATTCGTTGCGTCTTCAAAAGACTTGATTACTCGTGATGCATCAAGATCTGAATTGTGATTCATCCAAGCGGGAAAGGCTGCGAACAAAACCAAAGCTGCTACTGCCGCAACCATTGCCCATTTCCTTCGCGGAGAAATGTGATTTTTGTTCCGCACCGAGTAACTGTCATGGTATTTATAAATCGGTGCGGGTGTGGCGTCATTCCTTGCAGTCAAATTACCGATCATCCGGGAAATATTCCCATGCGCCCGCTCGCTAAGTGCGGCAGGCATAAGACGCTGCAAAGATTTTTCAATATCGTTAGGCGTATTCATGTCGATCTTTCTTCATTGAAGCCAACACTTGCGCAAGTTGTTCAAGGGCGTATCGATAGCGCGAAGCACAGGTATTTGGGGATATCGCTAACGTTGTGGCAATTTCATGGAAAGTAAGGCCACCCCAGATTTTCATGATTACGACATCGCGTAACTTAGGGGCGAGACGTTGCACAGACTCTTGTAGCAAGGTCGCATCTTCATCGTCTTCCAGCGCTGGATCAAGCCATACATCTTCAAAATCATTCAAATAAATCAGTGATTCCTCTCTTTTGCGACGACGACTGTCGGTGCGTTTTTGATTCAGGCCACAAAAGCGAATCGTTGAAAATGCTAGTGGCAAATCAGGGGGCGCGCCCCCGCGCTCGGCTTGATAGTGCCACATCCGCAGCATTGTTTCTTGCACGAGGTCTTCGGCTTCTTCCTTATTCGTGCTCCATCCACGCGCACAGAGGAGCAGTCGTGGTCCATTTTCATCGAACCATGCTTGCCACATCTCTTGTTGCGTCATCGACATCTTCAAAAGAGAAAATGCCACAATTTATTCTCTTTGTCTGTGATTTCTTAAAATATTTTGTCCCATGTAGACAGAGTGATGTCATAGGGAGAAAAGTTGTACTTGGACTACGCGTTCATCATCGCAAGAATATCTCGGAAGCGGTGTTCATGCCACATTCCGTATTCCTCACGATGATGAAGACGGGCTTTGAGCGAGGCAGGTGAAGAAATTCCACAGAGATATCGCGTAAGTTGATGCGGTGTCGATAGCGCTGGATGGTTTTCTCTTCGTAATGCGCGAACCATTTCCCATTGCTGGTCGGTAATCCGAGGTATCTTAGCGGCCTTCATTTTTCCAGTAAGCAAGTGCAAGCAGTTATCGCAATGCCCGCAGGGTTCCGCATCTTTCCAGCCGAAGTATTGTGATAATCGTTGAACACGGCACTTAATGGTATTGACCCATTTCACCATGCTCGCAATGCGGCCATGCTCGTAGGTTTCTCGTGATTCAAATATATTTGTTAGACGTTGCACAATGGCATCACGATCACCATCCCACGTAGTCATTAGGCGGTAAACGGTGCGTAATCCGCGTTGTTCAATGTGTATGTCATTTGCTTTTTCTAATTCATGTAAGAGAGTGGAAATGACTTCGCGTTTGGTTTTTCTCGATGCTGCAACGGCAAGAAGATCCACGTGATGAATGCCGTATTGTTGTGTGGCAGACTCTATGATGGTTTTTACTAGCGACTTTTCTTTAGACGGACGACCAGCAAGAACATCGTTCAGCGGACGTAATAATTTTACGCGGTAGAAGCATCGATAACTGCCGCGTGGTTCAATGACTTTATGTAAATCTAACAGCGCGAGGACCGTAGCGATGGTTTCTTCGCGTAAATCGTGTGTTATCGAAAGGTCATAGGGTGAATGAGAAAATTCTTTGCCAGGCATGGCATAGCGCAAAATCGAATCCATGAGTTTTTTCAAGGCGCTTGGCGTTGGTGTAGATCCGAAGATATGATTTTCATGAATGCGGGCATCGTCAAGTGAAGCTAGCATTTCACACGTGGCAGGTTTTCCGTCACGTCCTGCACGTCCAATTTCTTGACTGTAGCCTTCGATACTTTTCGGCATGTGATAATGAATGACATTCCGAATGTCGGATTTATCAATACCCATACCAAAAGCGATCGTAGCAACGATGATGCTCACGCGGTTGGTCATAAAATCGATTTGTGCTGAATTCCGCGCTTCCGTTGTTAGCCCTGCGTGATAGGCTCGAACCGAAAATTTTTCTTGCCGTAAAATGGCGGCGAGTCGTTCTGTGTCGCGTCGCGTAGCTGCATAGATGATGGTGCATCCTTGGCATTTTTGCAATCGATCTAACAAAAGCTGATCCTTTTCATGGGGTAAACACGGGTGAACTCGGAGACACAGATTCGGGCGATGTGGGGACGCTTGATAAATGTGGCTGGTGTGAATTTTAAAAGTACGAGCAATATCGCGCTTTACCTGTTGCGTCGCTGTGGCTGTGAGGGCGAGAACTTTTTTCACACCTAGCCGATGTGCGCTTCGGGCAATTTTTAAATAATCGGGACGAAAGTTGTGTCCCCATTCTGATATACAATGCGCTTCATCGATGACCAGCGTGGCGATGGTTTGTTGTCGTAGAAATTGAGCCATACTCCGCTGAGCCAGCCGTTCTGGTGAGAGAAAAAGAATACGGATCTTTTGCGTCTGAATTCTTTGCAGTATTTTTTCGGCCTCATCTTCTGAAATCGTAGAATCGAGTTTTTCGGCGGCTACATTACGATTTTTTAAACTGGTGACTTGATCGTTTATCAGTGCGATCAAGGGACTAATGACCAAGGTTAAGCCATGATCAATCAAAGCAGGTAGTTGATAGCACAAAGACTTTCCTGCGCCTGTGGGAAAAATAGCAAGAGCGGATGTCCCCGCATGAAGGCAACGAACTACTGGCCACTGTAAACCTCGAAATTCTTGAAACCCGAAGACACGGTTTAGTAGATCAAGGTGTTTCGTGAGAATCTCATCCATAGGGAATGAGTCGAATTTTTTCAAAAATTGGTTACGAGACAAAAAAATTGCTCTGCTTACGGCCAGATTGGCAAAGCAGAGCAAGTAATTTTTGGATCAATTCAATGAAATTATTTGGAACTCTCTAAATCAACTTCCACTTCTGGTGGTGCATCAGGAAATTCCATGAATTTTGGAAGCTTTTTCAATTTTGGTGGCTTAACATCACTGGTGCAGCAGCATGAACTTGCTACAATGGCCAATAGTGCTACGGCGATTACGGATAGAGTGCGTGACATAGTTTTTTGCGTGTTTACTGTTTTATTGGGAGATCGGAAATTCCAGTTTACTTCGTTGGCTCGATATACGTTGGCTTCGATGGGGCAACGATTGTTTCGCTAGTGCAGCAACTGGAAGCAAGGAGTGAGAAAAGAAATGCGATAATGGTAAGACGTGCCATAAGAGGAAGTTCGAGGATGATAGTCAAATTACAGGTAAAAGGACTGACCAATAATAGTTTTTTCCGGATAATGAGCAAGGAAAAAAATGATCACATTTTGCTTCCGTTCATCTTGGGTGATTTTTCGCCTATACTCACTTCACAATCAATTATTTCCGATTTAAGTGCAGTAACCAATCGCCCGAAGTGATTTTTGTAAATGTATCAATAGGCTTTTTATAAATCCAGATGAAAGCTTCTATTTCTTTGCCATCAGGCGTTTTTACGGATCGTTTTTGCCGTTCATATTCGATATCACCTTCAAAATCATCGAGTTTTTCCAGCAAAAGTTCATCGCAATAATAGAGTTCTCCGTAAACGATCGATGACAATTGATCGATAACAAGGCCAGGATACCAGTCGATGCAGTAGAGACTACCATGAGTGATCGCGGATGAAATAAAGCTAGCCTTAGCCATTCGCCAATGGTTACTTCCTCCCGAACGTAAAGTTCCATAAACAAACAAGGGGATCAGGTGATTCGTTTCGATTCCGGTGCTTTCCATAAGTGTGTTGGACCAATTTTGAGATTTCACTCGAACGTATCGATTTGTGAATAAACTAGCCATTTGTGTGAATGAGTTGATGAGTTGATGTGAATACTGTGAACGAGCATGTTCCGATCAAGAAAGATTCACGAAATATTGCTACTTCTCTCACAAGTTATTCGATCGGTGGAACACATGATAAAGCGAAGTGAAACAGGATTTTAAGTAGGTTATTCACATGCTTATGATGATGATATTCTTTATGTTTTTTAATACGTACTTATTCAACATGTGAATGACTTTTGTAGAAATGTTTTGTTGCACATGAAGTTTGGTAATAAAAAACCCGTCGAGTTCATAGGAGAACTGACGGGTTAAGAATGGAAAAAGTGAATCGCTTAGTTTGCGGTGACAACATTTACACGGCTACCGCCTTTATCGAAGAGCACGCGGCCATCGGTAAGAGCGAAGATGGTGTGATCTTTGCCAATGCCAACATTAAGACCGGGAGTCCAGCGTGTGCCGCGTTGACGAATGATGATGTTACCAGCAATGACAGCCTGGCTGCCGAATTTTTTGACACCGAGGCGTTTGCTGCGTGAGTCGCGTCCGTTTTTTACGGAACCTTGTCCTTTTTTATGGGCCATGAGTTAGTAGAGTTAATTGTTAGATGATTACGCGGGAACGTTGAGAATTTCTAGCTTAGTAAGATGACGGCGGAAACCGATTTTTTTGTGGAAACCTTTACGGCGTTTGAATTTGAATGCCACACCTTTCGCGCCACGATGTTGATCAATGACTTTAGCGGTGACGGATGCACCTGGGATGGTGGGGGATCCTAGTTCGACGGCTGCGCCTTCTCCTTTGAGAAGAACGTCGAAGCTAATTTCTTGGCCGATTTCGAGAGCGAGTTTTTCAACATCGATCTTATCGCCTGCTTGAACGCGGTATTGTTTACCGCCGGTTTTGATGACTGCGTAGCCCATATTGGAAGTTGTGATTGCGTTTCCTACCGCTGTTGTTTGCTGACAAAGCCGGATGCTGTGTCGTGCGGGGCGCGAAGTTCATCACATCTCTACTGATGTGACAAGATTTTTTTTGAAAAAAATGAGATTCTTTTTTCCTTTGTCGGAGTGATTGATTTTTGTAACTTGATCGTATGCAATATAAGGTATCGACTGTTGAAGAAATGTTTCAACTAGGATTTTCCTTTGGTGAATCATGTAATGGATTAGGAATGGTCGCATTAATTGGAACAATGGGTGCCGGGAAAACCCATTTTTCTAAGGGGTTTGCTAGTGGCTTAGGAATTCAAGAAGAAGTTACAAGTCCTACATTTTCCTTGGTTCAGGAGTATCGTAGTGGGCGTGTGCCATTGTTTCATTTCGATTGGCATCGAATTAAAACAATGAATGAAATTCTAGACTTCGGTTGGGATGAATATTCTGATGAAGGCATTCTTCTCGTTGAGTGGGCTGATCTTTTTCCTCAACTTTGGCTCGATCATCTTACTATCATCACTATAAATATTCTTGGAAATCAACGTATTGTAGACATTAACAAGCACTGATAATTTATATAAATTTATTAATTTTTCACCGAGCTAATCGTGTTACACTTTGTAGAGTACGGCCTACGGTATTTCCGAGACCTCGCGCAATGCCACAGGATGAAAATGAAAATGAAATCAGCATCAAAATAGCGGTATAGGTAAGTGTTTTTTTCATATGCAGGTAAATCATATTTTAAATGATTCTGCTGTCCAGATTAAAGATTTGTCCTGAGGTGTTGACTAAGTAGTGATGTAAATGTGAAACGAATGCCGCAACATTTTCGGAGGTATTCCATCTTTTGAGAGTATGTTCAGCTAGAACTTGTGAGCGTCTTTTTTCCGATACTATTTGCGTCATTGGCGAGTCAATCCAACCTGGAAGAATGGTGTTGACGCGTATATTGTAGGGTCCCCATTCTTTTGCGAAATCCTGAGTTAAGCCAAGTAATGCACCTTTGCTTGTCGCATAAGCAACTTGGCCGCTCGGTGGATGATACGCGGAGTAGCTGGAAAGAAATAGGATATGACCAGACATTTGCTTTGCCATTCTTTTAGCAGCAGCAACTGCGCAGTTTGCTGCCGCATGCAGGTTGACTTGTAGTGACTTTTCAAATGCAGTAGCTGACGTTTGTCTGAGCAGAGAATTATCGGAAATACCGGCTGCACAAACGAGCAAATCACATTTATGATTAGAAAAGTATTCTTGCACAGCATTTGTATCTGTTACATCGAGTACAGATCGATTAACAACTAATGTCAACCAGTCGGTATGATGTTTTTTCCAATATTGGCCAATATGCTGAGCAATTGTACTAGAACCGCCCGTAATGATGAGTGTCGGTTGCTGCGACAAAATGAATTATTGTGGCTGAATTACAATGGAATATTCGCCAAATTTTGCTTTGGAACTGGCTATGGTCATGACATTTTCTAGGATGACAGTTGCTGGAACATTCGTTAACTCAAGATCAATGCGAACATCATGCAGTTTCTTATTTGGATCGCGGATGACGAAATTAGGAATGTATTGAGGATCCTTGTCGGTAATTTTTTTTGCTAGAAAAGTAATAACATCAGATAACTCCGCATCAACGAATTGGACCTTATCTATGATGATTTTCTTTAACGTTAGTTCACGTTTTTTTGCGATGAGCCCTTCGCGATTGGCGGAAAGTTGACCTAACTGATAATCCGCATGTGGGTGATTCGCTTGTTTAGCCGCTGTAAGGTATTTTTGTGCCATTGCGATTTCACCTTGATTCATGGCTTGAATTCCAGCTTGATATAAAGCATTTGGCGAAATCGTTGCCGGAGTTTTTTCCTGTGCATGGGCAGGTAAAATTACAAGCAAAGATCCAATCAACAATAATGAGAGATATTTTTTCATAGCATATTGGGTTAGGGACGATTCGTACGCTAACATTTTTACTGGATATGGCAAGGAGATTCTACACTTGAGCTGATGAACTTACGGAATCGGAACGTCGCGATTGTTTTTCTAGCCAAATGGTTAGGAGTGCTAAGTCAGCTGGGGTAATTCCGCTAATGCGAGAAGCTTGCCCAATCGTTTGAGGACGGATGGCACTCAGCCTGACTTTGGCCTCTGTTTTCATACTCGTAATGCTAGAATAATCAAGATCCGCAGGTATTTTTCTCTGTTCTGCTTTGCTAAGCCGATCAATTTGTGTCTGCTGCCGCGCGAGATGACCTTCATACTTATGATCGGTCTCGATGATAGGCCAGAGTGATTCAGGGAATTCCTTTTTCATCGTATCTGGTAAATTTTGCCATTCACTTTCGATACGTTTCAGCCAAACATTCAGTTTTACTCCTTCGTGATTTGTTTTTCGGAGGAAATGGTCGGCTTTATGAAGTTGGGCAATTTTTTGCTGAACATCGTCGATGCGATCTTGAGATACGAGGCCAATTACTGCGGCTTTTGGGGTAAGGCGAATGTCAGCATTGTCTTGTCTTAGGAGCAAGCGATATTCCGCACGGCTGGTAAACATGCGATACGGCTCTGTGCAGCCTTTGGTGACGAGATCATCGATCATGACGCCGATGTAGGCTTCGTTTCTGCCAAGCAAAAATTCTGGTTGATTTGCGGCTTTACGTGCGGCATTGGTGCCGGCAATGAGTCCTTGTGCCGCTGCTTCTTCGTATCCTGATGTGCCGTTGATCTGCCCAGCAAAGTAAAGTCCCGATATTCGTTTGGTTTCCAGCGTGGGGTATAGCTGTGTGGGTGGGCAGTAATCGTATTCAACAGCGTATCCAGGGCGAAGGATTTCGCATTGCTCGAGTCCGGGAATGCTGCGCAGGAAAGCAAGTTGTATATCGTAGGGGAGTGAAGTGGATACGCCATTTACATAATATTCGCGCGTATGGCGACCTTCAGGTTCGAGGAAAATTTGATGACGTTCTTTTTCGGCAAAGCGAACGACTTTATCCTCGATTGATGGACAATACCTTGGACCCACTCCCTCAATTACACCACAATACATGGGTGATTTATCGAGATTATTTCTGATAATATCGTGGGTTTTTTGATTCGTATAGGTGATGTAGCAGGGTAATTGTTCCACGTGGAACTCTGGATCAGCCCAAGAGTTGAGCGTAAAGATCTCGTCTTTATCTCGGTGAATGGTATTTCTGCGATAGCTAAATTCGGGCGGGGGCGTATCGCCACATTGAATGTCGCATACGGATAAATTTAGTGAGCGGGCATTAAGTCGGCATGGTGTGCCGGTTTTAAATCGTTCTACAGTAAAGCCTAACTCACGCAGACTATCGCTGACAGTCGATATCGCATCGCCCATTCTACCACCTTTTTCATTTTGTAGCCCCACATGCATCAGTCCGCGCATAAAAGTACCGGCACTGAGAATAACGGATTTTGCATGAAATTCTAATCCTAGAGAAGTTGTGATTCCGTAAATCTGATCATTTTTCACGAGAAGCTTAGCAACGTTTCCTTGGTGAAGTTCGAGGTTGGGTGTACTTTCAAGCAGCCATTTCATGCGAAATTGGTAGGCTTTTTTATCGCACTGGGCACGTGGTGCACGGGCACTGGGGCCACGACTAGTATTGAGCATGCGCCATTGAATCGCTGTCGCATCGGTATTGAGTGCCATGGCACCTCCGAGGGCATCGATTTCTCGAACCATATGTCCTTTGGCGAGTCCACCGATCGCTGGATTACAGCTCATTTGCCCGATACTATCGATATTTTGGGTGATCATGGCTACTGAGGCACCAAGCCGTGCGGCCGCGAGAGCGGCTTCGACACCTGCGTGACCAGCTCCGATGACCATGACGTCGTATGATTTTGGATAAAGAAACATGGGAAAGATCTATAAAGTGGAAAAGTCTGTTCCACGTGGAACATTATCGATTTAAAATACCTGTGGAGGCGCGTGGCAGAAGCTCTTCTAAAGTGAATCTGAGTTGTTGGTGGCGATTGGCTAGAATGACTTCCGGAATGGAAAACTCTGCCATGACTTGTCGGCATGCACCACAGGGAGAGATAGGTTGATCTGTATCGGCTACTACGACGATACGCGAAAAGTCGCGATGCCCCGCGGCTACGGCGGAAAAAATCGCAACGCGCTCCGCGCAAATAGTTAGCCCAAATGAAAGATTCTCAACGTTACAACCAGAGAAAACTTTTCCGTCACACGTTTCTACAGCAGCACCAACTTGAAATTGGGAGTAGGGAGCATGAGCATTTGCTCGCGTCTGCCAGGCGCTATGCATGAGGTGAGAATCTTCCATACGCAAAGTATAAGCAGTAAAGCCCAGTTGGTAAATAATGATTTTTTACTGGTCAGAACGCGGAAAATATAGTGTTTTCATGCATGCGTCAGTGGTTGCCGTCTTTGTTACTTTTCACCATATTCATTGTCTTCCGGTTGATGGCCAGTCGTATCGGGCTGAACAATTTTACTCCTTTGCCAGCATTTTTACTGTGTAGTTTAATTTTTCTCCGAGGTTCGCGTCAATGGATCTTACCTGCTCTCGCATGGTTCATTTCGAATCCATTGATGAATTTCTGCTACGATCTTCCTCTCTTTGGATGGAATGAATTTGCTACACTCATTGGTTTTGTCGCTGCTCTTGTGCTCGTGCCATGGGTTAGAAAATATCCATCTATCCTCCGCGCGCAATCTTTTGCGATTGCTGCTGGATTATTATTTCACTTGATTACCAATACGTTTAGTTTTTTTGTCATGACAGATCTTTACACAAAAACTTGGGATGGATTCCTGCATGCACAGTGGACAGGCCCTGCTGGTTATGCGCCAACGTGGATATTCTTACGCAATCTTGTTGCTTCAAATATGATTTTTACAGCACTTTTTATGCTTGCGATTCAGCGCTATTCCCCATATACCCTGCGTCCGCGAAACGAACTTATCAAAGGATAAACTACCTCACATCAATTATGTCATTTGCTGCCTCGAACTATTCACGACTGGACTTCGCAAGTTCTCCGATCAATCGCGCTTTAACAGCCGAAAATAAAATCGATCTGTTTACACAGATGACTCGCATTCGTGTATTTGAGCAAACGGCTCTGAAATACTACAACGCGGGACGCATGGGTGGATTTTTGCACCTGTACATCGGTCAAGAATCTGTTGCAGTTGGCACGATTTCTCTGTGTGGTGTCAATGATCATACGGTCACCGCGTATCGATGCCATGGACATGGTCTTGCGTCGGGCATGGGCATGAATGAATGTATGGCAGAATTGTTCGGTAAAGCTACTGGATCAGCCAAAGGGAAGGGGGGCTCGATGCACCTTTTTGCTCCCGATAAAAATTTCTGGGGCGGTCACGGTATTGTGGCTGGTCAGACACCTCTCGGTTTAGGGTTGGCATACGGATTGAAATACAAAGGTCTGAATGGCGTGGCTCTTTGCTATTTGGGTGATGGTGCCGTCAACCAAGGGGCGTATCATGAATCTCTGAACCTTGCTTCACTTTTCGAATTACCCGTCATTTACGTCATCGAAAACAATGGTTATTCGATGGGAACTTCCCAAAAGCGTTCTTCCGCTTATCGTGGTTGCCTTGCGCAGCGCGCTGAAGCATACGATATGGAGTGGGATGTGGTGAATGGTTCTGATCTTTACGAAGTTCGTGCCAAAACACAAATTGCGATGGATCGCGCGAGAAACGAATCCCGTCCTACGATCCTTGAGATCAATACTTATCGTTATTATGGACATAGCGTAGCAGATGCGAATGCCAAAAAATACCGCAGTCCCGAGGAAATCGAAAACTACAAAAATAATCACGATCCCATAAGTACTTTCCGTCAGCGTTTGATTGAGGAAGGTGTTTTCATTGCAGAGCAGGCTGATGCGATCAAAAAAGCAGCGCAGACAGAAGCGCAAGCAGCAGTGCAATTTGCTGATGATTCTCCCGCACCTACCGTATCCGACATCATGGACGATGTTTATTGGGAAGTGGATAACCGGACAACTGCGGGAGCAACCGGTCGCCATTTTTTTAACGACTAATCAATTTTTCCTTACAAATCAGGATACTTTTTTACAACGAATTTGCTTAAAATATTATGCGTACACTGACATACAGAGAAGCACTCCGCGAGGGATTGGATGAGGAATTAGCACGTGATGAAAATGTAGTCATCATGGGAGAAGAAGTTGCTCAATACAACGGTGCTTACAAAGTCACCGAAGGACTTTGGAAAAAATGGGGCGATAAGCGCATCGTTGATACTCCTATTTCCGAAGCGGGCTTCATTGGTATGGGCATTGGCGCCTCCATGCTGGGGGTTCGCCCCGTTATGGAGCTGATGTTCTGGTCATTTCATTCCGTCGCTTTCGACCAAATGGTCAACAATGCTGGTTGCGTACGATACATGTCCGGTGGAAAAATCAACTGCCCAATCGTAGTCCGTGGACCCGCCAACGGCGGCACTAGCGTAGGAGCGACTCACTCACACATACCGGAAGGTTTGTTTGCCGCGTTTCCAGGAATCAAAGTTGTTGCACCAGCGACACCTTATGATGTGAAAGGCCTAATCAAGTCGGCGATCCGCGACAACGATCCAGTTTTCTTCATGGAAAATACCAAGTTGTATGGAAATACCGGACCTGTTCCGGACCTTTCCGATGGTGATCATGTTATTCCACTAGGCGTGGCTGACTTGAAGCGTGAGGGGTCTGATCTTTCTTTGATTGCCCACGGTCGTTCCGTACTTCATTGCCTTGAAGCTGCCGAAACCTTGCAAAAAGAGCACAATATTTCCTGCGACGTTCTTGATTTGCGCAGTATTCGCCCCTTGGATCAAGACGCAATTTTGCGCACCGTTCGTAAGACACATCGCGTCGTTCTCGTCGATGAATCCAAGGGCTTTGGCGGAGTTTCTGCCATGGTTGCCACATTGATCCAAGATCATTGCTTCGATGACCTTGATGCACCGATCAAACGTGTTTGCTCCTTGGATGCACCCGCAATTTATTCGCCTTATATCGAGGATGAGCAGTTGCCGAATCCGCGCCGTATCGTTGAAAAAGTATTGACGATTGCGTAATTCAACAAAATGAAAAAAAGGAATGACCGCGAGGAACTCTTGGTCTTTTCTTTTTCTGGCTATTTTTTACAACGATGATATTTTTCCTCTTTCCTTTCGTAAGAAAGGAGTAACAAAAAAACCATCGTTATGAAACATCGCTGTCCTGGTAATCCTCTGGAACATTACTCCTCTCGCAGGGAATTCCTCTACGTAGGTCTGCTAGGAGGTCTTGGCTTGTCACTGCCAGGCTTTTTGAAAAACCAAGCACTGGCAGCGCAGAAATTTTATGAATCGAAGGAGGGCATTGCCAAAGGAGTCATCCATATTTTCCTACCCGGTGGTCTTTCTCATCAAGAATCCTTCGACCCGAAACCTCTTGCTCCAGCGGAGTATCGTGGGCCATTTGGTGCCATCGATACCAAGCTTAAAGGCGTTCAGTTCGGGCAGTTTATGAAACATACGTCACAGATTGCCGATAAATTGACGATCATTCGTTCCATGACTCATGGCGAAGCGGCGCATGAACGCGGCACGCACAACATGTTTACCGGCTATCGGCCATCGCCTGCTGTGGAATATCCGTCCATCGGCTCGGTCATCTCCCATGAACTCGGCCCACGCAATAATTTACCACCGTATGTATGTGTGCCTTCCGTGCCGAATGAATTTGCCAATTCTGGCTATTTATCTTCTGCCTTCGGCCCCTTTGCCTTAGGAGCAGATCCCGCACAAAAAGGCTTTAAAGTCCGTGATTTACACCTCCCCAATGGCGTCAGTGATGAGCGTTTTGCTCGTCGTCGATCACTTCTTGCCTCTGTCGATGAGCATTTCCGCTCCATGGAAAAATCAGATGCCCTCGACTCGATGGATGCTTTTTACCAACACGCATACAAGCTGATTTCATCCCAGCAAGCACGTGAGGCATTTAATCTCGAAGCTGAACCTGAGGCACTTCGCAACGAATACGGAAAAAATGAAGCCGGGCAACGCATGATTCTCGCACGACGTCTTGTCGAAGCGGGTGTGCGATTCGTTTCTCTCACCACTGGTAGTTGGGATCATCATGATAACATCAAAGCCGGTATCGAGGGGAATTTACCGCGTACAGATCAAGCTATAGCGGCCTTAATTCGAGATCTCGATCGGCGTGGTATGCTGGATTCCACGCTTGTGATGATTACCACGGAATTTGGTCGCACGCCGAAAATCAATCCTACGGGCGGACGTGATCACTGGCCTCGCGTTTTTTCCACCGTCATTGCGGGTGGTGGCTTCAAACAGGGTTATGTTCATGGAAGTTCCGATGCTCTTGGCGGAGAGCCAGAAAACGATCCGGTAAGTGTTTCTGATCTAGCGACTACGATATATCATCAAATCGGTATCAATGCCGATAAGGAATTGATGGCACCGGGGGATCGCCCCATTGAGATTTGTGACGGCGGAACTGTCCTAGATTCTTTACTGGCAAAAAAAGCCTAAGTTGAACTTCTAACAGAAATACCGGATCCACATTCGAGACTCATCGCTTCACCATACTGCCTTTCGAATGAATATCAAAATCAGCGATTTTTCCCGCAGTTCATTGCTGATTTTGTTCATGATTTGGCAAATCGTTTTTCTCAGCTCTGCGGATTCCGCTAGCATGCAAGGGTTATCTCAGGATGCCGATAGTCGATCGAATAGCACCCTTGCATCATCATCAAATACCACCTTGGTAGCAGGCTCTACGGGTAGCCCTCTCCCTGGAAGTTCTCCCGTGTTGGTTTTTCAACTACCTAACTTCGGAGCCGTTTCCAATCCATTTTCATCAGCATCGTTGCGCGTATTGGTCGCATCAAAAACATCGACACCACCAAACGTCGATCTCTATGGCTTAGGCCGTAGAGCATCGGCGACTGTCTTGGCCACCGATTATTATGGTCAAACTACGACCGTCGATCCCAGCGATGCGACACTCTTGCAGAACGATTTTTTGACCAGTTCATCGGCCAATGGTCCGATTTATACAAACAGCTCTGGAACATCCTTGAGGAATTACCTCAACACCCAATACGCCAATGGCGCAGGTGCGGGACAATACGTTTTTATTCGTCTGAGCCCCGACTCCGCGCCCTCCGTTGCGGCGAGTTTTTCCATCACATCAGCAAACGCCTCCGCTAACGCACCGCGTATCATCTACAATAATCCCAGCGGCAATGTTCGCCCGTTTATTTGGGTAAGAGATTCGGAAAAAGCGAATATTCTGGCCAAAATTGCCGGTAATCCATGGGCCACATCTGTTTACAATGGAATCGTCGCGCGCGTTGCGAATGATTTCGCCAGCCATCAAGCGAATCGTAATACATTTTTACGTCAACTTCCCGTCATCAACTGGACGGACGCGACTCCACGATTGAAAACCATACCCGCCTATTCAGAAAGCACGGTACGTTTCATTCTCGAACAAATGCTCAACGATGCCCAAGATTGCGCTGTTCTGTTTTATCTAACAGGAAATGAAGCCTATGCCCGTTGCGCAGCGGATATTTTACATAATACCATTACCACGCTTGTGCCAGTTGCTGCCTCTACAAGTACGGGTAACGGCGGCTGGATCTTCCAAACCGATCTGCTCAAAGAGGCCCGGGTCAATGCCGTTCAGCTCCCCATCATTTATGACCTCCTACATCCATGGATTCTAACAAACCAAGTTTACGATGTGAAAAAAGCGACCAACGTCAATTTTAACTTCACCAATGCCCAGACCGTTTTTCGGAAATATTATCAACTCACACGTGATCACGGGCAACGAGACTCAAACTGGTCTGCTCTCATGGCAACAGCCATGCTGAATAATTTACTGGCCCTCGATAACACAACCGAACGCAATACCGCGATTGAAGTCTATCTCACAACGGGAACATCGCGTCAGGCGTCACTCGAGTATGATTATCGTCATTACCAAAGCGAAGGAAATATTTGGCCAGAGTCACTGCAGTATGCCGGCGCGGTCGGTTCCATCCGCTCCACTCACCTCGTGCAGTTGGATCGATTTAACCCGAGCCTAAACCTACTTGATAAATACCCGAACTTCCCAAAAAGCTTGCCTCGGATTAGCGAGCTTCGTTACCCGAATGGCCAACAAGTTAGCTTCGGCGATGGCCATCGAGATTCGAGTGGGCAACCGTATTTTCAATATGAAGTCGTTTATCAACACGCCGTAGCCATTGGTGATACCAAGCTCGCGACGCTGCTCGGCTCGCTGATCAACGGTGGTCAAGCCGCAGGCGAATACAATCGTGCGACACTCCATGAGTATGATCGATTATCCATGCTCAATGATCCGGTTCAGCTTCTTTGGCAAGCAGCCGTCATTCCCGAACCATCAGTTTTCCCTGAACTTCCCCGCACAGATACCTTGCCGTATGCGGGCATAGCACTGCAACGTAACGAATCCCCGACGAAAGATCCCAACTTTGGCCTTATGTGCTTTGTGGGCGGAGCAGCTCACATCCATAGCCACGCCAGCGGCATGAGTATGGAGATCTACGGCGCGGGTCATGTTATGGGTGCAAAATCTGGCAGAACATCGTATGGCGATGAAGATCATGAAAAATACTACCGTCTCTTCGCCGCGAATAATACCGTCATCGTGAATGGTGGCTCGCGAGGGGAAGGTGGCTGGCAAGACCTTTCCATCAATACAGTACAGACCGTTTCTATGGAACCAAAAGTGGATGTTGCACCAGTATCCGAGAACTATTCCTTTACCTGTAGCTCGTTTGCTGATGATCGCGGCGCATTGGCCGAAGGCACCCAACAGCGCACCATGGCAATCGTTAGGACATCGCCGAATTCAGGATACTATGTCGATTTTTTCCGTACCAGATCCACCGTTACCAATCGCACGGCAACGACGCTCAATGGAAATGTCACAAATCAATACCATGATTACATCTATCGAAATTTCGGCGATACCGCAGTAGAACTTCTGGCCGATGGTTCGCCGCTTACTACTGTGAGCCAGCCAAATCGTTTTGCCAATGACATCGGCGATACTTACGATCAACCTGGCTGGCGCTATTTCACGAACACTCGCGTAAGCAGTCCTACCAATCAGGCCTTTCGGGCGAAATTCTCTGCCACGGTTGCAGGCACTCCGCGTTACATGAATGTGCACATGCCCGCCGTGGCAAATCGCGAGTATGCAAAAGTCGATAGCCCAGCCATCGTCGATGCGCCCAGTCCTTACAGCTCTCGCGTTGCTCCCACACTCGTGATCCGCCAAATCGGTGAAGCGTGGGAAAAAGCCTTTGCCACTGTTTACGAGCCACAACTAGGCAATGGCACAGACACGATTCGCAACGTCACCACTCTTACTCGTGGCAATGTAGTATGTGGGGTAAAAGTCGAAAGCACAACAGGCTCCCGCAGCCAAGTGCAATACGTTTTTTCGAATCCTAATCCCACCGAAACCTATACTGATTCCGCATTTGGAATCACTTTTAAAGGACGCTTTGGCATCATATCGAGTAATGGTGATGACAGCATTACTCTCTACCTTGGTGATGGTTCATCCATCGCTTACCGAGGTAATAGCTTAGCAACAGTGAGCGGCACAAATTCCCAAGCCCAAGCACGATTTTCTTCAGGTGTCACTCCCGTCGTTACTTCAAATACAGCAGTCATTGCCACACCCGCGCCACCACCAGTCGGCAGCATGTGGATACCCACCGCGGCGGGAAGTTATAGTTGGAATACAGCTACAAACTGGAATCCTGCCACCATCCCTAACAGTATGGGATATGTTGCCAGAATCAATTCTAACATCACTGGCAACCAAACAGTCAACATCGACATCCCTGTAACCCTCGGAGAACTCGCCCTTGGTGATAGTTCGGGAAATCAAACCACTACCTTACAACGCGGAACAAACGGCTCGATCACATTTGATCAATTTGATAACGCAACATCCTTCATCACGCGTACCGCTGGCGGCACTGGTAATGTTTCCATCGCAAGTAATACCAACATCATTCTTAACGATAACCTTACCGTTCGTACCTCTGGCACCTCCAGTGGTTCACTCCTAACGATCTCTGGAATCATCTCAGGCATTGGTAAAAATCTAACAAAAGATAGCGCAAATTTCACCCTCGCCCTCGCTGGACAAAATACCTACTCAGGCTCTACAAAAATCGTAGCCGGAATTTTATCACTGGAAAACCCACTCGCCTTACAACATAGCGTCTTGGATTCTGATCTTTCTCTCGTTGGCAGTGCGACAGATGGTCTTCGCATTACCGTTCCTACGCTCACAATCGGAGGACTCTCAGGAGAGAAAAATTTTGCTTCATTATTTACTACTACGAACAATGGTCGATCTGCTTTATCAGATCTCACCCTTAATCTAGCAACGAACCAGATACACAACTACGCCGGTGACATCAGCGATGGTAGCGCAGCAATGAATCTAACAAAAATAGGAGCGGGGACGCAAATACTAACAGGAAATCATTCCTACACAGGGTCAACGACAATCGCTGCAAACGGCGGGGAACTTCAGATTGCAAACGGCGGTAGTCTAGGCGCAGGGAATTATAACGCGCCGATCTCACTAGGTACGAACGCCATGTTGCACTATTCCAGTTCTACCACACAGAACTTCTCTGGCGCTATTTCTGGTAGTGGCCAACTACAAAAATCGAACAGCGATAGTACATTGACTCTCAGTGCCGCCAACCCATCATTCACGGGCACGATCATTCACAATGAGGGAACACTAAACTTAGCAAACTCAAATGCCATCAGTGCGGCAACTTCGCTCACACTTTCAGGGACTTCGATTTTACGCACTACGATACAAAACGTCATCTGTAATGCCCCCGTTACCATCATTGATACGCCTACCATTCAAGCACCTGACTTCGGTAGTGGATCAACAACTTCTAGCGTATCTCTCAACTCCCCTCTATCAGGAACTGGTTCAATAATCTTTGGCGCTACATCAACGGTGGCCAATAATTCGCAACAAACGATACTGCTCAATGCGGCTAGCACCTACACTGGTAATACAAGACTCCATCCGACAGGAAGTAATGCGAATTTGTCTGTGAGAATCGGGATCAATAATGCCTTACCCATCACGACCGTTCTTTCCATTGATGGCAGTGCGGGAGGCGGTTCAGGACGTAGCAATACTTTTGATGTAAATGGATTCAGCCAAACCGTTGCTGGGCTGTCTAGCGTTGCTACCAGTCTGCGCAGTCAACGTGTGATAAATAGTTCTACCACACCCGCCACTTTCACCATCAACGCCGCTAAAGATGCGAGTTTCGCAGGTGGAATCAACGGCTCGAATCTCAACTTGATCAAAACCGGGCCAGCGCGGCAAACTTTGTCTGGTTCTCATACCATGACCGGCACTACGACGATTGCGGACGGCATACTACAGGGCGTGACGGGTGGCAGTCTTACAAATTCACCAATCACAGTCACCAGCACGACAGCGGCCCTCGGCGTGGCCATTACTGATAACACGAAGACCTGGACTTGCGCATCAGTCACCACCGCCGCTGCTGGATTTCTAGAATTTCATTTCGGTAATAATCTCCCAAGTGCCGTCGCTCCCATGACCATCACGGGAACAGCAACTTTCTCTGCCGCGCCACACGTGCGCGTGATCATCGATCAAGCTCTAACAACTGGTACCTATCCATTGATGGCTTGGGCGAGTACGACAGGGACGTTGCCAACGTCATTAGTCATACTCAATTCGAGTGGCACAAATGGATTACCAGACGGCTCATCTGCCAGCCTTACTGTTTCAGGTAATGTGCTCAACCTGCTCATTACAACTCTTCCTTTTGCTGTGAAGGCGAATAATGCTAACAATCTGAATCTAACCACAAGCTGGGTAAATGGCACACGACCAAACGCCACTACCACCGCAGTGTGGAATAATACAGTCACTACGGCAAATACCACAGTCCTTGGTGCCAATGCAACATGGGCTGGCATAACGATCAATAATCCCACAGGAAATGTTACGATCAACTCAGGAAATACTCTGACACTTGGAGCAAATGCCACCGATATTAATATGGATTCTGCTACAGTGGGTTTGACCCTGAACTGCGCCATCGCCTTAGCAGACGCTCAAGTTTGGCGAGTTGCACCCAGTCGAACACTTACCATCGGTGGTGTGATTTCTGGCGCTTATCCCATTACCAAAGAGGGCGCTGGCACCGCATTGCTTACAGCCGCGAATACCTTCACGGGAAATATCACGCTACCTGCCAATTCTGGCTCCTTCGAAATCGGCGGCACAAGCTCGTTGAGTGCAGGAATTTTTTCTAACAGTATCGAGATAGGTAGCAATTCTACCTTCCGATACAACAGCTCTAACGCACTAAATATCTCTGGGGAACTACGTGGCAGCGGAACCTTACGCAAAGAAAATTCGAGCCTACTCACGCTCTCAGGCGCGAATACTACTTTCTCTGGTCTGCTCTCAATCCATCAAGGCCGCGTCGATCTTGCTCATGCGAATGCCTTAGGAGAAGCAACAGCGATCGAAATTACGGGTGCTGCTGCTGTATCTTCACAGCTCAATGAGTTTACCTCCTATGTGCCAATTGTCTTATCGAACGACTTAACATTTTCCTTCGGCCTGAATGCCAATGCACGTGGCACCATGCGATACAGCGGGCTCATCAGTGGTACGGGCAATGTAACTTTTAGCACGCTCAATAATAGTAATAACAATCTCCAAACCATCCTTCTTGGAGAACAAAATACCTACGACGGCACGACCACGATCACCACCGCAAATAGTGGCGTCACCTTAACTGTGAGGGCACTTCAAGCCGATACTCTACCCACCACGACAATTCTTACATTGCATGGAGGAAATGGTGCTGGTTCAGGCCGCACTGTTAGCTTTGATCTCAATGGCTTTGACCAAACAATCGCAGGCCTAACAAACACCACAGGACTCACATTGCGCAATCAACGCATATTCAATACCGCCTCACAAGCGGCAACTCTCACGATCAATAATTCCACCAATTTCACCTACTCTGGCAGCATTAGCGGCAACGATCTCGGCATCAATAAAACAGGTAGTGGCACACAAACTCTTGCCGCCGCAAATACCCACAGCGGCTTTACATCCGTTACCGAAGGCATTCTGGAACTCACCCATTCTCTCGCCGTGCAAAACAGTGCCATCGAAACCACCGAATCGATTGTTGGCGATGCCACAAACGGGTTTAAAACCACAGCAACCGTTCTTACCCTTGGCGGTCTTATCGGTGAAAAAAATCTTGCCACCATTTTCACAACCACCTCTGGAGGATATTCTAACCTCACTCAGCTTACTCTCAATCCTGCCGCGGAGGTCACATGTGATTACTCGGGCATCATCACGAATGGAGCTGCGGGAATGTCGGTCATTAAATCGGGCCTCGGCACACAGATTTTCCGAAACGCCCACAGCTACACCGGCACCACCTCCATCCTTGCCGGAACCTTATCGTTAGCTAAAACAAATGCCCTACCTGCCACACCGCTTACACTTGGCGATGCTACACTTGCCGTCGGCGGATTTTCCCAACAGCTCGGTACTCTGGATCTCACGGGTGATGCCACGCTTGATCTCTCGCAAGATGCCACCCTACAATTCGCGGACTCCAGCACGATCAATTGGACAGATTTTCCCACCTCGCCCACTGCTACCACGCTCGTCATCAAGGGCAAATGGATCTCTGGTCAATCCATCCGCTTTGGCACAAATGCCTCCGGCTTGAGCGCCACCCAGCTTGCAAGCATTTCCGCAGAAGGCTATGGCACATTTTCCTTGAATTCTAACGGTTACCTCGTTGCTACGCCCCTTGCGAGCTATGCAAATTGGTCAGCCATCCATGCGAACAATCAACTAGCGAATCTCGATGCTGATGCCGATGGTGTGCCAAATGGCGTAGAATATGTTCTCGGTGGTAGCCACGTTACCCATGATCGACATCTCCTCCCTACGCTCTCGAAAATAGGAGATAACTACCTTTATCGCTTTATCAGAAATCGCTCATCCATCGATCCCGCAACGACACTCTTCATCGAGACCTCGCCCGATTTACAATCATGGCCCAATTCCTATTTCATACCTCTCACGCAAGAAGCTGCCGAGCCCAACATCAGCATTTTATCTGATGAACCACAGCAAGGGCAGGACACAATCAGCTTCACCTTGCCCGCCAGCGAACCGACGAGTTTTTTACGTCTGAAAGTGGTCATACCATAATGAAATTTCGCTACTTTACGAAGTGACCAAATCGACTCAAAAAAACGGCATGCAATCTCTTTTCTCTATTGTATGTCAATTCTAGGGCTAATAAAGCACCAAGCAGCGTCGTTTTAATTCTGTGAACTTCTGGGCAACGATCATAAATTTCACTTTAATCTTCGCAGTTTTACTGAGCCTTATCTTCGGCTACGCTTTGATCGAAAGCAAAGAACAAGAAAAACGAGATATTCAGTGGAAAACCTACCTATGGGATTGCAAGACACATGACTTGAATCCAAAAAATTTTGAAGATCATTTCCAAATGCATTATCATGCATTTTCAGAATCGAATCAAAAGCAACTTAAGGACGAAATTATATCGATTCTTAATTCTCATCCTGATGCCAAGCTCTTTCACTATAATACTCCAGAGAAAAAATGGCAGCAACTCGGTGGTCGCATGGGATATGCCATCGCGCTCGGGTCAAAAATCATCTGGGAACAAAAATTACGGCAATCATAATATCGGTACAACTACAATCGGTAAAGAATGGCAATTTTCTCGTTTCATGCTGTTGATAAAACTCTTTTTTCTCATTTTCTATAATCATGCAAAATCGGGAATAATTCTTGTAACAAAAATAGAAATTCGCTTTTAGATAATGCATGCACAGAGCTGAGCTTGATATTTGTCCTGACTGCGGGCTGGAATTTTCTGCCGCAGGGTTAGCGGGGCTATGTCCGGCTTGTTTATTGCGTCAAGGCGTAGCAGATCATGTGGCTGCAGTGCCCTTTACACCGCCTGATCTATTGGATCTGACCCATTTATTTCCGCAATGGGAAATTCTCGAATTGATCGGACGCGGCGGGATGGGTGCCGTTTATAAAGTCCGTCAGCGTGAACTAGACCGAACTGTTGCTCTGAAAATTCTCCCACCAGGTTTAGACGATCGTCCGGGATTTGCAGACCGATTTACGCGGGAGGCGAAGGCACTTGCTAGGTTAAATCATCCAAGCATCGTTACCATTCACGATAGCGGTAGAGTCGATGGAATCTATTTTTTGCTCATGGAATACGTCGATGGTTTGAATCTGCGCCAATTGTTAGACAAGGGACGCATTTCCGTGCAAGAGGCACTTACGATCGTCTCGATGGTTTGTGATGCACTACAATACGCACACGACGCAGGATTAGTACATCGCGATATTAAGCCAGAAAACATTTTATTAGACCAAGGAGGAAGGGTGAAGGTTGCCGATTTTGGTTTGGCGAAACTCGTAGGTGAAGAGGAATATTCTCATACATCGTCAGTGGAAGCGAATCCGTTTTTAACAGATATCGGACAAGTGGTTGGCACGCCTTACTACATGGCACCTGAGCAGACCACAAAACCACAAGAGGTGGATCATCGTGCCGACATCTATGCGCTTGGTGTTGTACTTTACCAAATGCTTACCGGCGAATTACCAGGGGCAGATTGGGCGCCACCTTCACAAAAAATACAAAGCGATATCAGGCTTGATGTAGTCGTGCAACGCGCGATGCAGCGCAATCCAGAACTGCGCTATCAGCAAGCCAGCCAAGTGAAAGATTCCGTCTTGACCATTCTCGATACAGCCATTTACGAAAACACAAACAAGAAAAAGAATATGGATATCTCATTTCATTGTCCCAGTTGTCACCAAAAACTCTCCGTTGATGAATCAGCTGGGGGAACGGAAGTGAATTGCCCAAGTTGCTCGCAAGCGATGATTGTACCTCTTACTGCACCTCCACCTTCGGTTCCCGCATGGCAACCGCAACTTTCTTCTGTGACAAAGCGCGCCAAGGGCTGGGCGATTTGGGCCTTAGTCCTAGGAATCATCGGCTTGATTCCTATCCTCGGCATATCGACAGGACTACTTGGGTTGCTTTTCGGAATTGTCGCCTTGATGAAAAAAACGACCAGCCGTGGGATCGCGATCGCGGGAACGGTAACTGGTGCGCTCGCGGCATTGATGATTCCTTTACATTACACGATGGCAAAGGGCGCCTATTCAGCGATGAAGTTTGGTGCGAATACGGCGTTATGTGCACAGAATTTAAACGAAATCGGCAAGGGAATTTCTCGCTATCAATCTACGCATAGTGGCGCTTATCCTCCCAGTTTGGAGGCTTTGGTTCGAGAGGGATACGTAAAAGAGAAGGCTTTGCAAAGCCCCTTTCAGAACAAGGTAACGGGACAAGCGAGCTACATTTACGCGCGTCCTAGTGGTATGCAAGCGAATGGAGTGATGATCGTTTGGCCTCGTGAAAGTTATGGCGTTGCCGGACAGCAAGCGGTGGGGCGCAATATTCTGGATGCAAGTCTGATCGTTCGCTTTGTGAGCGAGAACGAATTTCTCCTATTACCGAAGGCTACTTACAGTGTGGTGTCAGGCCCTCCTTCAAGGCACGGGCAAGCGAGTTCTACGAAGGCACCTACTTCTCCACTCCCCGATGTCACAAAGCCAAATCCCATCGAAAAACCAATGACTTTAGAGCGCGCGTTGGTAGAACTCAAGTCGTCTAAGCCAGATGAAATGCGCCCTTTACTCCAAGTGATTCTTAAGTCGGAAATCGAGTCAACGCACGCGAAAGAAGTTTTAGAGCTTGTTAAACCGCTGCTAAATGATGTGGAACACGGTGCTGCGGCTTTTACGATCTTTGCGAAATGGGCCGACAAATCATACGCGCCAGAATTTATTGAGATGCTAAAAATTTCTCCCAATTCCGCACGAGGAAAGGAGTGCATGAAAATTCTTTCCCGAATGGGTGACGCGCGAGCTGCGCAACCTTTGGCGGAGTGCTTGAAAGAGTTTCACATCGCCCGCGACGCGCAAGCGGCGTTAGTGGCCCTTGGACCTATCGCAAAGCCAGGAATACTGCCTTACTACTTTCACGATGACCGTCGTGTGCGCGACGTTGCGCGCCAGTTACTCCAAGGCTACAGTATAAGCGATACAGAGGTTTATGCAGAGTCAATGAAAGCCCTGCAAGCAGATAGCGTGAACTCGCGCTGGGCCGCGCTGGAATATTTGTCAGCCCAGAAATTAGCCGAAGAAGCAAAAATTGGTGTCGCCTTGGCAATTCGCCCTTTGATTAATGATACGGATCAGCGCCTGCGGGATTTCGCACAAACCACAATGAAAAAATTAGCGACCAAGGCAGATGCAGACTTTTTGATGCAACATACTACTTCTACTGACGAAAAAACGCAGCGATTTGCCATGGAGATGATGGTGGAACTGAAGGACGTACGCGTAGCAAAGCCTTTAGCGGCACTATTGCCAGACCCGCAAGAAACGTATCGTGCGGGAGCATCGCTGATCCAATTGGGAAGCATAGCCGAAAGCGCGGTGATTCCCTATCTAAACAGTGAAGATGCACAAACACGAAAACGTGCTGCGGATGTATTAGCAAAAATCGGTACCAATTCCAGTCTTAGTGCCCTGCAAACGGCGGCCAAGAGCAAAGACTTTTTTGCAAGGGCGGCGGCAGAATCAGCGATTGGCGCCATTAAAGGCCGAGCTGCTGGCGGTAATAGCAAACGTTGAGCAGATTTGTGAGCAGAGAGGGCAATCGCGAAGAGCGTATCATACACGGTAAGCGCAACCATTTTGCAACCACCAAGTGGACGCTAATTCTGGCGGCGGGGAAAGGCTCTCAAGATGGAGCACGAGCTGCAGTAGCAGAGCTTTGCCGCAGTTATTGGTATCCGCTCTATGCGCATATTCGGCGTCTGGGCTACTCAAAGGAAGATGCAGAAGACCTAACACAAGGTTTTTTGGCGAATTTCCTAGAGAAAAATCCTTTTCCAGACTTGAGCCCAGCGAATGGCCGTTTCCGTTCCTACTTGTTGGTCTCTTTGAAGAATTTTTTGGCAAACGATTGGGATAAAAACAGGAGAATCAAGCGTGGTGGCGGAGTCGAAATTCTCTCACTGGATTGGCACAACGCCGACGAACGCTATCAAACGCAACCAGTGGATCATCTGAGTCCCGATAAACTTTTCGACCGCGCTTGGGCGATGACTTTACTCGGACGAGTGCTGGAAAAGCTTGCCGTAATGCATGCGCAAACACCATGGTTTGAAGCACTAAAGATCTGTTTAACTGCAGATCGAAGATTGATGGACTACAGCGAAGTGGCGGAGAATTTAACGATGAGCGAAGGGGCTGTTCGAGTGGCAGTACACCGTCTGCGAGCTCAATATCGGGAACTACTTCGTACGGAAATCGGCGAGACCTTGGTAAATCAAGAATTGGTGCAGGAAGAACTAAACTCCCTGTTTCAATCCTTTGATTCGTAAGGGAGCATCTTGCCCTCGCTGTTATTATACTGTTTGCCAACATCACTTGCCTTTATAGGAGCCGTGAGCGCAGACAGATTGAACGGCGTCAGGCTTTTCTAAGAGCGATTGTAGCGTATCGTATAACTTTGCTTCGAGGTCAGCTCCGTTGCGGGTAATATACCCTGCGAGGTAATGGCTTTTTATGTGTTGCCAGAGTCTTTCGATCGGGTTGAAATCAGGACTGTAGGCCGATAGGTAAAATGGCGTGATGTGATGCCAGTTGAGGCTTTTCGCCTTGTGCCAACTGGCGTTGTCCAGCACGAGAACAATTTTTTTCCCTTCTTGTGGTATTACTTCCTGAGCGAAGGTATCGAGGAATGCTTGAAATACTTCTTTGTCGTTATGCGGCACGATGAGACTAACGAAGTCTCCACTCTCTGGATGAACGGCGGCAACAACGTTTTGGCGAACATGTCCACCGTAATAAG